>JADGBW010000181.1 GCA_015231305.1 Magnetococcales bacterium | reverse complement strand
GATGGAAAGTGCTGGTAAATAAATTACGTACTAATGGAGTAATGAAGATTGGCTTGTACGGTGAGGTGGTTCGTCAATCTGTAGTAAAAGCAAGAGAGCTAATTGCAAAAAGGAAATATACAGACTCAGCAGATGATATTCGTCGTTGTCGTTCGGAAATCATTAATATGAGAAATGATACAGAATCAAAAATTGTAGAAGTTCTGAAATCTCAAGATTTTTACAGTTTAAGTAATTGCCGTGATTTAATATTTCATGTTCAGGAGCATAGGTTTACGCTGCTACAAATTGAAGCAGCTTTGCAGGATCTTGGTCTAGAGTTTCTTGGTTTTGATAAGTTTATCAATAGTAAATTTATTAGAAATAAATTTAAAAAACAATACCCAGATAAAAATGCATTAATATCGTTAAAATTGTGGCATGAGTTTCAAACTAACAACCCAGATATTAAATTGGCGTATGTATTTTGGGTAAAAAAAATAAGCAACTAAATTGATAATTTGTTTATCTTATCTACCAATTGGTAATACATAAATATAGAGATTTAAAATCAAAAACAGACACTCTACAACCAACATTACATCTTATCCGTGAAGGCGGGAATCCATAGAGTTCAACGTTGCTGCCATAGATTACCGCCTTCGCGGGAAATACGAGGGTTTCTTATTGTGTACAGTTTTTAAGTAAAGCCAATTATAGTACTCTCTATACCCCAAAAAAAGTTGAAGAGATCAAGTGTGGTTATGATCTTTTCACCTGCTGTGGTATTAATTTATGGTATCTAACGACCATAAAATTGCCAAGTTTACCAGTTAATTAATTTTAATAAAATTAATAGAAACTTATAATTTTTACATGTATTCTCTGCCTCTTGTCATATAACAAATAATTATAAAAATATGGAGAAGAGAGTGATGAAAAAATTTAAATTAATGTTTTTACTATTAATGGTAAACATTTTTATCTTTAGTGGTACTGCTTTATCTGCTGTATATTCAACCACATATGGAGATGTTTACGGTTTGGTTGATAATGATAACCTTTTTGTTGGAACATATGATAAATATCCTGGTGGCTTGGTTTATTTAGAGAAAGAAGCTGGGTTATACAATGGTTATTGGGCGCAAACATCTTCAAAGTACAGATGTTCTACTCCGCAAACAGGAAGAGATGAGGCTCCAACTTATTACTGGGGTCGTCTAGTGGTAAACGAAACAGCAACTGGTTTGTATGGTAAGTGGTCATATTGCGATGAAAACCCAAGTAAAACTTGGAACGCCACCCCAAAATGATAGCTATAAGCTAAAGGCATAAATATGATTTTTAACGGGTAAAACCATTTGATAAGCTATGTTTATTAGTAGAAGTTAATAGCTAATAATAGGTTAAAGGCTGATCGCTAAATTTCCTCTTAATATTAGGAAAATCACCAGTATGCGGGATCTCTCAAGGCTTTTACACATGTACACTTGCCAGTAAAAGTCTTGATTGTTTCTTCATTGAAGGATTGGGCAAGCCATCCTTCAGGTTGTGAAAGATCAAAAGGAGCTTTTATGGTCTTTTGGGAAACGTGGTAAAAACCGACCTTATTATAAAAGCGTGGGTCTCCGTATGTAAGTGCAATATCTACCCCTCTATTTTTTAGATCATCAAGTCCGAAATTAATCAGGGCCTTACCTACCCCTTTACCCTGGTAGTCGTTATGAACAGCCACAGGGCCCAATATGAACGCCTCTATGTCACTATCAAAAACTAAGCGGCTAAAGAAAATTGAGCCTATTATCTTATCACTATCTAGGGCAACAAAATTGAGAAGGTCTTTCTTATAAGTCTTCTCGAACATATCTTTAGATAACCCGCCAATCAACTCCCCTTCAGCTATCCCTTCTGAAGCAGCAAACACAGATGCAAATAGCTCAACAATTACCCGTATATCACTCTTATTATAATGTCTGAAATTCATAGCAAAATCATCCTTTACATATACTTATATCATGGTGACTTATTGCAGTAATATTAACATGAATTTATGGGTAAGTATTGCGAGTTGATCTGACATTTATACATGAAAAAATTATAGTTGCCTTATTAGCATGGGCATAGGTATTTATTCAATATTTAAAGCTTTAAAGGTGATTATTTGATAAGTTTTTCTACGTAGAAAGTTGTCTAGAAAAGGGTTGCCACATCAGGGTGATCTGGCTTTAGTTTTTTGTATGATCAACATCGTATAGTGCCATATTGAGTTGGTAGCCATTTTGATCGACTCTTTTGCAGTTCTAAGTTCCATAACCTGTTAGTATACGTAAGATTGGTAATTATTGTTTCTCATAAAAATAGAAGACTTTATCATTTAAGAGGCCTAATGATGTGTTAGTTATGAGATTTACCTTTTTAGAATTTTAAAATGGTCTGCATGATCACAAATTCTCAAGAACGTATTGCTCTACATTGTGCTAATAAAATATTTAAAATTAATGTATTATTAGCAGTTAAAACAAGTTTTAATGGAAGGATGCTCTAAGTTCACATAAAAAGCCAACAGTTAAGATTATGGCTTATGATCTTAACTGTAGGTAAGTGTGTGCTATTGTATCTTTCCAAATTTTACAGTAACCAACAAAGCTAGACAATTAATTTTAAACCAGACACAATTTAGTATGCATAGTTTTGAATGTTGGAAAATCTAACAAAAATGTAAAAATTTATATGTTGCGAGAGTTATCATGGATATAAGCGAACAACACACACTCCAAAAAGGTACAGAACTTGTGCGAAGCTCTAATCCTGAATTGGGTTTTGAGTTATTTTATGAAGCCTATAAAAATGGTCTTAGAGTATATGGAAGCTATGAATTTGTACTGATGTTTCTATATAAGAGAATGTATAAAGAATTTTTGGATAATTACAAAACATTACAAGAACAAGGGTGTTTTAAAGAATATGTTAATGAGAGACATCAAAAACTTTCAGAAGAAGGTGTGCCTTATATATTTTTAAATACACTTCCCAAATCTGGCAGTATGTATATGTTAAATACATTAACTGATGCATTTAAACTTCCAACTATTCTTCTTGGGCATAATAATTCAGATTTTGACCATGTAGTTCCATTAATGGCGGAATTCCTTGCAAAAGGAGGTGGTATTACCCAAGCACATATAGATCCGACTCCATACAACCTAGATACTTTACATTCTTCAGGTATAAAAAAAATACATTTACATGTAAGAGACCCAAGGCAAGCTTTACTTTCTATGACACATCATAATAACACACTAGTTGGTGCAAGTTATTGTGAGCGTTATACAAATATTGCCATGACGCCATCAGATTATGATTTATGGAGCTTTGAACAAAAATTAGATTGGCAATTTAGAAATACATATCCTTATTATATCCTCTGGCTAGAGAGCTGGGTTAACGTAATAGAGAATGACTCTAGATTTAAGATTTATCTAAGTGAATATAAAATGCTTAAATCAGAGCCAAAAAGGTTGTTGGAAGAATCAATTAAATTTTTTGGTTACAAAGATAATCTACCTAACAATATCGACTTCACACCAAAAGCTGGTAAGTCACATTTTCGTCAAGGAAGTAATACAGAATGGAAAAGTGTGTTTACAAAAAGTCAACAGTCTATAATGGGTAACATGATTTCTAGCAAACTAAGAAATATGTTCGAATGGGAATAATGTCATAGAGTATTTAAAGTAAGAACTTAATTAGCAATAACAACGCCAAAGACCAACAATTAAGAAAAGGGGAGTATTATTAATTGTTGGCATGTGAGGATGATATCAGGTGTAATAGCTTCGATTTGATCTTACATTTTACTTTATCTATTTCCTGAGTTTGCTATCCGTGAGTTGGTAGCATATGCGCTCATTCACCAAGACATGACTTAAACCGGAGTTGGGCCACAAATTGAATTATTTGAAGACCGCATTGAAATTACCAATCCAGGCAAACTTCTTGTTAAGGCTGACAGGATGATTGATTTACCACCATGATCTAGAAATGCAGTATTAGCCACATTGATGCGTCGTATGGGGTTTTGTGAAGAGCAGGGTAGTGGTTTAGATAAAGTGATTGCACAAGTTGAGGTTTTCCAGTTACCGCCACCACTGTTTCGTGAAAGCGATACTTCTATTCAAGTTATACTTTATGGCCCACGAACCTTTGCTGAAATGACACCTGAAGAACGAATTCGTGCCTGTTACCACCATGCGGTACTAAAACTCTTAAGTGGTAAGCGTATGAAAAATGCATCCTTGTATGAACGTTTTGGATTTAATGAAAACAATGCTGCATCAGCATCTAGCGTTATTAATAAGGCATTGGATGAAAATATTATCAGGGTTGCCGACATTGAACATCCACGTGCTGGGTATATCCCTATATAGGCATAATGATTTCTTGGTTGGGTTTTGGTTGAATCCTGCATTAACGCAAGTTAGAAAGTGATAAAATTTAACATATTAAGTAGTTGCCATCATATGGAGTCTGGTTTTTTTCTTGGTTTGGTTTTGATTGTTCTATAATAAGGTGGGAATTACTGGAAAAAGGGGTGAGCCATGAATAAGCAGATAGAAGCAGAGCAGAGTAGTGGAAATGTTTTTGCTGATTTGGGGTTGGCTGATTCAGACGAATTGTTTACCAAAACTAAGCTAGCCCTCCAAATCAGCCAGATCATAAAACACCGCAAATTGAAGCAAATAGAGGCTGCTGAAATATTGGGTATTGATCAACCCAAGGTGTCTGCAATATTGGGTGGAAAGTTGAAAGGGTTCACCCTGGAACGACTTTTTAAGTTTTTAAATGCGTTAGGGCAAGATGTTGAAATTGTTGTGAAAAATAAGCCTCAATCACGTTCTATGGGCCATACTTTTGTCGCTCATAATGAAGGGGAAGAGGGGAGTTCAACTGTAATAGCTTCGACTTGATTTGACATTTTACTTTAAAAAATGATAGTTGCCAGCTTTGATGTAGGTGTCTAATAAACAATCAAAACTAAAAAGGTAACTCTCACTCACGCTTAAAAGTAACAGTTCTATCATTAAACACAAAGTAGGTTTATTAAATTTGGCAGATGAACTTAATAATGTATCAAAAGCCTGTAAAATAATGGGGGTATCGACTCATTAATTGCAATAAGCTGCAAAGTACTAAACCTAAAAAATAGTGTGGACGAACAAACAGGGCTAACAATCAAAGATTACGCCATTGAGTTTCCAGCACATGGGCAACAAAGACGCAGATTTTTTTTGTAAATAAATGTATTCAAGTATAGAGGAGCAAAAAAAGGTTCTGGATCCTGGTTAGTATATTATTTTAATAACAGAACCCATAAGGTGAAAATGTGTAGTGGAAGAACACCAATGGATACTTTAATTGATGAAAAAGCAGATTTGGGAAAGTAGAAATTTGACTCAAATATAACCTGACAGACACTTTTTATGAAAAAATGGAAACTGTCAGGTCAAGTTTTAGCTACTACAAGGAAAATATTCTTTGTACTTGCAGACAACTACCCCACAAATTTCAAGATTGCCCTCAACATTAATAAGAGGATATCTAGTGTTTAACGGTTTTAGATAACTGCTATTACCAAGGTCGATTAACTGTTTAAATGTTGGGTTGTTGTCACCTTGCAGACGAGCAATAATATATTGGTTATGGCCTCCATTCTGGGTTGGATCAACTATAATTATCTCTCTTTGGGTAAATTCCGGCTCCATGGAATCATCTTGAACTGTTAACGCATAACACCGTTCATTTGTCCTGGGTGCAACAGGAATCCAGCTGTTGGCCTTGGCCTCAATTTGCTCGAAATCATCATTAATACACATCTCATCAATTAAACTCCATGGGATATGTGGAACTCTCGCAATTAATGGAAAATGACGAAATTGGCTTTCGCCTTCAGTTTTTTCTATAATATCAACTCCAGAAAGCTGCATATCACCACGCCCGCTGTCCAACCAAATAGGGTCAACACCACAGGCTAATGCAATGGCAATAGTACGACGTGAAGACAGCGACCAGCCACACTCCAACTTGTGAATAGCTGTTTGGCTGAGACCCACCTTTTTGGCCAGACCCTTTTGAGAAATACCAACATTATTTCGGGCAAGTTTGATGCGATCTCCAAGTTTCTTGCTCATTAAATTCCGCTCTCAAATTCTAAGATTATTTTTATATTTTTTAATTTTAATTATGGATGCATTTTCGAAAGGAGCCAAAAAAGTAGACCAAACCTGATTTAAATACCTTCTTTTAGCAAATTTGTTTGTAACAATGTAAATAAGTACAAATTAACAAATTAAAAATGCTAACATAAATAAGTAGATATTTAATGGATAAGAGACGTTTGCTTGAAAATTTTCCGCCATCTTAACTATTCCATTTAA
>JADGBW010000180.1 GCA_015231305.1 Magnetococcales bacterium | reverse complement strand
AAGATCCATACCCTTTAAAAGCCAGTTTGTTACAGGATAGAAAGCAACAGCAGCAATACCGCCAGAAACAATCAAACCTTTGTAGAGAGCAGACATAATTTTTTGTCCAGGCTCTGCTTTAACAAAGTAAACACCAGCAATGGAAGCAGCAATAGATACACCGCCCAACACTAGAGGATAGATGATTGCATTACCAAACTCAGGCATTAACAGTGAAGTTAATAGCATGGTTGCAATAACGGTAACCACATAGGTTTCAAAAAGGTCAGCAGCCATACCAGCACAGTCACCAACGTTGTCACCAACATTATCTGCAATAACAGCTGGGTTACGTGGGTCATCCTCAGGAATGTCATTCTCGACCTTACCAACAAGGTCAGCACCAACATCAGCACCCTTGGTGAAGATACCACCACCAAGACGAGCAAAGATGGAGATTAGAGAACCACCAAAGGCAACACCAATAAGAGGCTTGATGACAGAGTTTATGCTCTCCCCATCGTCAGCACCACTAACTAGCATCAAAAAGAAGACTGCCACAGATAGAAGACCTAAGCCAACAACTAACATACCTGTGATAGCACCACCACGAAAAGCTACTTGAAGGGCAGCGTTTATACCATCTTTCGCAGCTTCAGCAGTACGAACATTGGACTTAACCGAAATGTTCATACCAATAAATCCGGTTACACCGGAAAGCACAGCACCAACAGCAAAACCAATAGCTGTTGTGAAATCCAAAAACATTGCAATTAAAACGAATAGTACACCACCAACATAAGCGATAGTTGTATACTGTCGTTTCATATAAGCTTGAGCACCTTCTTCGATGGCACCAGCAATTTGTTGCATTTTTTCATTACCTGTAGGTAACGAAAGAATCCAATCACGAGATTTGTAACCGTAAACTACAGCACCTAACCCGCACGCAATGGCCATCATCAGCCCACCTTGTGTATACTCCATAGACATGTCTCCCTAAAAAATTATTACCAGCTGTCCTTCAATGAAGGACATAACTACATAAGACTGAAAGAAAAATCAGCCCAGAATATTACACAATGATGCGAACACGTCATCCATGTTCTGCATGCCATCAACGGTTTTAAAACTTCCACTATCTTTGTAGAAGCCTATAACCGGTGCAGTTTGAGCTTCGTATACCTCAAGACGGTTTCTAACTGTCTCTTCGTTATCATCAGCACGGGTAGCTAAAGCACCACCACATTTATCGCAAACGCCATCTTTAGCCGGAGCTTTATGCTGCTTGTGATATCCTTCACCACATTTAGAACAAGTGCTACGGCCTGTAATTCTTGCCACCAAAGCTTCATTGTCAGCAGTGATGTCGATAACACTGTCTATTTTCATAGACCTTTCTGCCAACAATTTTTCTAATGCTTCAGCTTGAGCAACTGTACGGGGGAAACCATCGAGAATAAATCCTGATGCACAGTCAGATTCTCCAATACGGTCGCCAATAATACCGATAACGATATCATCTGTAACCAAGCCACCGCTCTCCATAGCTGCCTTAGCTTTTAAACCAACCTCAGAGCCAGCCTTCACCGCAGAACGCAACATATCACCTGTTGAGAGCTGTGGAATGCCGTATTTAACAGCAACTTGACGAGCTTGGGTACCTTTCCCGGCCCCTGGAGGGCCCATAAAAATAAGATTCACTCAATAAACTCCTTACAGAATTCAAAAAAATATGGGGATATGTATTATATTTCAAATACAATAAAATAACATAACATGATCAACGATCATGAGAATACCAACAATAAAAAAATAATTAATTTTTTTTGGAGTATTTTTTATACATTAATGACGGTCATGGGGATACTAATAAAAAATAAAAAAGACGTTTTTTTTTGCAAAACCTTAACAAACCTCACTCTTGAACTGCATCAACCAAGAAAAAACTTCTCCATCAACTGTCTCTGGTGGCGAAGAAACACCTGTTAGCCAATCAAGAATATCTGGGTCTGGGTTATTAAGGAAAGTCAGAAGCCTTTCACATGCTCCATCATCTAATTTTTGCAATTCTGACTGCATAAAACGAGCTAAAATTCGTTCTACTTCAGCCATAGAACGCCTTGAAGCTTGAAAAAATAACTGCTTTTGTAAAGGTGTGATAGGTCCAGTTGGTAGAGGCGCGTTCATACCCTACTCTCCATCAAAAACCAACATCTTCTTTTGCCAGTCTTCTTTGTTGGCTTCTCCATCCCATGGCGACTTACCATAGTATAGAGCACCGTCAATCTGCATATTTTTAAAAGAGGCTGTAAATATGTTGGCTTTACGAAAATCTGCATTTTGCAAATTACAGTCGTGAAAAATGGCCCCTGTTATATCGGACTCCCTAAATTCACCACCAATAACTGTGGAACCAGTAAAGTCTGCACCCTCTAGGTTGCAATCAAGAATTTTGGACCCAACCAAATCACAATTACTAAAATTTGCCCCTGGTAATTTACACAAAAAAAAGCTAACGCCACTTAAAGTGGCGTTAGCAAAATTACATTTAGAAAGATCAATCCTTTGAAAAAAAGCACCTTCCAAATTTGCTCCAACAAATGTCACTCCAGAAAAATCACCATCTTGAATGAAAGTTCCGCTTAAATTACAACCATCAAAGTTGACATTTTCAAAGACTGTCCCATGGATGCTAGAGCCTGCAAGTGAGATCCCTGCAAAGTCAACGCCCTCTACTTTAAGGTAAGAGATATCTGCATTTACTAGACTCCCGTTTTTACCACAAGCCTTAATAAGGGCATCAACATCTGTATAACAATCCATTTTTTCTTCCACTACATTAAGATATTATGGACGATAAAGATCAACAATCTTGTTTATATCATAATCTTTGTGACCACCAACCTTGGTGACGATGTCAGCTAGTTTCTCATCTAGTGTTGGTTTATCAGTTTTATATAGAAGCCCCATTGGTGCTTTACCATTTTCCATTCCACGAGCAAGTTCAATTGCTCTACCAAGCCTGGAAGGATCATGATCTTCAGGAATCTCTTCTACTAAGTCACGATAGTACTGTACTGTATCGATCTTGTTGAAAGTTGGGCATTGAGAGAAAATATTAACGTAAGCAAAGCCCTTGTGTTCCAAAGCTCCCTTGATCAATTCTGCACATACTCTCGGTTTACCAGCAAAACCCTGAGCAACATATGTTGCACCATAGGTAAGCATATAAAGAAGAGGGTTCATCGGCTCATCAGGACCGCCATAAGGAGTAGTATAGGCAGTCATTTCAGGACGCGAGGTTGGAGAATACTGTCCTTTGGTCAAACCGTAGATGCCATTATCATAAAGCACATATGTTAGGTTGACATTTTTACGTGCCATATGTGGCATATGACCACCACCAATGGAGAAACCATCACCATCACCACCAGTAACCATTACCATCTGCTCTGGCTGAGCTAATTGTGCACCAGTTGCAACTGCTCCTGCTCTACCATGGAGAGTGTGCATCTTGTAAGATTTAATAAAGTATGGTGTACGTGAAGAACAACCAATACCAGAGATAGACATCATGTTGTCAGTATCAACACCTAATTCAGATAAGGCACGATATATACCATTGAGAATGCCGTGATGACCACAACCTGGACACCAAACAACAGGAATATCCGACTTATACTCTTTAGGCTTCATCTCAACTTTATGTAGCGCAGCTGTTGACATTAGAGCACCTCCTTAGATTTTTCAACAATCATTGAAGGTGTAAATGGCAGACCCTCACTGATTGGATAAGATATTGGCTTAATAGTTGTTTCTGAACGAATAAAGTGGGCTAATTGTCCTTGATGATTAACTTCAGGCACTAAAATGTTGCCACCACAGCTCTTGGCAAAAGCTTCATATTGACCAACAGGCATAGGCCACATTAATTTTGGATAAAAACCTTTAACCTTCAAGCCTTCATCGCGCAAACGCTGAACTGCTTCACGCACAACACCAATTGTGCTTCCCCAGGCAATGATACCCAAATCAGCATCACCTTCACCATCAACCTCAGTTGGTTTACAGCTAGCTTCTACAGTTTCTAGTTTGCCAAAACGCTTATTGATTTGTTTGACACGATCTGCACCACCATATCTTGGTGCACCAGCCTCGTTGTGCTCCAAGCCTGTAGCAATGTGCTGTCCACCTGGCGTACCAGGATCACACATTGGGGAAATATTATCATCAGTTAATTCATAACGCTTAAACTCACCAGTTCCATCCCAACGCTTACGATTAACATGAGTAAAATCGTTTGTGTTTGGTGCAGGTACAGTCTGCGTAGAGAACGCTAATGAACCGTCAGATAGTAGAATTACCGGACACTGATACTTCTCAGCAAGGTTTAACCCTTCTACGGTCATATCAATGCAATCTTTCACATCTTCAACTGACATAACAATTCTGGGTGAGTCACCATGACCACCATGAATAGCAATGAAAAGGTCAGACTGCTCATGTTTAGTTGGCATACCTGTTGAAGGTCCGCCACGCTGGACATCAATCAAGAAGCAAGGAATTTCACTCATAGTGCTCATACCAAGCAACTCAGACATAAGAGCTAAACCTGGGCCAGATGTAGCAGTCATACTTTTTTTGCCAGCATATGAAGCACCAAGTACTTGAGCTATAGAAGCAATTTCATCCTCGGCTTGCAACAGAGTTCCACCTTTTTTAGGTAGGTGTTCTGCCACAAATTTTGCAACCTCAGTTGCAGGAGTAATAGGATAAGCAGAGAAGAAGTCTAAGTCGCCTAATACTGCACCCATTCCACAAGCTTCATTGCCTGAAATAATGATAACATCGCCTGGATCTTTAGGTACTGCAACCTTGTAATCGTCTACTTTGGTTAAAGCTTCGCCTAGTTTTTTACCTTCGTCAAAAGCACCAAGGTTAAACTCTAGGATATCGTCACCTTTGCTCTTAAACTTCTTGGTTAAAACCTCTTTCAATGTGCCTTCGTAGATGTTGAATAACGCTGACAGTGCACCCAAGGCAACCATATTCTTAGAGCGTTTTGACTTAAGAGCCTGAGCAGTTTTGGTCATAGGTATAGGATAAGCTGTAACACCTTCTGGGATCTCTGGCTCAAAATCACCACCGGGCCCGTCATAAACAAAAACAGAACCAGGAATAAGGAGATGTTTGTTCATCTCATAAGCTTCACCATTAAAAGCGCAGAAAACATCGAAGGTGTCACCTTGGTTATATACTCTGTCGGCACTACACCGAACTTGGTACATACAGTAGCCACCTTTAATTTCAGCGGGGAAAGTCTTGAAGGTATAAACCTCAAGCCCAGCTCTTGCGCACGCAGCTGCGATGAAGTCGCCAGCGGAGACTACGCCTTCGCCACCTTCACCGCCGAGGCGGATAATCAGATCCTTTTTCGCCATCGAATCATACTCCCTTTCTTACTCTTAGTAGAACGTCCAGCTTAATTGATAAGATCTCCAACAGGACTTGAATTTACATCGCTTTTTTAATTACAACACCCATCTCAGCAGGTGATTTAGCTATATGAACACCTGCATCTTCTAGTGCAGCAAATTTTTCTGCTGCTGTACCTTTACCACCAGAAATAATAGCACCTGCATGACCCATGCGCTTACCAGGAGGAGCAGTTGCTCCAGCAATAAAAGCACAAACAGGCTTACTCATATTTTGTTTAATCCATTCAGCTGCTTCTTCTTCAGCTGTTCCACCAATTTCGCCGATCATAACCACAGCTTCAGTGTCAGGATCTTTTTCAAAACGGGAGAGACAGTCGATAAAGTTAGTACCGTTAATAGGATCACCACCCAAACCAACACAGGTACTTTGGCCTAAACCAACAGCAGATGTTTGATAAACCGCTTCGTAAGTCAACGTGCCAGACCGCGAGACCACACCAACACCACCTTTTTTATGGATATGGCCAGGCATAATACCAATTTTACATTCGTCTGGGGTAATAATGCCGGGACAGTTTGGCCCTATTAAGCGAGATTCTTTACCTTCCATAAACCGCTTGACCTTCATCATATCAAGGACCGGAATCCCCTCTGTGATGCAGACAACTAGTTTAATGCCAGCACTTACTGCTTCAATTATAGCATCAGCAGCAAATGGTGGTGGTACAAATATAACAGAGGCGTCTGCCTCTGTATCTTTAACAGCGTCTAAAACTGTATTAAAAACTGGTAGGCTAAGATGAGATGACCCACCCTTACCAGGAGTTACACCACCAACCATTTTAGTGCCATAAGCTATGGCCTGTTCTGAGTGAAATGTACCTGTAGCTCCAGTAAAACCTTGGCAGATAACACGGGTATTCTTGTCGATCAAAATGCTCATGAGTGATTCTCCTTATTGGATCGACGCAACCGCCTTTTCAGCGGCATCGTTCAGATCA
>JADGBW010000012.1 GCA_015231305.1 Magnetococcales bacterium | reverse complement strand
TCCGGGCTAGTGTGACAATGCAGAAATATGAAGGTTTTAACCTTCGCGGGAATTAATGAAGGGGTTGGTTATTGTTTGTGCTGCTATTAATTGGAAAAATTATATATTACTAAATCAGTTTAACATCATTTACATTATTTAACCCATCTCTTTTTTTAAAAAGGCATCAAACATCAACACTGCCCAAAGTGGCCCGCTATAGTTTTTGTTGCCGCCCATGTGACGTTCTTCTAGCACCTCTAAGTAGTCCAAATCAAAAATATCAGACTGTTTTAAGCGTTTTTCTAGAAAACATCCTCTTAGTCGTTTTCTTAGTGGACCCCTTAGCCATTGAGCCGCTGGTATAGAGAAACCCTGTTTTTTTCGTTTGAGGATTTGGTCTGGAACCAGTCCTTTTAAACCTTTTTTAAAGATATGTTTGCCTTGGCCTTCAAAAAGTTTAAGATCTGGGGGCAGGTTTGCCATCCAGTTAACAAGTTCGTGGTCTAGCAGTGGAACCCTAACTTCAAGACCGTGGGCCATACTTGCTCTATCTACTTTGGTTAGTACTCTTGCTGCTAAAAAAGTTTTAAAATCAAAATATTGAATACGTGACAGTGGATCTTGTGGTGCATTTTTCTCAAGGTCTTGAAAAACTTGTACAGTATTAAACCCCATGAGCTTATTTTTAAATTCGGTCGAAAACATATTGCTACGGATATCACCAGATGACATGGACACGCCGTGAAGATAACCTGCGGTAGCATCTAACCCCAAGGATTGCAAAGTTGATTTGGCTCTTAAAACGCGTGGTAAGTTATCTGCTTTAGGGTAGGCCCAACCCATGGGAGCAAAAAGAGAGCTGCGAACCCATTGGGGCATGGCTGCTCTTACTTTCTCTTCTGCCATAAAAAAGCGGTAACGCTCATAGCCTGCTAAAGATTCATCGCCACCATCACCTGAGAGAATAACTTTTACTTTTTTTCTGGCCATTTCACAAACTATCCAAGTGGGCAGGGCAGAGTTGTCAGCAAATGGTTCGTCGTGGTGGTGGGCTATTAGGTCTATCAAGTGGTACTGGTTGGGGTCTGCTTTTTCTATAAAATGGTTAAGGCCATATTTTTCTCCCATTTCCTGAGCAAATGGGGTTTCATCATAATTTTTTGCATCAAACGATACAGTGCATGCAGTTATTGGGTCTGCTGATATTTGTGCCATAAGAGCTGTAACTGCGCTGGAGTCGATACCCCCTGAGAGAAAAGAGCCAATGGGAACATCAGATACCATTTGTGAGTTGACTGACTCTCTGAGTCGTTCAATTAAAGTGGTTGATGCTTCTTCAATAGATATATTTTGGCTTGGGTTAAAGGTTAAGTCCCAATAAACCCGTGGTTGACACTCTCCTCTTCCTCTATGAACAGTCAAAAGGTGACCTGGAGGTAGTTTTTTTGCACTTTTATATATTGTTCTGGGGTCTGGCACATACCCTAAGGCAAAATAACACTCTATACTACGAGGGTCTAAAGTTTTATCTAGTGCCGGGTGTGCAGCTAAACCTTTGAGTTCTGATGCAAAAATAATCCATCCACTTGGTAGGTAAGCATAATGTAGGGGTTTAATACCAAGATGATCACGAGCTAAAAAAAGTACTTCGCGTTTTTGGTCCCATATAGCAAAAGAGAACATACCCCGTAGTCGGTCAACACACCCTTCACCCCACTCTTCCCAAGCGTGGACCAACACCTCAGTGTCAGATACGGTTCTAAAAAGGTGTCCTAAAGACTCTAACTGACTGGTGAGTGTTTTATAGTTATAGATTTCACCATTAAACACCACCGCCACTGTACCCTCTTCATTGAAGAGAGGTTGCCCACCACTAGGTAAATCGATAATAGAAAGTCTACGGTGACCAAGACCTACCCCTGGCTTTGCAAACAGCCCATCGCCATCCGGACCGCGGTGGCGTATAGCGTTGTTCATATCAGCCAATATAGCTCGGTCAGGGTCACGCTGACCCCGTATGTCAAACAGTCCGACGATTCCGCACATCAAAACGCCACTTTCTGACCCATTTTTTGGTCAAATGTTTAAATAGAAGTCCTGGCGGCATACGCAGCCAGTGGGAACGAATAAAAAGTAAAAACCAAGCTAACCAAGAGAGAAAATTTTTCTCTTCAGGATGGTTGGGGATCATCATTCGTCGCATTAATATAGTCATCAACCAATCAATTGGCTGTATGGGAGCATGAGTTTTAATCTCTTCCTGTACTGTTTTAGGTACAGGAGTTGCCACTATCTCTACCCCCATCTGCAATGCATAATATAGCGGACGAGCTAAATTAAGTTGTCTTGCGCGGGGAATCAAGGCTTGCCAATATTCATCCTGCTTACCAAAATGGCGAAACAGGCCATCCATGTCGGTTAAACCCCTTAAACCTTTGTCAAAATCGCTATCATAAAAAAGGTGTACTACACCGTGAAGGGTCATATCTACAGGGGATAATGTATAGATATTAGTCTCTTCTTTTACTGGAACAATATCTTGTAAAAGTAGTTTTGAATCGGGGTTTAATCTACCAGTTTTAGGCAAAATAGCATGGTGGACATCTACCTCTGTTAATCTTTCACTATGGCGCATGGGTGGTATTTCATGCATCCAGTCACGATAGTATCGTTGATCGTAAGGTTCTAATTCTACCCCTTGCCAGCCATTGTTACTAAGCAACTCTTCAACTTGGGCAATATCTGATAATTTACAAAGAATATCGACATCTGCAACCAGCCTTCCTTGGGCCATGGGGATATCGGATATTAAATATGCGGCCCCTTTAAGGAGAATAAGAGGAAGATCTGAGCCGACAAAAGCCCTTTTTATACGGTTAACCTCCCAACGCAACATCCGTGCATCCTCTTGGGCTACAACTCTTGCGCCTTGTAGATGATTTTTCACTTTTGGGGTGAGGGAGTCGCTAAGTTGAGCTGTATCGAGGATGTTGCAAAAACGCGAGAGCAGACCCGCCTTACGGGCAATACGTAGAAAAAGATCTTGCTCATCAATATTTAGAGTTGAAAATATAGCTGGTTTATTCCAGACTTCGACAAATATATCGCCAGCTTTTTTACTTTTTGCCATTTTTATTTTTTAACCCTCTTCTTTTTTGCTAGGAGCCAGAGTTCCCAAGGCTTCTATGAGAGGTTTTAGTTGTGCTTCATATTTTTTCCAGCGACTAACTGCGCTTTTATAAATTGGCTTACGTACTTGAACTAAACTTGCGGTGTGGACTGCACGATTAGATTTATGAAAATCCATACAGCCATCTTCCCAAGTCAGCCCACAAGTGGCAATAATTTTTTTTGCTGTCTGTTCTGGTTTTTCCACCATCTGTTCATACTGCACCTCAAGCATACGGTTGGGCAGCACGTTTTGCCAATGGCCCATAAGGCCATGATAAAGCTGATAATACTCTCCAAGCTCTGTAAGATCATAGGAGTAGGGATGGTGACCGGTAAAGTTTTGCATATAGATACTAAGACAGGTATCTATAGCCTCCCTTTTACAGTGGATGATAACAGCATTGGGAAACATTAAATGGATGAGACCAACATTTAAAAAGTTATGGGGCATTTTGTCAGTGATATGCAGAGCATCTGCTGATTTTTCCCTAAGACCTCCTTCATAAGCCAGGGCTAAATCATGCCAAGAATTTTGCTCTATCTCTCTAACACCCTCAGGAAAACCCTCTCTGGTTTTGGTCAAAAGAGCCAGCTCATCGGTCAAATGCCAAAGCCCCATACCTTCACCAGCTCCATAAACTTGAGAGTGACTAGCAATAATTTGCTCTACAAGAGTGGTTCCAGAACGTGGCATGCCAAGTATAAAAATAGGTACTTTAGAAGGTGAGCCAAAACCTTTACACTTTTCTAATAAAGCAGTATCAAAACAATTTACAATACGGTTAAAAAAGGCTGCATCTTGGTTTATTTCGTAGTGGAAACTTGCCCTTTTGACCTGGTTACCTTGAGATAAAAACCTAAAGCCACGCTCCTTCTCCCCTTGTCTCATATACCCTCTGCCCAGAGAGAAATACATAAGAATTTGATCGTTTGCAGATAAGATATTCTTTTGTAGTAATATCTCCATTTTGTTTAGATGAGAGCTATTTTTATCATCAGATTTTAGCTCGCTTAGGCTGCTGTAACCTCCTGCATTTCCTTCTTCAATAGCCAACCCTTTAAGTAGTGACTCCTCAGCCTCTTTAAAACGGCCTAATTCGGTTAATGCATGGCCCATATGTATAAAGGCGAATGCCATTTTAGGATTTAGTTGGCAGGCTTTTTCAAAATATGGGATAGCATGCTCAGGTTGGCTGTCTCTTAAAAAAAGTATACCGATACTGTGGTAGCTATTGGGAAAATTCGGCCTTAATTCTATAACCTTAAAAAAGCAGTTCATGGCCCCATCAACCCTGCCTAGTTGAGTAAGCGCACTACCTAAACTTATAAGTGCTCCTATCATATTGGGTTGTATGGCTAAAGCCTTACGGAAGCATTTTGCGGCATCTTCTAGTCTTTGACATGACATATAAGCGTTACCTAAGCTTATATGAAGATAGGGGTTTTGCGGGTTTTGCTGTAGGTATTGTTTTAATAGTCGAATTGCAATCCCAATTTGGTCACTTTGGGATAATATTTGTACCAGCTGATGGATAAGCTCAGGATGTATAGGGCGAAAACGTAGGAACAAAAGACAGAGTTTTTGGGCTAACCATGTTAATTTACGACGGTGAAAAAACAGAGGCAGATAGAGAATTCTCTGTTTTAAGGGTTGAATAATCATGGAGCTAGACCTTTTTTATCGTTATTGGTCATTATTTCCAGGGTTTCAACAGCCTCTTCAAGGTTGCTATAGCGAAAATTAAAAATAGTAGACTCTTTAACAACACGAGCGACTGCTTTAAAGCCAGCATCTCCTAATGTTTCATAGTTAAAGGCATTAGCAGCCACAAGTAAAAATGCGTGCTCTTTGGGTATCTGTTCTAAAATTTGGTTTTGTCCTTCTTGATAATGTGGAGAGACTACCCATGTAGGCTTGGCAACTTGGTCCATATTTTTAATGCTATCATCAGGGGGGCGCATATGGGCCACTGTGCCTTTACGGGTTTTGGCAAAATCTGGACCTAAGATAGCATCTTTAGAAAATTCACGAATTATCTCTATGGATTGGTTTTTTAAGGCAATAGGGCGAGCAGTTGGAAAAACAAGACCACTCTCAGGATGTAACAAGGCGAACTCATCAGACAACAACCGCCAACCTCTTAAAACCATGGCAGCACAAAGGGTACTTTTGCCACTGCCGGGTATTCCTGGCAACAACATGGCCCGGTCTCCTTTGGCAATAACCGCATTGTGCAGTATTAAAAAATGGTTGGCCCGGCCTGCAATTGAAAAGTTCCAGCCCCATTCAAACATTGGTGGGGCATGATCTTTGGGAAAAGGTGCAAGATGGTTTACTCCATCTAGCTGAAAAAAGACCTGTGGTTTCCAAAAACGGCGATAGTTAGAGTTTGTTGTAAGTTGTATATGAAAATCAGCAATATCTTCCCAAGGCTCCTCAATAACTGGATGCCCACCGTAAATTAGAGATAAATAGTCGGTAAAATTTGGGATGGAATTTTTAAGGTGGATTGAAAAAGGACCAGAACCCCAACGTAGACCAGGACCATTTAGGATACGTGTCAACTCACGATTGCTTAAATCGGCAATAATCATGAGGTAGGTGTTTGCTTGTTTTTTGTGGTTTCTAAAAACAGTGGTTGAATAATCCCTAAGCGGTCAAGATCAATGATAATTTTCCAGATATTAGCCAGCACTTCACTGTTTTGTGCTTTACTCTCCAAAGCTAGGTCAAGGCTTTGGATTACTGTTTGGGCGGTCATGGGTTTTTGTTCTAATAATTTAAGAATTTCTAGAGCCGGGTCAAAAAGAAGATGGGTAGTGCCAGATAGTGGGTTAAATATTAAACATCCGTTTTCGAATTGCTCCCATAGCAGAGAGCACCTTTGGGGCACAATCCACTGGGTTTCTTGAGAGATATTCACAGTATTTGAAGTTTAAGCAATAATATTATTGTATCAACGATAAAAAGAGGTCCAACATGATTGTTTTACAGCATAATAAGTACCACTTACTGGCCCAGCATCTGTACCACCACCTGTCGCTAATGCTCCCCATCTGTTAGCTGCTGGTTGGTTTTGTGTAGCTAATATTCCATTAGCTGTCATGTAGGGTAAGCAATATTTTGTACCGCCACCTGGTCCGCTATTTACACCAAATACAGATGTATTGCCTTGGGGTGGGGCATAATGCCACTCTTCATTACCTGTCACTGCACCCGCAGTTTTACAGCGACCCCCAACATTCATAGTTGTTAGTTTTTTTCCCTGGCTAGTATCCAAACAAGCACGAGGTATGGATGTGCCAGCTAAAGCAGCACCACTTTGCAAGGTAATAATAGCTGGAACACCAGCCACCAAACCTTTTAGTAGTTTACGCCGTCTTGCCAGAAGTTGATCTTCCGGGCTTAGGTTAGGCTTCTCAGATTGCCCAATACCCGAAGCTTTTTGCTCTGGTAGTTTAGGACTATCTTGGTGTTGATCGGCCATGTACATTTCCCCAAAAGCTTTTTTAAGTTACTCTTTCTTTAACAAATACCTATTAACACTAACCTCTTTACAAGAAAAAATCAAAACTTGAATTGCTCTCTAGCTGATTTTTTTAGCTAAACTATCTCTAAACAGACTCTTATATTGATGCACCATATGTTCCAAAGTAAATTTTTGTAAGTAATACTCTCTTGCCGCTGATCCATGTTTAGGGCCAAGGCTGGGGTTATTAATGTAATTATAAAGAGCTTGAGCCAAATCTTGATGGTTTTGTGGGGGAACTAAAAACCCTGTCTTGCCTTCAATTACTAAATTAGCAACTCCACCGACATTAGTTGCTACCACAGGCAGAGCTGCTGCCATGGCCTCGATAATGGTCAAAGGTGTGCCTTCTGCTTGTGATGGTAGGGCAAAAAGATCCATTCTTCGCAATAACTGCCCTACATCATTCCGCCAGCCTGTTATCCAAAATTTCTCGTTAATACCTAGTTCACACGCCAGCTTTTCAAGCTCTTCTCGTTGTGGCCCATCACCCACTATAACTAAGCGCAACTTATTGCTATCTTCTTTGCATATATCTACTAGTAGGGCAAATGCTCTAATTAAATTGCTTTGGTCTTTCACAGGCCACAGTCGCCCAACAGTACCTATAATAAAGCTATCAGAGTTAGCAAACTTATTGTCTGGGGGGTTGGGTAGGTTGTAGGGTCTGTTTTTGTTGCGTGGGGGCAGTGTGGATTCTATTCCATTGATAATAAGCTTAATTTTACCGGGTGTTATTTTTACTTTTTCTGCTAGCCAGCTTGCAAGATCTTGAGACACCGCAATTACATGGTCAGCAAACGGCAGTAAAAACCTTCTTAATAGGAGGTATTTTTTGTTGCTTCCGTCTATATCATAGCTATCTCGCCCATGTTCAGCATGTATAACAACTGGTACACCTGCTAAACGGGCCGGAATAACCCCTTCTAAAGCTGCTAAATTACAGGTGTGAAGAATATCTGGCTTTAAATTTCGCAGTAGTTTAAACAGCCTTAACCAGACCATTAAATCTTTACCAGCTTTTTTATTTAGCTGATAAAAGCCTACATTTGGTGCTGTAATGCGCTTTTTAAAATCAGAACTTTGGGTAAGAGAAATAACTACATGGCGAAACTCTTCATGTGGTAGGTGATTTATTAAATTAACCACTACCGTCTCAAGGCCACCAATATCCAGCCTATAAACAAGATGAACTACAAGTATGGGGTTATTTTTCATTAGCAGATCAACCCTTATCTAAAGCTTTTAATACTCGCTTGAGATTATTATCCCAGTTGTAGTTTTCTCTCACCAAGTTTAAGCCAGCTTCTCCTGCCTCCTTTGCTAGTTGGTTATCTTGTGTATTTTCTTGGGGGTTATTGCCTAGTAGAGTTAGCACGCTTTGGGCAAATTCGGTTTCAGAGTTGTTTATCCATCTCTCCATATCGGGTGGTAGGTTTATTCCTTCTATAGCTTGCTGAGTTGCTACTACGGGTCTGGCCATGGCCATGGCCTCTAATACCTTGTTTTGTATTCCCCTTGCTAATCGCAATGGTGCAACAGATACTCTGGCATAGGCAATGTAGGGGCGGATATCCTTAACTCTGCCAACCACGCTAACCCCTTTAATCTGGTCAAGCTGTAGCACAGATTGGCTAGCACCACCCCCAACTATAAAAAAATGGCACTGTTTTATTTTTTGTCGGATTAAGGGCAGAATTTCTTTAGCAAACCACACAACTGCATCTACATTGGGTCTATAACCCATGGCTCCAGTAAAAACCAGTGGTATTTGGCCTTGGGGATAGGGGTTTGCAAATTTTATTTCTGGAGAGAAAAATTTTTGATCTACTCCGTTTTCCCAATAATCGATTTTTTGGGAAGATTCTGGCGCAAGGGTTTTAAAAAGCTCTGCCTCTGCTTTGCTAACAAAAAGGGATGTGTTAAAAGTTTGGGCTAGTTTACGCTCATAGGTGAGTAGTTTTTTACCTTCTCTGGCAAAAACCCAGCGTTTAATCCCTCCCATATCTTTAGCATATTGACACCATTTGTCAGAATCAACATCGACAAAATCTACAGTTTTTCTTATTTGCTGTGGATTTTCTGCAATTACATATTGGCTTAACGCTGCGGAGTAGACGACAATATTTTTTATAGGTTTATCTTTTAGCAGTTTGTTAACAAAGCCCGCCATTTTACGGTTTTTATAATAGGGGATTGTAAGAGCTTGATTGGTTAAAAAACCTGATAAAGAGCGAACCTTAGCTGTTAATGGGTTTAAAGAGATAAAACAGCTCTCACCACTAATCATAGCTTTGTTGGCCTCAACATATTGCCAATCATTTTCATCGTCAATAAAGCAGCCCAAATGGACCCGGTATCTCTTTGCAAGAAATTGCAACAGGTGATAGGAGCGGATTTTATCCCCTTTATTTGGAGGGTAGGGGATACGATGGCTAAGAAATAGTAAATCTTCCATCCCGGTAGTTTGCCTTGTATGCGTCAACTTTAAAAGGTTATAATCGGAACATATACATATATATTAAAAAATATTGATTTACCAACACAGGACGGATAATGAAAAAAGGCTATTTTGGCTCTTACGGTGGGGCATTTATTCCTGAAATTTTACATGAGACATTCCAGCAATTAACTGCTCACTACGAAACAGCACGCAATGATCCGTCATTTTGGGCAGAGTATTTGGCCTTGATGGAGAACTATTCTGGTCGGCCTACTCCTTTGACTTTTGCTGCTAACTTATCCAAAAAGTTAAATAAAAAGATCTATATTAAGCGGGAAGATCTTAACCAAACCGGTGCTCACAAGGCCAATAATGTCATGGGCCAAGGGTTGTTAGTTAAAAGAATGGGTAAAACACGGGTGATTGCCGAAACTGGAGCAGGACAACATGGAGTTGCCACTGCTACCATGGCAGCTAGAATGGGTTTTGAGTGCACTATATATATGGGGGCGGTAGATGTAGAACGACAACGGCCCAACGTGTTTTGGATGCAGCAGTTAGGGGCTACGGTTGTTCCTGTAACATCTGGTTCGCAAACCCTAAAAGATGCTGTTAATGAGGCATTACGAGATTGGGTTGGCAGCATGGACAACACCCACTATGTGCTTGGTACAGCTTGTGGTGCACACCCTTTCCCTGAGATGGTCTCTTGGTTTCAATCGGTAATAGGCCAAGAAGCAAGAAAACAGATATTAAAGCTTGAGGGACGGCTGCCAGATAGAGTCTATGCCTGTGTGGGTGGTGGTTCTAATGCTATGGGGGTTTTTCAGGGGTTTTTAGATAATAAAGAGGTTGAGCTAATTGGTGTGGAGGCAGGTGGTAAAGGTGTAGAGAGTTCCCAACATGCTGCACGTATTGCCTCAACTGATGCTACTGTTGGTATTGCCCAAGGTTATAAGACATTTTTTCTGCAAGACCAAGATGGACAGATGTTAGATACTCACTCTGTAGCAGCAGGGTTGGATTATGTGGGCATTTCACCAATTTTAGCTGATTTACATGTACAGGGAAGGGTACGTTTTATTGCTGCAAACGATGATGATGTGGTGTCTGCTCTTAAATATTTAATGAAAAATGAAGGTCTAATAGCTGCTCTGGAGTCTAGCCATGCTGTTGCAGGTGCTCTTGGTGAAATGGCAGATATAGCTGATGGTGCAGTGGTAATTATAAATCTATCAGGCCGTGGAGATAAAGATATATTTACCGTGGCAGATGCTTTGGACGATCCGGGCTGGAAGCAGTTTATTGCCCAAAAAGCCAAGCAATATGCCGGGGAGTCCTCTTAATATGGAAAAGATGATACGTAACACAGATAAAAAAATTCTCCTTATGTCTCACTTGGTGTTGGGTTATCCAAGTATGCAGGCTAACCAGGAGGTGATAGACGAGATGGTGGCTTCAGGAGTGGATCTTATGGAGTTGCAAATCCCCTTCTCAGAACCCATTGCCGACGGACCTATGATAGCCCTTGCCAACCAGAACGCCCTTGATAACGGCTTTAAGGTTAAAGATGGGTTAGAGTTTATAGCCCAGACCATAAAAAAACATAAAATTCCTTTTTTAATAATGACCTACTACAATATTTTAATGGCTTATGGTGTAGAAGAGTTCATTAAAGAGGCTGCAAGTATTGGTGTAAAAGGGTTGATAATTCCTGACTTACCACCCCAAGAGGCTACCCAAGCCATTAGCTGGTGTAAAGAACACGGCGAAGGGAGCCTTGATTGGATTCAACTTATGACCCCCACAAGTAGTGATGTTCGTTTACAAGAGATTGGCAATAATGCCAGTGGTTTTGTCTATTGCGTTGCCAGAAAAGGTGTTACTGGCAATGATACTGACTTTGGCAATGAGCTAGCGCAATTTATAAAACGTTGTAGGGTTGCTACATCTTTACCTCTAGCGGTAGGTTTTGGGGTAAAGTCACCACAAGACGTTGCACAACTAAGCAACTTGGCTGAGATTGCTGTTGTGGGAACCGCTGCCATTAAAATTCATGAAGAACACGGAGTAAAAGCCGTGGGTGATTTTTTTGCTGGTTTGCGCTAATTGCTCAAATATAAAAACCTATAGTTTCTAGGTTACATAGAACTACTATAGAAAAGATCTCACCATGCACTCACTTCTAACTTCTATTTCTAAGATAAAGCCGCGTTATTACGCTCAATTTTTTATTTTAATCTTGATCTGCACCCTTTATACAAGGGATATGTTTAATGCAGATATTTTTTATCCAGATGCTAGCCATCTTATGCTAGACGGGTTTTTAATTGCAGATTATCTCCGGGATAGTATAAACAGTGGTTTTGTTAATCCTATGGATTATGCAATCCGCTATTTTGGTCAATTTCCTGCTCTCTCCATAGGTTATAAACCTCCCTTATGGCCCGCTATTCAAGCTTTTTTCATGCTAATATTTGGTGAAGATTTTTGGGTTATGCGCCTTGCACTTTTGGGGCTGGCAGTTTTTGTTGGTATAACGATATTTAGAACAATAGAGCATGGGTCAGGGGTCTTTTTAGCTTGGGCTGCTGCCTCTCTTGCTATCTCCATTCCTTTTTTGGTGCAGTGGGGCTGGTATGCCATGACAGAGATTTCTGCTGTGGCTTTTGTTCTTAGTGCGGGCTGGCCTTTTTCTCGTTATTTAGCTGATGGTCGCTATCGTAATTTAGTATTTATGGTGATTTTGCTTGCAGCGGGTGTATGGTGCAAACAGACTGCTGTTGTGGGTGCTTTTTGGCTGATTATTGCTGCTATATTATCCTTAGGCTTTAAAGAGACTTTCAGACGCCGTGAAGTTTGGCTGGCTATGGCAGGCTATGCTGTTTTGATTATGCCAGTAATTTTCTTAACTATTGAATTTGGTAAAAAAAATATTGCCCAATCAATTGGTTTTGATAGCGGTAGTTCATCTATATTTGTTGCTCCAATTAGCAATATCCTTAAATACATAAGGCCTCTTTTTGGAGAACAGCTATCGCAGGTTTTGGCTGTTTTAGCTTTTGCGGGTGTTTTAGTAGCTTTTTATCGTCTGTATCAAGGGGTGAGCAAAGGTGAGAGGTACAATGTTATTCTCTATTTTAGCCTTCTTGTTGCAACCTATCTATTTTTTACCCTTATAAATGGCCAAAATCCACGTTATACAGTTTTCTGGCTACCAGCATTTGGTTTTTTTGTAGCTTATTTTATAAGCCAACTACGGCAATTTTTACCAACCTTTATAGTATCTTGTGTAGTTATGGCCTTGGTAGCATTAAATGTAGTGCAATCTTTTGCTATGACACCAAGCCAGACAACAGGTATGGCCCAAGCTGCACAATATATTGTCGGCAACATAAAATACCCAATTATAATGATAGATTCTTACGTCAACGAGCAATTTATCTACTTTATGCGAAAGAGTGATCCTGAACGAAAGTTTTGGACTATTCGTAGTGATAAAGTACTCTCAATTGCCCCTATGAGTCCTACTAGCAGAAATGTTGTTGAACTTGCTAAGTCTACGAAAGATATTAAAAATATTCTATTAAAATATGGTATTAAGTATGTTGTTGTAGATAGGCAATATAAGATGAAAATAGCCATTCACAATACACTTAGAAAATATGTAACCAGCAGCGATTTTCGCTTATTGCATGAAATTCCCGTGTCTTCATACAACACTTATAGGTTCAAAACAGATAAACCCATTCAAATTTATGAGTTTTTAAAGTGGCAGCCCCCAAAGTCTAGCACCATAACAATACCGGTACCCATTGTGGGAAAAACATTTATCGTTCCATTAAATGATACGGGTAAGTAAAGAAACTCACCTAACAAATACGATACCTGTTTAATATCAAAGCTATAGAATGCCTTAAACCCTATTGATTGTAGCCTTGATAGGATTTACTATTTTTTCTTGAATTCGTTAATTACCGAATATTTTAGATATTGTTGTGTTGCTTCAATAACCTTAATTTTTGCCCCTCTATATTCAATAATGTCAGACTTGTCTAAATCATAGTCTATTGTATTGTTAAACCTTGTCTGTTCATTATCGTTATAAAATGTTAAATAGCCTATGCTTATTATATTTTCATGTTTTCCGTTATAAACAAGTATCTGTTTAAAACCATTTTTCCCAAATTCTGGCACTGTTACTTGATTATAATTTACATCAAATTTGCAAAATTTGTTGTCAGAAGTTGTGACAACACATAGCTTTGGTGAATTTTTAAAAATTTGTATGCTCTGCCATGAGTCAGCAACAGAAGATTTTATGATTTTTCCACCTTCATCTACCCCTTTTGCAGGCACATAATAACCGGATACATCATCTTCTGATATTAAATTATATTTACCGGGGAGCAGCGTATAAGCCCATTTAACGCTAACTTTATTAGGAAAAGTTAAATATTTTGTTTCGTGGTAATTTCCCCGAGTTAATATGGTCTCACCTGCTTTTGCTGTGTTTTCACTACCTATAGGGGGTCGGGTAATTTTAGAAATTTTAGGGGGGTAGCCAGTATTTTTTTTAATACAAGCAGAGAGTAATATAGCCGCAATAGCCAGCAAAATAGCCTTTTTTATAATAGTCATTAAATTTGTTCCTTATGAGTTCCTATCTGTCTCTTCTACCACTCATTTTAAGGATCTTTTTTTTAATCCTAATTTCAATAGATAGTGATATTGGTATTAGTAGTCTGTTTTATTATCATGATTTTTACAGTTATAATCAAGCCTGGCAAATTTGTTATCTCTCTTCTAAAACCTCAACAACCTTTTTAAACTCTTCCTTAAGGTTAACAAAAATATTAAGAGATTCGCTCCACTGTTTCATCTCAACAGCTCCTTTAAGAAGTATCACACTAATTTTAACCCGGTTAGCACCGATGCCAGAAGCAGCATTTCTAATCCAGTCTACCTCTTTTAAGGTTTGCACAAGCCTTTTATCTTTTAAGGCTTGATGCAGTAGGTTTAAGTGTTGTGGTCCTTGTGTAAGAAAACTATTTTGTAAAGTTTTTAATGTCTCAGCATCACTTTTTACCTTTATTATTATTGGAGACTCTTTTTTAGGAATTTTTTTGCTAGTTTTTGGATTCTGCTTTTTAGCAAAAGACTCTATTGTACCCAGCAGATCTAATGCACTGTATGGCTTGCTTAAATATTTGTTCATACCAGCATCAAGACACTTTTTTGTCTCTGCTTGCATAGCGTGGGCAGTTACAGCGACTATAGGGATGTTTTTGTCCCATTTACCATTTTCTTCGCCGTTACGGATACGTTTAGTTGCCTCATAACCATCCATCTCTGGCATGTGAAGGTCCATAAGTACCAAATCAAATGGGTCACTCTCTAAATTTTGTAATGCCTCATAGCCATTGTTTGCCACAACTACATTATGACCAGCTTGGGTTAAAATATCATAGGCCAGTTTTTGATTGGTGGGGAGATCATCTACCAGTAAAATATTAAGAGAATTTATTGATAGTTTAGTAGCTGTTTTTGCCGTTGTTTTTATGGTTTCAGATTTAGTTATTCGCCCTATTATAAGGTCAATTCTTTTAAGTAGCGCGTATTGTTTTATAGGTTTTTTAAGAGAATTGTCAACTTGAGTTTGATAACCAGGAGCATTTTGCGGATAGCTCATATTGGTTGGCAGCATCATTATTATGTTGTTAGTATAAAGAGATGAAATCTCTAAGCTTTCTTCATGGGTAAAGTCTAGTTCATTATCTATTATAACCACATCAAAAGGGTAGTTGTTTTGTTTTGACAGCCGTAGAGCATTTAGCAGGGAAGAACCACTAGCAACATCTTGTATTTCTGCTCCAAACCGCTTCATCATGGCTTTTATTATTGTTCTTCCAGTTTTATGGCTGTCAGCAATAATTATGCGAATACCCAAAAGGTGAGAAGGTTGATATAGCTGTATATCTCTTTTAATAGACTTTTTAAGGGGTATTGTTTTCGACCTTGAGCCAATTCCAAATTTGGCTGTGAAGTGAAAAACACTTCCTATGCCTTCTTGGCTTTCCGCCCAAATATCACCATCCATTAACTCCACCAAACGTTTGGATATCGTAAGGCCAAGGCCAGTACCACCGTATTTACGGGTTGTTGAGGCATCGACCTGGGTAAATTGTTCGAAAATGGTTGTGAGACGATCAGCAGGAATACCAATACCGGTATCTGTTATAGTAAAATGTAAACATATATGGTCTTTACGACATTTTACTTGGTCATTTTTCTTTACCAGTATGGAAACTTCACCTTCGTTTGTAAATTTAAAGGCGTTGTTGACTAGGTTGGTGATAATTTGGCTAAGACGTAAATGATCGCCAACCAATGGTGGTATGTTGTCGGCTACATCAAAATAGAGTTCTAACTCTTTTTTATGAGCTAAAACTGCTAGGTTATCGCAGTTATTCTCTAACATTCCTCGAAGATCAAACGGAATTTTCTCAAGGTAAAGTTGTCCGGCATCAGCTTTTGAAAAGTCTAATATATCATTTATGAGAGTCATTAAATTGTTAGCTGAACTTTGCACAATCTCTAGGTTTTCTTGTTGATTTTCATTAAGTTCTGTTGCCAAAACCAACTCTGTCATACCCATTATAGCATTCATAGGGCTGCGTATTTCGTGGCTCATGTTGGCTAAAAATTCACTTTTAGCTTGGTTGGACGATTCTGCCACAGCCAAGGTTTCTCTTAATGAAGATAATAACTGTTTGTAGTCGGTAATATCTTTGATAAAACAGGTGTATGTCAGTTGTCCCTTTTGTAAAATAGCAGTTAGGCCTATCTCAAGGTTTACAATATTACCATCGGCGCGTTTACCTGGTAGTTTTATCCTACGTTTTACATTGGGGGTTCTATGTTTCTGTTTTGCTTGTGATGCAATATCTTCAATGATGGCATCTAAAAGTTTATATTGATTAATTAGAGTAGATAAATTTTTATTTATAACTTTATCAGCTGTAAAGCCAAAAAGTTCTTCTGCTGCTGGGTTGAACTCAAGAATCTTACCGTCTTGCTCAATTGTAATTATGGCATCTAATGCATTTTCTAAAATTGCTCTTGTACGTGCTTCACTGTGTTTTAAATATTCGTAAGCCTGAATAATTAATTTTTCTGCTTTTTTAATTTTAAGTCGGTTTCTTACCCGTACTTTTACCAAAGATGGATTAATGGGTTTGGAGAGATAGTCATCTGCCCCCATCTCTAGGCCAGCAGTTTCCTCGGCAATATCTGTCATAGCAGTTACAAAAAATATTGGTATATTGCATAGGGTTTGGTTGGCTTTTAATCGCTGGCATACTTCATGTCCGCCCATTCCGGGCATCATGATATCTAACAGAATAAGATCTGGGTATTGGGTTTCTGCGATTTTTAACGCATCCTCACCGTTTCTGGCAAATAGAATGCGATATTCATCCTGAAGGGCTTCATTGAGTTGTTCAATGTTGCTAGGTTCATCATCCACAATTAAGATCGAATGGAGTTTATCTTTTTCAAATTCCATTATGGTTACAGCTCTCTTTCTATGCCGAATTTATCTGCAACAACAGTTAATGACTTTAAAGCACTGCTAAAATTTAGAGATTTAATATTATCTTTTAATGTATCGACCTCTTCTTTAAAGCCATGACCATAGAGGTGTTTTTCAAGATTTACCAACTGTTTTTTTGCCAGCATATCATTGTTTAAAAGAGACTGTTTTAAAGTTGCAATTAGTTGTGTAACTTGCCCTTTGTCTAACTCTATAACCATCTCAGGATCTATAGCAGAATTTTGTATGGTAAAGTTATCTTCCAGAAGTTTAGCAGAATTAAATACTGGTTGCAGAGATACCTCAAAGTGCTTAAGAGCATCATAAATAGAGTTGTCGTCTCCCTCTTTAATGTTCTTCTCCAGCTCTTTTGCAGATGTGGACAACCCAAAAGCTCCAATACTGCCAGAGGTTCCTTTAATTGAGTGTACCAGCCTTAGTGCCTTGTCTCTATTATTTTCACCAAGGGCAATTTTAATTTCTGAAACAACTGAAATGTTAATTTTTAGAAAAGATGTAACTAACTCGTGAAATAGGCGTTTATTTCCAGCAACACGAGCTAAACCATTTTCTATGTTTATTCCAGGAAGTGCATCTGGTAGGTTCATATCTTCTCTTTTATTTTTTTGGGGTTGTGGTAAGGCTGTTTTGTCAATTTTTCTGGGTTTTACACATTTTTTCAGACATGCATATAGCTGGTCAAGCTCAATAGGTTTAGCAACGTAGTCGTTCATGCCTGCTAAAAGACATCTCTCTTTATCTCCAATCATCGCATGAGCTGTCATAGCAACAATGGGAATGTTCATTGTATCAGGATCACTGCGCAAATATTTTGTTGCCTCAAAACCATCCAAAATTGGCATTTGCAGATCCATAAATATTATCTCAATATTTTTATGTAGCTCCTTAGCCATATCAACCGCATCTTGACCATTATTTACAACTGTGACAGCTAGACCGAGGTCTTCTAAAATTTCCTTGCCAACTAGTTGATTGATAGAGCTATCGTCAGCCAATAAAACTTTTGCTCCTCCAATTGTTGCTCGTAATTCAGATTCTATTTGTGCAATTTTTGGAGATAATTTAGTGGTAGTATTGTCGTTTTTAGCTATATTTTTTAAATTATCTAAGGTTGTTACACTGTGTTGGGGTTGGATATCAAAAGCTGCTGTGAAGGAGAAAACCGACCCTTTGCCATGTTCGCTCTTAACACTAATATTGCCACCCATCATACCTACTAATCTTTCACAGATAGTTAATCCAAGTCCAGTTCCACCATATTTTCTGGTAATAGATGTATCGGCTTGGCTGAATGCAACAAAAAGATTATCAACTTGCTTTTGGGTTAATCCTATGCCTGTATCGCTTACTGAAAATTTAAGCCAAGCAAATTTTTCTGTGAGATGTGCAGGCTCAATGGAAATTATTATCTTTCCCGAATCCGTAAACTTCACGGCATTATTAGCTAAATTAATAAGTACCTGACCAAGACGTAGTGGGTCACCAATTAGGTTCAATGGAGTGTCAGTGTGGCAATTATGTATTAACTCAATTCCTTTTTCATCAGTTTTGGTGATAATTATGTCAGTGACGTTTTGTAGTACATCTTTTATTGAAAAATTCACACTTTCCATTTGCAGTTTATTTGCTTCAATTTTGGAAAAGTCCAAAATATCATTCAAAATACCAAGTAAAGTGCGTGATGCCCCCTGAATTTTATTTAGATAATCATGTTGTTTATCAGATATCTCAGTTTTTAATAAAAGATGCCCCATACCAATAATAGCGTTCATGGGGGTGCGAATTTCGTGGCTCATATTGGCCAAAAAATTACTTTTTGCTTGGTTGGCAAGCTCAGCAGATTTTTTAGCTTCAGTTAATAAATGATCAGTATTAAAATGTTCTAACAAGCTAGCTATACTATGAGATATGCTCCATAGATAGTCCTCTTCCTCTGTATCTATTACAATATTTTCATTAAGAAAAAGTATTATAACACCCAATAAACTGTTTTGTGAAATAATTGGTATGGAGTAGTAGCCGTGTTCAAATAAACCATCAGAATATATTTCGTGATCATTTTCATTTTTTTCGATAAAAAGTATTTCTCTGTTTTTAACCGTTTGTAAGGAGAGTATATGGCCTAAATTGTATGTTTTGCATTTGTTGGCAAAATCTTTTTCTAGACCGCTTTGCGCCGTTAAATCTAGCTCTTTACTCTTGGCATTTATAAGAAAAATAGCCCCCTTACTATTTTTAATCTGCCATGTTCCAGTCTGTAATAGTCTTAAGGACTTTTCCATTAAGGAAGTTAAGCTTTTATGTTTTTTTCCTGCACGCACTAACTCAGTAATTATGGCCCTGGACCTTAAAGCCCGTGCATTGCTCTCTTCTAGTTTCGACATAGCTTGAGAAAGTATGCATAATTCATCACCAAACCTATTGCTCTCAATAGTAATGCCGAGATGTTCTTGAGAAGCCCTGTGTACACCTGCTGTTAACTTACGAACTCGAAAGACAACAATAAGGGCCAGCCCTAAAAGTGCAGCAATTAAAATACTAGCCATTAAAATTCGTGAAAGTCTCTCTTCACCTAAAAGATGATCGATAAACTCTTGCACGCGTCTTTTTTTAGCCACAACAGCAAGGTTAATAGCAACCTCAGAGCTGCTACCATTTTCATATTCTTTACCGACTATCTCATAATTATTTAAAATAGTTTCAAGCCGGTTCTCCTCGATATCATGGGGTAGGTTATCGGCAATCACACGTGTGGGAGAGTGTGCCATTATTAATACAACTTGCCCATCGTCTCCAATGTAAGGATAAATTTTATTCATAAGGTTGTCATTTATCTCCCTTATGAGCATAAGAAATCCTACAGGCTTGCCATCAATATCGCTGTTTATAGTAGAAGTAGTAATAAAAGAAATTTTATCTTTAGTGCCCGTGGTAATGGCTTGGTTGTTACTTTTATCTAGGTAGTGAGATAGTTGTTGTATAATCCAATTAGGTATTGTCTCTCCTGTGGGTGAGTAGGTTTCGTTTAGCTGCTTATCTTTGGAGAAAAGTAGAAAATGGCTAGGCAGTACATTGCGCCACATACCAACATGGGGGAGCCATTGAGGCGGGGTTTTGTTTGTTATAGTTTTTTTGTTTTTTTGCCAGGTGCTGGTATTAGTGTAGTGTATAAGGCGGTAATTTTCTGCTAACAAACGAGAGAGGTTATTGAATTGTTGTTTATAGCTGTCCATACTTTCTCGGGCGACATGTAGGTTATGCCCAAGTTCTTTATGTAAAGCATAAGATGCTATACCTCTAAAACGTGAAGATTGAAAGCGATCTATCCCAAAGCTAATTAATATAGTTACTAATAAGCCGACAACAACGGCTTGAATAGCTAGAGGAAATCTGTCCAGCCAGTGTCTCAAAAAATCAGGCCCCTCTTATAAGCTCGATACCTTTAAAGCCAGACTGCTGCTTTATTTTTTTTGTGGATAATATATACAATTTATAGTTGTATAGATCGTTGGTTTTATTGTGATATTATACTAGTCATATTATTGTTTTTGTTATAATTTTCTCCATTTCATGTCGAAATGCTTTGTATATTTATAAAGGTATTCTAATAATATTTATGGCAAATATCAAATTAGTAGGGGATGATGAGCAGACTATGAAGGTAAATCGAAATGCTGCTTTTTTTTGTATTATATGAATATTTAAATATATGCCATTACTGTAAATTGTGTATAATAACAGTGATATAGGTAAGAAATATTATGTGAAATACTATTTAATTATTGTAAATAAACGCTATATATATTATTTTTATTGTGAAATCTTAAAATGGTTGCTCTCTAATATTCTTAAATCTAAATTATGGCAGTTGTCCCTTAATGTCTAACATTCAGCCAACTGCCGAAATTAGGTTAAACGAAATTTTTTCTAGCCATTTTTTAGGAGTAGAAAATTTTGAATAACGAATTAACTAGCAATAGACAGGCTCTGCCAAAGGTTTTGTTAGTAGACGATGACCCCTCTAGCCTGTTCACATTTATAGCATTTTTAAATGGTTACTGTAATGTTGATACCGCTGACAATGGTGTTGATGCTTTTAAAAAAATGCAGAGTAACCATTATAACATGGTTTTTATTGATATAATGATGCCACAAATGGATGGCCTTACAACTATCAAAAAAATTCGTGCCTGGGAAGAATCAGACAGAAATATTAAAAGAACTCCCATCGCAGTTCTCACAGCAATGGCATTTAAAGAAGATAAAGATGCCAGTTATTGCGCGGGTTGCGACCTATACCTAACTAAACCAATTGAAAGAAAATTATTGTTAGATAGCTTGCATGACTATGCTGATTGCAAAATTCAAATTTCTAATAATCTAGAACAGGTTAAAGGTGGCATGGAAAAACATGTTTATGATGACGAAGGCAACTTGTTGTTAAATAAACCATATATACAAAAGCTGGTTGCTTCGTTGTCTCCTGATAAACTCTTTTATGTGGTAGATTCATTTAAAAGTTCTGGTACAAGTATGGTGCAACAAATTGAACGATTTGCAGCTTCAAAAAATATGGAGGGGTTAATTGAAGTAAGCCATAGAATGAAAGGCATGGCGATTCACCTAGGCTTAGAAAAGCTTGCTGGCCAAGTTGCTGATATACAACAATATGCTATGAATGGAGACAACAAACTTATCGACCTTTTGGTTGTAGAATTAAAACCAGGTTTTGAAAGCTCCTTAGATGCACTTAACAAATTAATTTTTAGTATTAATAGCAGTAGTTGATAAATTTATAATAATTTCAAATATTTAACAGTTAATATACTGTTCCTGACTCAAAAGCGATAATTTATAATTAATGGGTTATCGTAAAAATAAAAAAATAAGCTAGTTTTCGTAAATTTCATATTTGTAATGGCTTCACTTAAAAAACTGTACACAATAAGAAACCCTCGTTATTCCCGCTTTTGAGGGGAAAGACATAATGTTGGTTGTAGAGTATCTGTTTCTGACTTGAAATAACTATAACCATTTGTTCATATCCTAAATAAATCAATACATTACTACAATTGACTTAACGTAATTAAACCAATATTTGGCAGTTGGCGGTACGTGCATGGCGTAAGATATTGGTTTATTTGGTGTATTTGGGGAAATCGCAATCATCTTGTTGGTGATAAGATTTCCCTCAAATATGCCAGGTGAATCAATAGCTTGTGTCAGGTGCGTGGGGACAACTGCCGTATAAAGGTTAAACTACCATGGCAAGAGTTGTGGAGGTTTGCTTACGTTAAAAAATGTTTGTGCCTACTAATTTTAAACTGGAATGTATTTTGCTGTTTTAATAATTATGTCAGTAGGCTTTAGTAGCTTAACCAGGTTAATATTGCAGCATAAAACATTGATATTATAGGCAATATGAAATTAATAACTATTATTGAATATAGAACATTTTTCCCTAAATTAGATGCAAAGCTTCTTTTTACCCGGCAATATTGTTCAAATGCTTATAATAAGGAAACAAGCATATGATAATGTCTAGGCTATGGACTGTAACTATTATAGCTCTGCTCTTTTTGATGAATATCGTCTTATTTGAGTATCTTATTTCTAGCCGTACACAAAGAGACGGTATAGAGATCCTTAAAGATAAAACAACTCAAATCCACCAGTTGTTGACTGTTTCAGCCCAAGAATTTAAGAAAAAAAGCTCTGTTTCTGGTGAGTTTTCTGGCTTGACTATGGACTATTTTCTTACTCAACAAGTAATGGTTAAAATTTTCAATAGTTATCAAGAGCAATATCCAGTAGATATGCAGTTTAATTATATTTTAAATAGAATGGTTCCTCAAAGTGACAATAGTAACGACATTGAGAACAGAGCACTTAAATATTTTCAAAATAATTCAGAGGCTAAAGTATGGTTTGTTACTAATCTAGATGATAATGAAAAAGAGGTGTATCAATATTTTCACCCTATCTGGTTGCAATTAGCAAAAGCAGAAAATAAAAGTGAGAGGATAAAACCAACCCTGCATGGTGTTACTAGTTTTTTAGTACAAAAATCAGCAATAAATCATATTAGCACTGCTGCCAGCAGACAAGACATAACTATATGTAGTCTCTTCTTTTTATTCTCTATGCTTGTTATTTGGTACCTGTTTAGGGTTTGGTTTGAAAGTGGGGTTAATTATCTACAAAACGGTATGTCGCTGATCAAGCTAGGTGATTATGGTCATCAGTTACAACCCATAGGTGGAATTCCTCATCAATCTGTTGAAGAGTTTAACAGTATGAGCCAAGCCTTATTTAGGCATGAAGTTAAGATAAAAGATGAAAAGAGATGGATGAGAAATATTTTAACCCTTCGAGGAGAAATTGAGCAGGGTGAAAAAAACAGTCAAAAAGAGACACCATCTCTGGATATGTTGGAAACCATAATTGCCGATCTTTTTGCTAAAAATATTTATGAGCCAATCACCCGTGTTGACTACAAGGTATCTCAACTGCAAAAAGAGATTAAATCTATAGATATAACTGGGCAGGTTGGTCCTATTGGTCCTATTGGTCCGACTGGCAAAGAGGGTAAAATTGGCCCAAAGGGAGTGCCAGGAGAAAAGGGTGAACGCGGTGAAAAGGGTGAACGTGGTGAAAAAGGAGAACGCGGTGAAAAGGGTGAGCAAGGTGTTCCCGGAATAAAAGGAGATATTGGTCAGCGTGGCCCAAAAGGGGCAGATGGTTCGCCTGGCATTGAAGGAAAGCCTGGCCCTAAAGGAGATGTAGGAGAAAAAGGAGAAATTGGACCAGTTGGTGCTCAAGGTCCAGCTGGTGTAATGGGTCCAGTTGGTGAAATTGGCCCAATAGGTCCAATGGGTAAAACAGGTGAAGTTGGTCCAGTAGGTCCAATGGGTAAAACAGGTGAAGTTGGCCCAGCAGGTCCAATGGGTAAAACAGGTGAAGTTGGTCCAGTAGGTCCAATGGGTAAAACAGGTGAAGTTGGCCCAGCAGGTCCAATGGGTAAAACAGGTGAAGTTGGCCCAGTAGGAGCTGTTGGCCCAGTAGGAAAAACAGGTCCAGCTGGTGAAAAAGGAGATAAGGGAGAGCCTGGTATTAAAGGTGATAAAGGTGATCATGGGCCATTAGGAAAAACAGGTCCGGCAGGTAAAGATGGCGCGCAAGGTATACAGGGTATAGTTGGCCCTAAAGGAGATATTGGTCCTATAGGGCTAACTGGTCCCAAAGGTGATAGAGGTGAGTCTGGCCCTAAAGGTGATGTTGGAGAGCAAGGCCCACAAGGTGAAGTTGGCCCTAAAGGAGAAATAGGTAATACAGGTGAAAAAGGGGAGCGGGGAGATAAAGGTGAAAAAGGTGATAAAGGTGAGGTTGGCCCAGCAGGAGAAAATGGGAAAATAGGAGAAAAAGGCGACAAAGGTGAACCAGGACCACAAGGGAAAGTTGGCCCTGAAGGCAAACCTGGAGCCAAAGGAAAACAGGGCAAAAAAGGCAATACAGGAGCAAAAGGCAGGCAAGGTGTTAAAGGGGAGCCAGGGGATAGAGGAAAGCAAGGTCTTAAAGGTAGACCTGGACCCAGAGGCACACCAGGAGAGCAAGGAGTAAAAGGAGAAATTGGCCCAAAAGGGGATACTGGACCTCAAGGGAAGACTGGCCCCAAAGGGGATGTCGGAGAAAAAGGGGAGGTGGGAGCAATTGGCCCAATTGGGGTGGAAGGAAAGCAAGGAAAACAAGGTGAGCGTGGACCAAAAGGAGATACTGGCCCTAGGGGTGAGAGAGGTATAATTGGATTTTCAGGAAAACAAGGTCCCATGGGGGCAAAAGGTCCATCAGGAGATAAAGAAAGTGTTGCTGTAACTCCAAAAAAGAGTGTGATACTGGAAAATAAAAAACCAGAAAATGCAGCTAATAACCAGACACGTGGAGAAGCAACCCCACCTTTAACTGTTAAACCTTTTAAGGCTACTACAATACGTGATGTTCAGTCGATAGAGAGAAAACAAGCAGCGCCAATGGGTGTAGCCCATCGTTTATATAAAAAGTTGGAGGTAGGTTATAAATAATCTGTTTTTTTAGAAATTTCAATATAATCTGATAGATAAGGAAGGGGTCGCAACATTTAAAAATTGAGATTTTAAAATTTTTAAAAACAGTTTTTAATTAATAACCAGGAAGCTGTTTTACTCTTCTGTTGCCTATAAGTATAGCAATGGCTTTTGTAATTTTCCAATTGTTTAACATTACTTTCTGGAAAGTTTCAATATCTATGGATAGACAGCAAACATCTGAAACTGCTACTACATCGGCACTTCTTTTTTCGTTTGTTACAAGTGCCAGCTCACCAAAAATGCCACCCTCTTTCATGTCATTATGCAGGGTTGTTTCAGAGTTTACATGAACATTAGCTCGCGCATGTCCGCTATAGAGAAAAAAAACAGATTTACCCTCATCGCCTTGTTTTAAAATAAGCTGTCCTGGGGCATACATGGATATGCTTATAATTGGAGCGATGTGCTGTTTAATTTCCCCATGAGACAAAATCTCAAAGCCTTGTATTTTTTTGATAAATTTTACAAGGGCTTCTAGAGTGATTTCAGGTTGCATGGCTTATAAGTTTTTCAATAAAAAAAGAGTTAGCTATCAAGCTAAACAAAGTAGTTTTATAAGTGTGCCTTATAAAACACAGTTATTTTTACTCATCATACCAGATAAATCAATAGATTATACTATAAAGAAAATTTCAAGATGGTATTGATTTAATTATTTTTGCGCTCTTATTCATCAAACTTTATCTATTTTGGTTGTACAGATTAAAACTGGGTGCTTAATAAATAAAAATCTTCTGGTATACAAAAATTATACTAAATAAATTATTTGCTGACATTTACACTAATTAATCTATAGAATATTGCGAATAAACACTTATTATATGGTCAGGGATTAGTATAAATGATTTGTAAATACAAGAAAATTTTCTTGTTCAATATTCTGTTAGCCTGGGTTGGTTTATTTATTAGTTCTCAACTGTTTGCTCAACAACCACATATCAGCCCTAAAACTGATAGTAAATCCCCAATCTCAGTTGCCTTTTGCATAGATTGTGTCCCTTTTCAGTTTCAAAATGAGCAGGGTAACCCTGATGGTTTGATTATTGATTTTTGGAAGCATTTTTCCAAAATGAGTGATCAAGCCATAACATTTAAACCATATAGTTGGGCAGAGTCTTTAAAAGTAGTAGGCAGTGGCAAAGTAGATGCTCATGCTGGTCTGTTTTTCAGTGCAAAACGAGATGAGTTTTTAGATTATGGTCAAGCACTTAGTCGTACCAATACCCACATTTTTCTTCATAAAGCCTTACCACCAATCTCTGACCTTTCGGAGATGGCATCTTATAGAGTTGGTGTTTTACGAGGTGATTTTGTTGAAGGGTTTCTAAAGGAGATCCTACCCTCTGAAGCAATTGTACCATTTTCAAGTTATGATGATATTATTGATGCCTTAAAATCTGGTAAACTAAGGGCCTTTGCTGCTGATACCCCAACTGGTATATACCACTTACAAAAAGCAAACTTAATTAATAAATATAACATCAAACCATCGCAATTGCTATATGCCAACGATTGGTTTGTAGCTGTAACAAAAGGCAACCAACCCCTTTTAAAAAATATTAACAGTGGTTTTGATCTTATTTTAGATGCTGAACGACTTGAGATAAAACGCAAGTGGACCTCAAGAGGAGAAGGCAAAGCACTTATAATCGCGATGGATCGTGATTATCCCCCCCTCACCAAAATGACTTCATTTGGCAAGCCAGCTGGGCTTATGGTTGACTTTTGGCAGGCTTGGGCAAAAAAAACCGGTAATGAAGTACGTTTTCGCATGAGCAACTGGGAAGGAACTCTCAGTGCCATGGAGCAAGGTGAGGCGGATATCCATTCTGGTCTATTTTTTAATAAAGAGCGACAAAAATATTTAGAATTTTCCAGCCCCATTTATAAAATAAATTCCAGTTTTTATCATCGGGTTGGTATCAAGTTGCCTAAAGATCCTTCACAGTTTGGAGAACGCTTAGTTGGGGTTTTAAAGGGGAGTTATCAAGCCCGTGAACTTCGCGACAGAGTTCCTGACCTTAATTTAAAAACTTATCCTAGTTGGGCCACTGTACTTGAAGCCCTTAAGACTGGTGAGGTAGATGCAGCCATTGGTGAAGATTTAACCATGGAAGCTCTATTAGATGATTTAGGCTGGAGTGGAAAAATAAGTGCGTTAGCAAAACCATATTTTTCTAATGCAGTATATGGAGCCGTCATTAAAAATAATAAAGCTTTGCTCAAAAAAGTTAATGATGGATTGGCTTTATTTAACCAGCAAGAAAAAATACAGCTGGAAAGTAACTGGGTTAAAAACTCAAAACACAGAGTTTTTGGGTCCAATGCACACCTTTTACAAATGCAACTGCAATTAACAATGGAGGAGATGGCCTGGATTGAGGCAAATCCTGTGATAAAGGTTGGCAACGAAACTGATTGGCCCCCTTTTGACTTTATTGAAGATGGCAAACCCCAAGGTTTCTCAATAGATCTTATACGTCTTATAGGAGAGAAAACCGGGTTAAATATTGAATTTATAAAAGGTTTGAGTTGGTCGCAGCTTTTAGAGCAATACAAAGCTGGAAAAATTGATGTATTACCAGCAATATTTGATCAACCTGAACGGCGAAAATTTTCCGATTTTTCAACACACTATATAACCAATCCAATTGTTATTATTACTCAGCAAAAACGTAATGATATTGGCAGTATAGATGACATGAAAGGAAAAAAACTAGCTATAGTCAAAGGCTATTATTTTGAAGATTCTGTCAAAACTAAATATCCAAATATTGAAATAGTTTTGGTGAATAGCTTTTTAGAAGGGTTGGAGGAGGTTGCCTTTGGTAGAGCGGATGGTTTTATAGGCAGCCATGCAGTAGTTAACTACACACTTGAGAAGAACAGCCTTTTAGGTCTTAAGGTTGCTGCCCGTTCGGGTCTTGAAGGCAATGATATTTTTAAAGTAAGGATTGGTGTTCGTAAAGATATATCTAAGCCTTTGCTAAATATTATTGAAAAAGGGTTGTCTAGCGTAACAGTTGAAGAAAAACGCACCTTATTGCGTCGTTGGCTAGGCATTAAATCCATTGGTGATAGTTCAGTTTCTAAAAATGAGAAGTTAAAAAAACTGCAGGTTATCAAAGTGGGTAGTGAGCTAGATTACCCACCTTTTGCTACGGTGGATAAAGATGGTAAGGCTGATGGCTTTAGTGTGGATCTTTTCAAGGCTGTAGCAAAAACCATGGGCATAAAGGCGCAATTTCAAGTTGGCCCTTGGGATGAGGTAAGAACAGCACTAGAAAAAGGTGAAATTGATGCTTTACCCCTAGTTGCTTATTCTGCTGAACGAGATAAGGTATTCGATTTTTCAACCTCCCATACAGCAGCATATTCAGCCATTTTTATTCGTAAGGGTGAAAAAAGCATTAAATCACTAGATGCACTGCGAGACCGTGATGTTATTGTCATGAAGGGAGATGCTACTCACGAATATCTTACAAAACGTGGTTTTACCCATAACCTAATTTTAACAAAATCTCTATCTGAAGCACTTAAAAAGCTTTCAGAAGGACAGGGGGATGCACTTTTTGGTACTAGGCTTTCTAGCCTGTTGTTAATCAAAGATTTGGCCCTAGACAACATTGAAATTACTGGCCCACCAATAAAAATATCAGAACGGGGGGTTGGTTTTGCGGTTCAAGAAGGCAATTCTGAGCTTTTAGTACATTTAAACCAGGGTCTTAGTATGGTCAAGTCAACTGGTCAATATGACAAGATCTATAATAAATGGTTTGGTTTGGTAGACCCAATTTATGCTGAAGATGAGTTAGTAGTAAAAGAGGACTCTCTACCTGTTTTAAAGAGTGAACTTAATTATGGATTGATGTTAGCTTGGATTGCTTTAGCTGCGGTGCTTGTTGCCTTTGTCCTTGTTATTCCTCGCCTTTTAAGTCGTCTGCCAGCTCAACGAGGAGCAGAGCTATTTAACTCCCCCAAAATAAGACGGGTGGGAGTAGCAGCAATGGTGCTTTTTTTAACAGCGGTAATTGCTTTGGCACTGTTGTCTCTTAAGCGAATAAATACTGACATACGAACTGGTGTGGGTGATGAGCTTACGGTTATTAATAAAGCGGTTCTGCAATCATTAGAAACATGGTTGGAAGGCCATGAAGATTATGTAATTGATATTGCAAACAACCCAGAGTTAATAACCTTAGCCAGTCGTCTTTTGCAGTCATCTACAAATAGAGATGACCTTAAAAAAAATACCAACCTTGCCCAAATTCGTGAACTTATAAACCCACGCCTAGCCAGAATGAGAGCAAAAGGATTTTTTATTATAGATCCAAATTATACCAGTGTTGGTTCTATGCGAGACAGCAACCTTGGTATAAAAAATCTTATTGCTACTCAGTACCCAGAGCTACTAAAACGGGCTTTTGCTGGTGAAACTGTGTTTATTCCACCTTCAATTTCTGATGTGCCACTTAAGGATATTAACGGCAACATAGATAAAAAAGCCACGACAATGTTTATAGCAACACCTATCCGTAAAAATAACAATAAAATCATAGGTGTATTAACCGTTCGTTTTTCTCCAAATACAGCTATTAATCGCATTACACGTTCAGGCCGTTTAATGAATACTGGCGAGACCTATGCAGTAGATAACAGCGGGCATTTTATTACAGAATCACGTTTTGAAGATGATATAAACAGACTATTTAATACAGATAGTTTTGGCTTTAGAGTTGCCGACCCTGGTGGAAATTTACTAACGGGATTTGTGCCAGCTAACAAACAAGAGTCATGGCCTTTAACTTTAATGGCAGCAGAAGTAACAGCAAAACATAACGGAATTAACATTGAAGGCTACCGTGATTATCGCGGTGTGAAAGTTTTTGGTGTTTGGCGGTACTCTCCACATCTTGGTATAGGGCTGGCGACAGAAGTTGATAAAGATGTAGCACTACAAAACTATTATATTGTACGAAATTTAGTTCTTGGTGCACTTGGTTTAACGGTTATTCTTTCTCTATTTTCCACCAGCATGGGTATTTGGCTGGGGGATAAAACCAAAGAATATCTAACACTGTTGGTTGATGAGCGCACCAAAGAGTTGCGTAAACTTGTGCAGTCAGTTGAGCAAAGCCCCCTATGTGTTGTTATAACCAATATAAAAGGGGTTATAGAGTACGTAAACCCAACATTTACAACAATAACTGGCTACAGTAGCCAAGAGGCAATTGGTCGCAACCCAAGCATATTACAAAGTGGAGAGACCACAAAAGAGCAGTATAGAGAGATGTGGGATAGTATTTTACAAGGTGGTGTGTGGCAGAGCGAAATTCTTAATCGCCGTAAAGATGGAACTCACTATTGGGGTTCAATTTCTATTGCCCCTGTTAGCAATGAAGATGGTGAGGTAACCCACTTTGTTGCCATGACAGCTGATGTAACCAAAGCAAAAGATGCTGAAGCAGATTTAAAGGCGAGTATGGAGCGTTTTCAAGTACTGTTTGAAGCCTCTGTGGACCCTAACCTGATATATGATGATGGTAACTTTGTTGCTTGCAATAAAGCTGCTGTTAACCTACTTGGGTTTGCTAACAAAGAAGACCTACTGCAATGCAGCCCATTAGAAATATCACCCGAGTTTCAACCTGATGGACGAGAGTCTAAAAAACGCTCAACTGAACATGTAGAGGAAGCTTTTGCGAAAGGTTGGACACGTTTTGACTGGATGCATAAGAAGAAAAATGGAGATGAATTACCAGTAGAGGTAAATCTCAATACTATTGATTTAGAAGGTCGGACTGCTCTCATGGTGGTATTACATGATTTAACCGAGCGGGTTAAAGCTGAAGAGGCTAAAAGAGAGAGTGAGGATAAAATAAGGCGTTCTCAAGAGAAACTTAACGCTCTTTTTGAGGCACTGCCTATTGGTGTGGTTATGTTCAGCAAAGAGGGAGAAATTCTCGAAGCAAACTCAATTACAGAGGATGTTTTAGGTGTTAGTAAAGATGAACATAAAATGCGAGGTCTGCGAGAAGGAAATTGGCGCATTATTAGACCAGATGGCACAGATATGCCAGTTGAGGAGTATCCGGCATCAAGGGTAATTGCTGGTGAAGGTATGATTTTTAATGTTGAAATGGGTGTTTATCGTCCCCAAGGCGATTTGGTTTGGATAAGTGTTAGTGCAGCACCCATTAAGATAGAGGCAGGAGGTGGAGCAGCAATTGCCTTTGAAAATATAACAGAACGTAAAGCTATGGAGGAGGAGATCAAGCGCAATAATTTCTTAAGTGATATTGCCCTAGAGCTAACCAATAGCGGATATTGGCATGTAGATTACAGTGAGCCAGATTTTTATTATCAATCGGAACGGGCAGCTAGGATGTTAGGAGAAGAGCTGCGGGAAGATGGGCGTTATCACCTGCAAGATGAGTGGTTTTCACGACTTGTAGAAGCCAACGTTGCAGCATCAGAAGAGACAGCAGAGCGTTACCAAGGGGCAATTGATGGAAAATATAAGAAATATGACTCCATATATGCTTACAAACGTCCTGTTGATGGCAAAATTATATGGCTACATGCAGCAGGAAAGTTAGTTCGAGATGAAGATGGCAAGGTTAAATATATGTATGGGGTTTACCAAGATATAACAGAACAAAAAGCGGCAGAGCAGTTGTTAAAAGAGAGTGAAGAACGTTTTAGGGAAGGGGAGCAGCGACTGCAAGAGATGTTGGCATCTGCACCTATAGCTGTTGGTATAGTTAACTCTAAAAGAGATTTAGTTTTTGGCAATCAACGCATAAAGGAGATTTCCTCTATTAATGTTGGTGATCCTGTAGACCCTATTTATGCCAAGCTAGAACAGCGAGATGCAGCATTTGATATTATGAAGCGTGATGGAGTTGCCAGGGATGTGGAGATGGCAATTAATGGCCCTGATGGTGAAATAAGAGAAGTGCTAGCAACTTTTATGCACACTGTTTATCAGGGTGAAGCAGCAAACCTTGGCTGGATGTATGACATAAGCATGCAAAAAGCAGCAGAAAAAGATCTGGCAAAGGCTCGCACCATTGCTGAAGAGGCTAACAAAGCCAAGTCAGACTTTTTAGCTAACATGAGCCATGAAATTCGCACCCCCATGAATGCCATTATTGGTATGTCATATTTAGCACTGCAAACTGAGTTGACCAACAAACAGCGCAACTATATTGAAAAAGTCAACCGTTCTGCTGAGGCACTGTTGGGTATTATCAACGATATTCTAGACTTCTCTAAAATTGAAGCAGGCAAGCTAGATATGGAGGCGGTGGATTTTCATTTAGAAGATGTGCTGGATAATCTTGCTAACCTTGTGGGCTTAAAAGCTGAAGATAAAGGGGTAGAACTGCTTTTTGATACTGCACCTGATATTCCCACAGCTCTAGTTGGTGACCCATTAAGACTAGGGCAAATTTTGGTTAATTTAGGCAACAATGCGGTTAAGTTTACAGAAAAAGGTGAAATTGTACTTGAAACTAAAATTAAAGAAATAGGAGATAAAACCGCACTGTTGCATTTTAATATGCGTGATACAGGCATAGGCATGACAACCGAGCAGCGTGGCAAGCTGTTTAAATCATTCAGTCAGGCAGATAGCTCTACATCACGTAAATATGGTGGTACTGGTCTTGGTTTGACTATCTCCAAACGTTTAACCCAGATGATGCAAGGTGATATTTGGGTTGAAAGTGAACCTGGGGTTGGCAGTAGTTTCCAGTTTACCGCCCGTTTGGGTATTCAAGCTAACCCAAAACCAAGAATGATAGTAAAGAGAGAGGAGTTATCAGGCTTAAAGGTGCTGGTGGTAGATGACAATGCATCCGCTCGTGAAATTCTCTCTACCATGGCTGTGAGCTTTGGCATGGAGGTAGTTGTTGTTAATGATGGAAATGCTGCTTTAAAAGAGGTTGCTAACGCTAAAGCAAAACAAATTGCTTTTGATATTGTGCTTATGGACTGGAAAATGCCCGGTATGGATGGGGTGTCTTGTATGGAGCAACTACAAACAGAGGCCGATGAAGCTCCCCCTGCTGTTATAATGGTTACAGCATATGGGCGAGATGAAGCCATGCAGGTAGCAGAACAAAAGGGGGTAGTTATTAACTCTATACTATCCAAACCTGTTACTCCTTCTTCACTTCTTGATGCAATTGGTGAAGTGTTGGGTAGGGGGGTTGTTCGTGAAGATGGCGTAGCACGACATTCTCAAGAAAATACTGTGGCTATGCAAGCTTTGAGGGGGGCGCACCTATTACTTGTAGAAGATAATGAAATAAATCAAGAACTGGCCTTAGAGCTATTAGCAAATGGTGGAATTAGTGCCAAAACAGCCGGAAATGGGCAAATAGCATTAGATATACTAAATTCAGGTGAAGTTTTTGATGGTGTGTTAATGGATGTACAAATGCCAATTATGGATGGCTATACTGCTGCTAGTAAAATAAGAGAACAAGAAAAATTTAAAGATTTACCAATAATAGCCATGACGGCAAATGTGATGTCTTCTGATTTAGAAAAAGCTGAAAAAGCAGGTATGAACGGTCACATTGGTAAACCAATAAATGTGTATGAGATGTTCAACACCATGACAAAGTGGATTACACCAGCAAACCCAGTTGCTGCTGTAGCCACAACTACCAATAAAAATACGGCAAAAGATGATATATTGCCTCCACTACCCGGCATAAATGTAGAGGTTGGGTTAGACCGTATAGGGGGTAATAGTAGATCCTACAAAAAATTGCTGAACAAATTTAGTGAAAATCAGAATGGAGTGCCAGATCAGGTAGCCATGGCTATTGATGATAGTGACCATGAGTTAGCAGAGCGGTTGGCTCACACTTTAAAAGGTGTAGCTGGTAATATTGGGGCCCAAGAGCTGCAAAAGGTTGCAACTATTTTAGAGTCAGCAATTAAAGAAGGTGATATTGACTCTGCAAGAAAAATATTGCCAGAGGTAGCCCAAAATCTTGATATAGTACAAACATCCATTGCTACACTTGCTAATAACAATACAAACACTAGCGATAATGATAAACCCATTGATATAGCCAAGGTAAAAGTAGATATAGAGCGTTTGCGTGAACTACTAGAAGATGATGATGCAGAAGCAATAGAGGTGGTAGAAAGGCTTAGTGAACAACTGGCAAACAGCCCTTATTCATCCAGCTTGAACAAAATAGAAAAAGCAGTTGGAGGTTATGATTTTGATGGGGCTATTGAGCACCTTGAAAATTTATCTAATAATTTTAACACTTAGTAAAATGGCTAATATATGAATGTTGCAAAAGATAAAAAAACTATTTTAATTGTAGATGATGCACCGGAAAATATTGACCTGTTAAGTGGACTTTTAAAGGCTGAATATCGCCTAAAGGTGGCACTCAATGGGGAAAAAGCCTTGAAGGTTGCAGCAAAAAATTGTCCAGACCTTATTTTATTAGATGTATTGATGCCGGGTATGGACGGCTATGAGGTTTGTCGCCGTTTAAAGGTGGAGCCAGCAACTGCAAAAATTCCGATTATATTTGTAACAGGTAAAGATGCCGATAAAACTAAAGAGAAAGAGTTTGGAGCAGTAGGAACCATTACAAAACCAGTAGACCCTGTTGCTTTAAAAGCACTTATTTTAAGCTGTACTTAGGTTTAATTGTTACTTATCATCTGCTTTGTTTTTTATAAATTAGTTGGGGTTTGTCTATCTGTGAAATTTTGTAAAATTGTAGTGGAGCACTAACCCTTATGGCTAATCCTCTAGCTTTTATTACGCAAATTCCAGCTACTAGCCAGTTGTATATAGGCAGTCACAATGTGGGGCTTGTGGCGCTTTCTATTGTCATTGCGGTTATTGTCTCTTATACCGCTTTGTTGGTTGTGCAGCTTGCTGGTCGTGTTGACAATGAAAAAAGACGCTTTTTTTTGGTTACCTTGGGTGGAGCAACCTTGGGTATGGGTGTTTGGTCTATGCACTTTATTGGTATGCTGGGCTTTAGTGTTCCTTGTGGCATTACCTACAACCCTTATATCACTGCTTTATCCATGTTGCCTGGCGTTTTTGCTGGGATATTTAGCCTACATTTAATTAGTAAACAAAGTGATAGTTGGCGCACACTGCTATTTGGTGGTGTTCTGTTTGGTGGTGGCATAGGGGTGATGCACTATTCGGGCATGGCAGCTATGCAGATGGATGCTTTTTTGCGTTACGATTTAAAACTGTTTTTGCTATCTATAGTTGTAGCTGTTGTTTTGGCGGTGCTTTCCCTATGGGTACGCTATGGAATTATCAAACTACTACCCGGTATTGAACAATACGCCCTGCTAATTTCGGCTGTGGTTATGGGTTCGGCTGTATCTGGTATGCACTATACTGCAATGAGTGCTGCCTATTTTCTGAAAGGGGACGTGACAAGCACTGCTGTTTCGGGTTTTGACCCCACTAACATGGCAATTACCATTACAGGTGTTACTGGTCTTATAGTAGGTGTGGTACTGCTTGTGGTTTATAGCCAGTTTTCCCACCAGATAGAGCGTATAAATGAACAATTACGTAGTGCTAACAATATATTAAAATTTCAAAAAATCGCACTTGATCATCACGCTATAGTAAGTATTGCAGATGTTGAGGGTAATATAACCTATTTGAATGATAAATTTGTAGAATCCATAGGTTACAGTAGAGATGAGCTACTTGGTAATAACCACAGAATGATAAAATCTCAACACCACTCTATCGAATTTTATAATAATTTATGGCAGGCTATCTCTAAAGGTGAAATTTGGCAGGGTGAGATTAAAAACTCCACCAAAGAGGGTAAACCATTGTGGTTAAGGTCCACCATTGTGCCTTTTATCGATGATAAGACAAAAAAACCTTATCAATACATCTCCATGAGTACCGATATTACAGGCATAAAAGAGGCAGAAGCCGCTTTAGCGCAGATGTCAAAAGTATTCCGTGATGCTTCCGACCCCATGATAATTGAGGATTTAAACGGCAAAATAACCAACATAAACCGTGAGGCAGAACGGGTATTTGGCTGGAAAAAAGAGGAGCTATTAGGGCAGACTATTAAAGCTTTGCTTCCAGTAAGTCGTCACGAACAAGCAGATAAGCTATTAGCTTCATGCCTTGTAGGCAAAGAAATTAGGGGTGTTGAAAGCAGTTTGTTGACTAAAAATGGTAATAAAATTCAAGTTTTGTTAACTCTATCTCTATTGCGCAGTGATACTGGTGAGGCGATGGGGGTTGCAACCTATGCCGCAGATTTTAGTGCAAGAAAACAGGCAGAAGATGAGCTACAGGAAAAATATGAAGATCTAGCACGCTTTAGAAAACTAGCCATAGGACGAGAGTTGCAAATGATAGAGCTAAAAAAAGAGGTAAATCAATATCTGCAACAACAGGGCAAAAAAAATAGGTACAAAATTGTTGTGGATAATAAAGAGTGACTTACTCTTATAGCTTCAAAGTGGTTATTTCATGAATGATTATTTAAAAAATAGAGATATCAATATGCTGGGTCTGTTATTCCCAGTTTTGTTGGTGGTAAGTTTGGGGATAATTCGCTGGCTAAATGGAGTGTTGTTTTTTCACACTTTAGCGGAGCTTTTCTCTGTTGTGGTGGGTATTTTAATGTTGGTAATTGCATTGAATACCAGAAATTTTGCCAAAAACGATTTTTTAGTATACCTGGGTATCGGATATTTTTGGATTGCTGTACTGGATACATTTCATACCTTTACGGTAAAAGGTATCCCATTTTTTGAAATAACCAATGCAGAGATAACACTCCATTTATGGATTTACGCACGTTTTTTTCAGGCACTTTTAATTTTAACTGCGCTTCTGTTTTTAAAGCGTAAGCTTAATGTACAAAAAATGCTTTATGGTGGCGCGGTTGTAACCGCTGTTACGGTATGGGCATCTTTTGAGCTAACCCAGCCCGTAATGCTTGATGCAGGAGGGTTGACGGCATTTAAAATAGGTGTTGAATACACGGTTATAGCCATACTTGTTGTTTCTATATTTCTCTATATAAAATATAGAGAGTGGCTGGCTCCTAAAGTTTTATATTACATGATTTTCTCCATGTTGCTAACCATAGGAGCTGAGCTGTGTTTTACTTTTTATACAGATTTTCATGGCTTGCCTTTTGTAGTTGGTCATCTTTTTAAATTTCTCTCTTTTTGGATGATTTATCAGGCGATTGTTAAAAATCTGCTGACTGACCCATTTAGTATCCTAGCTAAAAAATCTGAAGAGAATCAAGAACGTTTTGCGCTAGCTGTGGCTGGCTCGGGTGATGGTTTTTGGGAGTATGATTGCCTAAAGCAGACAAATTGGTTCTCCCCACGTTTTTCTGAAATGTTAGGTTATCAAGAGGGAGAGTTGGTACATGAAAAGGGCAGGTGGAAATCTCTTCTGCATCCTGATGACAAAAATAGGGCTGTACAAGCTTTTAAAGAGCACCTGGATAAAGATGTGGTATATGACATTGAATACCGCATGAAAACAAAGCAGGGGGAGTATCGTTGGTTTCAATCACGGGCTAAATCACTGCGAGATAACAAGGGTAGGGCGTTGCGTACCAGTGGTTCTGTGAGTGACATAACCCAACGAAAACATGTTGAGGCACAGGTTGTTGCAAGAGAAGAACATTTTAGAAATTTGGTTGAGACCGTACCAGCCACTATATATGAATGTCACTTTGATAGTGATTGGACCATGATTTTTATAAGTGATGAAATTGAAGCTTTAAGTGGATATGCCCCTTCTGATTTTATCAACAACCAAGTAAGAACATTTTTTAGCTTAATCCACCCTGAAGATACTTCGTTGGTAAAAGAGACTATTAGCAATGCTGTAGTAAAGTGTACAAGTTATACAGTTGACTATCGGCTGTTTGATAACAAAGGTGAAATTCGTTTTGTCCATGAACAGGGCATTGTAAAATTTGCGGATGGAGAAGAACTGCCAACTTTGGTGGGTGCAATTTTAGATTTAACCAAACAAAAAGAGCTAGAAGATAGTATGCGCAATCAGCTTGCCGAATTAGATGATGCACAGTTGGCAATGCTTAATATGATGGAAGACCTGGATGAAGAGAAGTTAAAGGCTGAAGAGGCATCTGTAGCAAAATCTGACTTTTTAGCCAACATGTCCCACGAAATAAGAACACCCATGAACGCCATTATCGGTATGTCTTATTTGGCTCTACAAACCCAGCTAGACAAAAAACAGCGTAACTATATTGGTAAAGTAAACCGTTCCGCTGAAGCCTTATTGGGTATTATCAATGATATCCTAGACTTTTCTAAAATAGAGGCTGGCAAGCTGGATATGGAGGTGGTGGATTTTCGCATAGAAGATGTTTTAGATAATCTCTCAAACCTAGTTGGCCTAAAAGCAGAAGAGAAAGGTCTTGAGTTTCTCTTTGCTACAGACCCTGACCTACCCACAGCCCTAATTGGTGACCCCCTACGCCTTGGTCAAATTTTAGTTAACCTTGGCAATAATGCAGTTAAGTTTACCCATAGTGGTGAAATTATTGTTACCATAAAGGTAAAAGAGGAGTTCGATGGAGCAGCACTTATCCACTTTGCTGTAAGTGATACCGGTATTGGTATGACAACTGAACAGCAGGGCAAGCTTTTTAAATCGTTCTCCCAAGCCGATAGTTCAACCTCTCGTAAATATGGCGGTACTGGCCTTGGTCTTACCATCTCAAAGCGGTTAACCGAGATGATGGATGGTGAAATTTGGATTGATAGCAAAGCAGGTGTTGGCAGCACATTTAACTTTACCGCCCGACTGGGTGTTCAGGACAAGCCAAAACCAAGAATGGTCGTAAATAGAGAAGAGCTTAGTGGGCTTAGAGTTTTGGTTGTTGACGATAACACATCGGCAAGTGAAATTCTTGCTACCATGGCGTTGAGCTTTGGTATGGAAGTGGTTGTGGTTAATGATGGTATTTCGGCACTAAAAGAGATTGCAGAAGCCAATGCTAAAGAAATAGCCTTTGATGTTGTGCTTATGGATTGGCAGATGCCAGAAATGGACGGTATAACCTGCATGCAGCAACTACAAAAGCAGACTCAAATTGCGCCACCAGCCGTAATTATGGTTACGGCTTTTAGCCGTGAGGATGCTATGAAGTCTGCTGTAAAAAGCGGGGTTGTTCTTAAGTCTATCTTGGCAAAACCGGTTACACCGTCATCACTGTTAGATGCAATAGGTGAAGTTTTAGGCCGGGGTATTGTGCGTAATGACGGTATAGACAGAGGCACAAAGGAGAATGTAGCAGCCATTCAAACTTTAGGAGGAGCCTATATATTGTTAGTTGAAGATAATGAAATTAATCAGGAACTAGCCTTAGAGCTGCTTGCAAATGGTGGAATTACCGCCAAAACTGCCTTAAATGGGCAACTTGCCCTTGATATTATAAATTCTGGTGAGCAGTTTGATGGGGTGTTAATGGATGTGCAGATGCCTGTAATGGATGGTTATTCTGCTTGTCGTGAAATACGTAAACAAGATAAATTTAAAGATCTACCAATAATAGCCATGACTGCCAATGTGATGTCTGGCGACTTAGAAAAAGCCACAGATGCTGGCATGAATGACCATATCGGCAAGCCTATTAACGTGTATGATATGTTTAACACCATGGCTAAATGGATTAAACCAGCTAACCCTGTTGCTGTAAAAATACCAACAACTCCTGAAAAATCCAGCAATGTTGATCAAATACCAATGCTTGCAGGAATAAATGTTGAAGTTGGGCTGGCCCGTATTGGGGGAAATGTAAAATCTTATCGCAAATTGCTTAAAAAATTCCGTGATAACCAAGAGGGAGTAACAGAGCAAATAGAGTCTGCAATAGACAGTGGTGACAATGAGTTATCAGAGCGTTTAGCACATACTCTTAAAGGGGTTGCTGGTAACATTGGTGCAGTAGATTTACAAACAGTTGCAGCATCTCTAGAGAAGGCTATCCAGGAGAGAGACGAACTGATTAAAAAATTGTTGCCAGTTGTTAAAGAAAATCTGGATAAAGTCATCACAGCAATAGATACACTGGATAAAGATGATGTGCCAGTTGCTGCTAAATCCATAAAAGTTGATATTGCAACAATAAAACCTGAAATAGAGCGTTTACGTGAGTTTTTAGAAGATGATGATGTTGATGCCACTGAAGTTGTAGAAATAATTAGAGAAAAATTAGCAGGAAGCAGTTTTGAAGTAACTTTACGCAGAATAGAGAAAGCCATAGATGGTTACGATTTTGACGAGGCGTTGCAGTGTCTAAAACTGTTAGATAAGGAGTTAGACAGCAATGCAAATTATTGACTATGGTGCTGTTTTATGATCAATTATTAATATCTTTGCGGTTAGCATAGTGTGAAAGTATAGTTACCTAACTTTAGCTTTTTATTTTACCTATACAGGGTGTTTAAATGGGCCTGCCAGAAAAAAAACTCATCTTACTAGTGGATGATGCACCAGAAAACCTCGATGTGTTAAGCGGTATTCTGCGTGAAAACTATAAAATTAAAGTGGCCTTAAATGGAGAGCGAGCCTTAAAAATTGCTAGGTCCAAACAGAGGCCAGACCTTATTTTATTAGATGTAATGATGCCGGACATGGACGGTTTTGAAGTTTGTCGAACTCTTAAGGCCGATGATAACACCAAAGAGATACCCATAATATTTGTAACTGCTAAAACAGGTACAGGGGACGAAAAAGAGGGGTTTGCAATAGGAGCTGCTGATTATATAGCTAAACCCATAAACCCTGAAATTGTTAAAGTTCGTGTGCAAACTCAGCTTGATCTTGCTGATGCCCAACAAGAGGCAAAAAGATTGCTGGATGAAAATCTCGAAATGTTGGATCAAACCCTTGTTGGGTCAATGTATGTAATTTCCAGCCTTCTATCATGGGCCAACCCTTCGGCATATTTCCGCGCTTCACGCCTAAGAGCTTTTATGGAGGGCATGGTTGATGAGCTTGAAATAGTTGAAGATAAATGGCAGCTAAATTTGGCAGCTACACTTTCGCAAATTGGTCTAGTGGCCCTGTCAGCAGAAGAGATGAACAGATACTCTACTGGTCAGGGGGTCTCTATTAAATTTTTAAACCTTTTTAAAAATCAAGCAGAAATAGGTGGTCGTGCACTGGCTCAGGTTCCTCGGCTTGAGACTGTTTCAGCAATCATTGAAAACCAACTAGCCCCACTACCTAAAAAAGGTGATTACCCCGATAAAGTCACAGAAAGAGATACATACACCATTGGCATGCAGTTACTGCGTCTAATAATAGACTTTGACCATAAGCTTTTGGGTGATAGCTCTTCTGTTGCTCTTAATAAAATAGAAAAAGATGCACAGCATGACTCTATGCTAGTGCAAGCATTAAGAGAAGTTGTGGGTAAGATGGAGTGGATTTCTTGCGCTTTGTCGCAAAAAAAATTAACTCCAGGAATGTTGCTTGATGAAGATATTGAACTGCCTGGAGATAGTGGAGTAATTTCTAAAGATACTGTTTTAAATCAAGCAGATGTAGATAAAATGTCTGCTAAGTTTAAAGACAACTATAGGCTATATAGGGTAAAAGTGCCTTTTAAGGTAGATCAAGATGGCAACCTGCCTTCAGTTAAAGATATGCAAGAGATGGTTGCTGAGCCTGCTAGTTTGACCCAAGAAGAGACAGAAGATGAAAAGGGGCAGGTGGACGTAAAAGTGGTAGAGCCAATTATTGTGGAGCTTGTAGCCTTGCTCTCTGATGATGACCCTGACTCAAAAAACCTAGCTTCAAGACTGTTTTCTGAGGTTTCAGGAACCGATATGGAAGATGTTGTCAAGCAGGTGCAAGAGATGGTCAGCCAGTACGAGTTTGAAGAGGCTTTAGAGCTTGTGCATAAAATGGCTGATAGTATGAACATTAACTTGGCGAGCTAGCATAAATAATTTCACTCTTAATATTTTTTTAACTCAAACCTCTATATTCCTAATAGAAAAAAACCCACCCATATAACAAACAGAAACAGCACTGCTTTTCTTGTTGTATGGTTAATTACTTTGCGTTGTGCAAACAGAGGTTTGTCGTCTATCTTTATTAATACACGCATTTTTTTTTCCTAATAATAAAAAAGTATTCAACATTATGTTCATGCTTTCTTACTTTCACTAACTGCGTGTTTCGTGCCAACGACCCTAACTTACCGATAAGTTAGAATTAATGAGAGTTTAATATAGATTATTTGTTTATTAAAAACCAATTTTGCTAACTTAATGAAAGCAAAATTTGCCTAATAGTGAAAATTGTTCCCTAAATTTTACGGCTTTTTACTTACAAAATGGGGATAAGATTCATTGGTTAATTAAAAAATGAATGAAAATAATCCAGCAAATCTAACAATTGACGAAGCGTACGCCCAAGCTTTAGACCATTTCAGTGCCTTGCGTTTTACAGAGGCTGATAAACTGTGTACCGCTATTATTAAAATTGCTCCTAATCATTTAAATGCTATAAATTTACTAGGTGTTATTGCACAAAATAAAGATCTTCACGATTTAGCAGTAGACCTTTTTTTACGTGCCGAACAAATAGATAACTCTCAAGCTTGGTTATACTATAATATTGGTATTTCACTACACAAATTAGGGCGACAAGAAGATGCTTTAAAAGCTTTAACAAAAGCAATATCACTGAAGCCAACTTATTATGAAGCACATAATGTTTTAGGGCTAACCTTAAAAGAACAAGGAAAATTAGATAAGGCGGTAGCTACTTTCCACAAAGCAATAAAAATTAAGCCTAATAGTGAAATAGCCCAATATAATCTTGGTATAACTCTCTTTACCCAAAATAAATTAGATGAAGCTATTATTAGTTTTAAAAACGTTATAACTATCAACCCAGAATATATAGAAGCTTATAACTATATTGCTGCTGCCCATCATAAAAAAGGAGCTTTAAAAGATGCTGTTAGCATTTATAAAAAAGCTCTTAATCTTCAGCCTAATTCTGCAAATATCTGTAATAACCTTGGGTATTCATTAAAAGAACTGGGAAAGTTAGACGATGCTATTAAATGTTATAAAAAATCAATAGCATTAAATCCAGATAATGCAGATGCTTATTTTAATTTGGGCAATGCATATTATAAACAAGATAAGCTTGATAAAGCAGAAGAATGTTACCAAAAAGCAATAGCAATTAACCCAAATTTTGCAAAAGCTTATAGCGGTTATGGTGATTTATTGCAAAGCTTGGGAAAGATAAAAGAAGCCATAGCACAATATAAAAAAGCACTATCAATAAGGCCCGATTTTGTAAACACACATGATAGTCTTATTTTTTGTATCGACATGATATCAGATGTAAAAATAGATTTATCACATTTAGAACGAAAAAAATGGGCCGAAATACATGCTAAACCCTTGCAAGCGTGTTGGCCTACACATAGCAACCCACCAGACCCAATAAAAAAACTACGCATTGGTTATGTAGGTGCTGATTTTAAGAAACATTCAGCAGCCCATATTTTTGGGCCTATGTTGCTTAGTTATAATATTGATAAGTTCCAGGTTTATTGTTATGCCGGAAACAGGGTAGAAGATGATCTCACGTTTAAGTTTAAAGAAAAATCAACAAAGTGGGTTTCAACTGTTGCAATGGATGACTTAACTTTGGTTGAGCAGATAAACAAAGATAAAATTGATATTTTAATTGATCTATCAGGGCATACTGTTGGCAACAGATTGTTAGTGTTTGCCAGAAAGCCAGCTCCAATACAAATTTCAGCATGGGGGTATCCTAAAGGCACTGGTATGGTTGCTATGGACTATCTTATTGCTGACCCCATATTTTTACCCCTGTCATTAAGGCATAAATATTGTGAAGAGGTTATTGACCTTACGTGTTTTATTCACCTACACTCAGACACTTTATTACCTGAGGTATCACCACCACCAGTCTGTAAAAATGGATATATAACGTTTGGTGGTTTTAATCGCATTTTAAAATACAACAACGATGTTTATAAATTATGGTCTGATATATTACATAAAATACCAACTGCAAAACTGTTTTTAAAAACAAGAGAATTAGATAATAAAGAAGCTGTAGAAATTATTAAGGCAACCTTTTTAAAACTGGGAATAGCTTCTGAACGTCTTATTTTAATAGGCACTACATCACGTCAAGACCACTTAAAAGCACACTCTCAAATAGATATAATGTTAGACCCTTTCCCTCATAATGGTGGTACAACAACTCTGGAATCATTACGTATGGGTGTACCACTTTTAAGCTGTGAAAATGTATCCGTGGGTCCAACAGGAGCATCTCTTTTACATGTATTAGGGCTAGACGAGTGGCGGGCAAAATCTGAAGCAGATTATACGGATCTGGCAGTTAAGTTTGCCAATGACATAGCGATGCTAAAAACCTTACGCAGAGAGCTACGTAGTCGTTTTGATAATTCAGTCCTTGGAAATTCTCAGCTATACGTGGAAGAGGTTGAAAAAGTATATATAAAACTATGGAAAAAATGGTGTGAAAGCAGATAGTAGACATTTATACATAAAGATTTCAAACTTAAACAAATTATCGTAGTGGGTGGTTTTCAAAGCCTTTTTCAATTAATTTTTTATATCTGTTTCGAGATTGCTCATCTAACCACTTTAAATAATGGTTGTAGAATGCCGGATTATAACGAGCATCTTTTATTATTGCGTTTATCTCACTAATTTTTTTACGGCCCCATTCACTTTTTGGGCATCCAAATAGGCTAAACTGTGTATCGTTAGACTCAGCAATGGGTACGGTTATAAAGCTACCTGAAGGTATGTTTAACTCCTCGCTTAAGTACGATACCTCCTCTAAGAAGGCGATTGTATAATCAAAACGGCCTTTATAGAGCATATTTAAAAGAGGTTTAGTTACTGCTTGGCGATGAGAGGCAAAGCTATTGTTTTCATTTGCATATTTTTTAATAATAGGTGCTAATGCAGTGGAGTAATACCTCTGTTTGGCATAGCCTAAAACAAGTTTAGACTCCTTAAGCATTTTTTTTAAGGAGAGCTCTCCTGCTTTATTCATTAAAGGTTTAAATGATTTAAGCCTCTCAGACTTTATAACAAAGTGGGCCGGGAAAACAAACATAGAGGGGATGGCATACTCAATATATTCTGCCTGTTCTGGCGACCAGAGTAATCCTGAAGCACAAGCTTGGCGTCTGTTTTTTAAAATTGCTAGAAGGCGTTTTATATTGCTAATGGTTCGTTTGTGACGGTATTGCGGTAAGCGTTCCTTAACATAATTTTCCATACCATCAACAAACCCACTATTTTTGCCTTGGCCTGCGACAATATAAATAGGGGCAAAATCAAATATTAGCCACTCCATTGTAGCTTTTTGCGCATTAGCCTGTGTAGGTAACAAAAATAGCCACATTAGAGCCAAAAGAAAAAATTGTTTTGCAGTTTTTTCTCTATAGTGTCTTATATTTAACACTGCTTTTAAATATCCCTTCTACAGTTTGCTCTTCTACACGTTTTAAACGAAATTAGGTATTTTGCAGTGCATGTATGGCATAAAATATTATTTTATCAGGTGTATCATTGCAAATTGTAGTCACCTTGTTGGTGGTCATAGTTTCCATTGATATGCTTGGTTAATCAATATCTTGCGCCGACGGGTGGTGACAATTGCAATTTATTAGGTTTAACTTAGATCCGGCAGTTGTCGCCACGCACCTTACGCAAGTCATTGATTAACCTGGCATATTTAGGACAAATCTTATTACCAACAAGGTGACTGCGATTTCCCCAAATACACCAGATAAACCAATATCTTACG
>JADGBW010000063.1 GCA_015231305.1 Magnetococcales bacterium | reverse complement strand
GTTGCAACACCACCCAAGCCCAAAACCGTTCTTCTATCCATGGTCATGGTATAAATCCCTGTTTAGATTTAATTCTATGTTAGACGCAGATGCAAAAATATCTGGGTTATTTAGGGTAAGAGTGGCACTCAAAACAATCAGGAGCTACACCCACATAGTTATGGCACTGGTCACAAAATTTTTCACGACTCTGATGGCACTCAGCACATTTAACAAAACTCTCAGAACGAATACGCAGACCCTCTCTAACCGTCTGTGCGCGACGATGCTTTAGAAAACTCATATGATTTCTACGCATCCAATCAGTTGGACGAATACAGGATTCACCACTGGCTTTTTCTAACTGAGGGGGGCCACCACTATAAGCAGCTTTGGAATGCTCGTTAACAGCATTACCGCTAGAACCACTGGCTACAACCATAGTCGGCAAAACCAAAATAAAGGCCCAGACCAATGCCAGCAACACGGTAAACTTTACGGGATGTGATTGAAGAGACCTCACAGAACTGCCTCCTAGAACTATTACAAATGGTTCAACCTAGAGTTGCTAGTTGTCGTCATAAAACGCCAACAAAAAAAATCTAGGTTCAAAACAAGGAGAAGCGAACCCAAGTTTAACAATAAACCGACCTGTCCCAGCTTGATTAAGCAGGGACAGGCCGAAACTTTTTAAATTTTATTGACTACAACCAGGAGTGAGTTTTGTGTTTTTCGACAAAATCAACAAAACCTGCATAGTCGGTAATCTGCACACCATCAATAAGGTTGGTGATTGCGCGTGCTTTTAAGTCAGAACTCAAGGCATAAACCTCGGTACCAGATTTGATAGCCCCTTCAACAATAGCTGATTTAACAGAACCGGCTACAGCACCATATACCCCGTCTTCAATAAGAAGCAGAACATCGCCTTTGTTTATAAAACGTTGGCAGCTCTCCAGGGTGCTATTTTGAAAGGGAGATTTATTTACTGTATGAAGCATTGTCAACTCTCCCTAAAAGCTCATAATGTTATGTTGTTCAGCCATCATGGCTGCAATTTCACTAGCATCTACCACCTTTGGTTTGATGGGTGCTTCAGTATCTTCATCTTCGCCAATAACCAGAAGGTCATCAGCAGTCATTCCACGGTCTTCCATGGACTGTTTATCAACAAAGACATTTTCAATTTCATAATCCACAAACACACCATAGGTCTTCTCGAAACCTTTAATACCAAGCTCGTCGGTATTCTGGCCCTGTTTTAGTGCATAGACTCCATCATCCATAAAGACAACGGAAATGTCAGCATCGTAAGCAGCCATAATGAGTTTGACCTCAAGGCCCTCATACACATAAATTGTGCCGTGAGGAGCATTGCGGACGGTGAACATGATTTTTTTGATATCATCCGACATTTAACTGTTCTCCTTAATCCCCAAAGGTCACCATGCGGTCAGCTTCGATAGCCATCATGGTCAATTGACCTAGGCCCGAAATCCGCACGTTATCAACTAAGACATCATCTACGATGCCACGACGTTTGGCAGCAGCGATACAAACAACAATGTCTATACCTGTTGCGCCCAACTCTGACCAACGATTAGCAATATGCCGATCGTCCTGAGGTGGCTCCATCAATTTTGTGACGTTGTAAACTCCGTCATGGTAAAAGAAAATACCCCGAATTTCATGCCCTTTATCAATTGCTGCTTTGATAAAGTGATAGGCACTATCCGAAGCCTCATGGTTGTATGGCCCTTCATAGATGCAGACTGCTAATTTCATACTCTCTCTTCCTCTAGTGCTTGATGGTGGGAGAAAACAACCCAACAAAAGATAGTCTAAAATTTTAAAATTACTGCGAAAAAAATGTTAAAAACCTAATAAGGCAAACCCTGCTTACCTGAAATTAACTATATTAGTATATCACGATCTGATGATATTGAAATGGATAATCTGCTTTTCGCAAAAAATTATTTTGATCTGTTTATCCTGTTTTGTCGCCAGAAACTGGCTAAAAACTTTGCCCAACCCTTTTCGCTTGCAGCATGAATATGAGCGTAAGAGGCAAAAACATTTTTATAAAGAATACCATCCCTTTTACCATCGACACCAAAACCTCTTGTTACATCATAAGCAAATTTAACTCCCTCACCCATGCGCTTCACTTTGGAATAGTGAAATTCGTGACAACGAACACTCTGTCCGGCAGCAGGCCATGACAACTCTCCACTTCCCACAACCTCCATAAAACCATATCCCTGAGGACGTTTATGCATAACAATATCAACGGGAATAGCCCCAGCAAAACGGGCTATCCTATCTTCCCATTGGATCTGCTCAGCTAAAACCATCAACCCACCACACTCTGCATAGACAGGTAAACCAATATCAACCTGTTGCTTGATATCAGACATCATTGAATAATTTGCAGCTAGCTCTTCCATAAACATTTCAGGAAAGCCACCACCAATAAACAGGCCATCAACTTCAGGTAGCTTTTTATCTTGCAACATAGAAAAAGGTATCAATTCAACACCTTCTTGCTGTAAAGCTTCAAGGTTGTCAGGATAATAAAAGTGGAAAGCCCTATCAGCTGCGTACGCTACTCTAACTGGCTCTGCAACATGTTGGGGTTGTATGTCAGTGGAGGGTACGTTTATGGGTGAGGCTCTATTAGCTAAAGCCAGAATACCATCAAGGTCAACATTTTGGGCAACAAAATCTCCAATTACCGCAATACGATCTCCTAGCTCTTCTCGCTCTCCAACAGGCTCCAAACCTAAATGTCTCTCATCAATTACAACATTGGGACTTCTTGGTAAGACACCCAAAATAGGTACATTACAATAGCGATCCAATGCTGCTCTTAGACGTTTTTCATGGCGAGGGGTTGCGACATTATTTAATATCACCCCTTTTATGTGTTCTCCTCCTGGGAAATTTAGCAAGCCATTTACCAAAGGCGCAACACCACGAGCAAAACCCCGACAATCCACCACCAACAGTACCGGAACCTGCAACAACCCTGCTAACCCAGCTCCACAATCTCCACCTTCTATATCTTGGCCATCAAAGAGACCGTGATTACCCTCTATTATTGATATTTCAGAACTTGAACCATTTTTAGTAAAAAGATCAAAAACGACCTCTCTACCCATTAAAAATATATCTAAGTTGCGACATTCTCGACCGCTAGCTGCAAAAGTCAACCAGCGAGGGTCTATAAAATCTGGACCTTTTTTAAAGGGCTGCACATCCAACCCTCTTTTAGTCAGCGCAGAAACCAGACCTATGGACAGCAAGGTTTTACCAGAGCTCTTACTAGGAGCTGCTATCATTATACGGGGAAAAGATTGCTGTGTCATAACCTAGATGTCATTATGTGAGAGAGTTGTTTTTTAATTTAGAAACGGTGGTTGCAACCACATACCAGACGAAACTAAGTTTATTACAGTAATGGAATAAACTCAAAAAGACAAAGATCACGCAGTAATATAATAATTTTGGAGAATTTATTTACAGTGAGCAAATCTACTATTGGTGTACTACTATTACAAATGGGAACACCGGATGCCCCTACCAAAAGAGCGGTAAAAACCTATTTGGCAGAATTTTTGTCAGACCACAGAATTGTCGATAAGCCGCGCTGGTTATGGCTGCCTATACTCCATGGTATTATCCTTCGCCGTCGCCCTGCCCGTTCTGCAGCTCTTTATAAACAAATATGGCGTAAAGATAATAACCTATCACCCCTACTACACTTTACCCAACAACAATCAGCAGGGGTAGAGACTTTTTTAGGTAGGGATATCCAAGTACGATTTGCTATGCGTTATGGCAACCCTAGTATTGGCAATGTGCTCGATGAAATGTTAGATTGTGGGGTAGAAAAGCTATTGGTTTACCCTCTATACCCACAATTTTCAGCTACTACAACTGGCTCTGGATTAGATGCCATTAGCCACTATTTTTCCAAAAAAAGATCTATTCCCACAATTCGTTTTGCCCGACCTTTTTATAATAACCAGCTCTATATAAATGCCCTTGCTAACAAGATAAAAAAACATCGAAAATCAAAATCAAACCAACTTTATCTCTTCACTTTTCATGGTCTACCACAAAGCCACGACGATGAAGGAGACCCCTATGCATCTCAATGTAGAAGCACCGCCCAACTTTTAGCCAAAGCCCTAAATTTACCAAAAGAGCAGTGGCGCATTACTTTTCAATCTCGTTTTGGAAAAGATCCATGGCTTAAACCAGCAACCGACGAAACTTTGGCCCAACTTCCCAATGAGGGAATTAAAAATCTTATGGTAATATGCCCAGGTTTTGTGGCTGACTGCTTAGAAACTTTGGAAGAGATTGCCGTTACTGGTAAAAAAACTTTTATTGAAGCAGGAGGAGAGCAGTGTCACGTTATACCGTGTCTTAATGACTCCTCCTCCTTTATTGACGCTCTTGGTAAAATGATTAAAGCAGAACTTGTAGGTTGGTGTTGAGAATATCAATTAACTATTTTAGGAGTTAAGCCTATGATATTAGCTTTTATTATATCAGCATTTTTTGGACTTCTTTTATTTTACATCGCACAAAAGCGCAATGTTAACAAAAAATTTTGGTTAGTAATGGGCTTATTATTTGGACCAGTCGCTTTGCCTTTTATTTTTCTTACTAAAAACACTAATCCAAAAGAGCCGTAGCTATTTACCCCATCTCTTGCCACCCTTCCCCATAAACTTCATTGATGTAGGCAAGGGTTGGGCGAAAACCCATATCAAAAAGTATTTTATCGCGCTGGGCTCTAGGACGGAGGTCTTGCTCATTGGCGATCCTTCGCCAAACACGTGGAGAGGCTGCATCGGGATAGTTCCATTGTGTTAACCATTTTGCCACGGTGTTATTAAAACTGTTTGATATTAGCCTTGCATCTCTACGCAACACCTCATCACGAATAGATTTTTGCACTTGGGCCTTAAACTGCCCACCGGCAGATTCTGTGGTCATAGTTTGGGATAACACAACCTTGGCTATGGCTCCATTCATACGATCTAAAAACAGCTCGTAGCTCACATTGCCACCACGAGAAGCCTCAACCAACTCTACCTGCATTCCGTCTGGCACAATAATACCAGAGTCAGTCTGAATAGCTCTTAAAGCAGCTAAAAGACGTTGTTTTTCCTCTTCGGTAGCATTAGCAGGATAAGAGCCCTTGGCAGTAGGCATGCCAAATTTATCCATAAAAATAGACCACATTTTAATGCCATTACGTTTGAAATATACTGGCCAATAGAGCCAGTGGGCCAATCCTAAACCATAAGGCTCATCATCGTTATCGGCCCCAGCTGAAAAATGCCAGAACTTTTTTTGCGGTAGTATCTCACCTTTATGGTCTGACAATAGACGTAAAATTAATCTACCTTTATTATCAAAAGCAAACCGTCTTTGTTTACGTACCAAAAGATCCTTAAGCTCAATACGGTTACCCTGCCTCTCCCAGATACACTCAGCCACCCCGTATCCATAAAAAAGACCATAGAGCATCTTATCCGTTATGCTATCCCAATTAATATTAACTAACATCTCTTTGAGATGTTCAGCAGCTTTTAAGCTCTCTTTTTTGTCATCACCAGCCAGCACCCCCCAATCTGCTGAAGTAACCGCTAGCCTGCGTTGTTGAAATGTGGCAGCGACTTGATCATCACGGAGCAAGTCTTCATAGAGGGTATAATCTCCCCCCCTACTTTGCAGCACTGTATCTTGAGGTGACATAAGAGTGGATGGGGAGAAAAAAGGCCGGGTAATGTCTCGCCCTTCACCAGATGCAGAAATTTCCTCCATAAGAGGCTCTTTTGCTTGCGCTAAACCCTGGGACATTAACTCCACTCCTTAAAAAATCTAATAACGATGAACCTCTTTTGCTGTAAGAGAGTACTAAGTCGTAACCATATTTAGTAAACATGAAGCATTTCAACATAAAAAAAGCCCCCCAAAGTATTTAACCTTGGGGGGCTTTTTTATTGCCTGTATGGGCTATTTAAAGCTTTATGCAGCGTCTTTTTCTTTTGGAACCATACGGCTAATTACAGAGTTCATGTTAGATAAAGAGAGAAGGTGAGCATATACCCAGCTCAACTCGCCAGAGCGGAATAGCTCCATAGCTTTTTTCTTCTCTAGTTCCATCAACTTTTTCTCATCAATAACCAACAGGCCAGCCATAGAAACTTTTTCACCATCTGCTAGTTCAGCATTAGCTGTATACCCTGTTAAAAGGTCCAAGCCTTTTAGACGATTAACAAATATTTCAGTGCGTTGATATTGAGCTTGATACTCTTGCAAAAATGAAATTGCGTTATCTAACAACTCTGTCTGCTTACCATCTTCATCAAAAAGCGGGCTACCTTCTTCTTTACTTAAACCGGGGAAATCTTCATCAATACACACGGTCAACTCTTTGGTATCATCTTCTTCGCTTCCTGGAGCTTCAGCCAAAATAAAAGGATAGCGACGTACAAATGCTGGGATATATTTTGCGTCCCATTTACCATCTTCATCGACAAAAAGATTTTCATCTGTACGAAAACCTAATAACGCTACTGGCAGGATACTTTCACCAGCTTCTATGAAAATAATCGGATACTCCTTGGCTGCATGAACAAACTCCATGCCTGAAAGAAGAACAGAGTTGGTATTCTTAGCAAAACTAAAACCAGCATCATTAGGGCCAATCTTAAGGTCTTTATGAACCTCTTTGTTTAGCGGTACTGGTTTGTCATAAAATATAGACTGAGCCATTTAAATTTTACTCCCAAGTTTTTATTTAAAAAAAAATATTGTAGTTGATCCATAACATCAATGCAAGCGTCGCGCTTGTGGATTTTCATCCTCATTTGCTGATCCACTGCTATCATTTTCAACTCCCGGAATTTGGATAACCAAACCCCAATCAATTTGAGCAACGGCATCATGAATCAACTTACTTAAAAGGTGTAATAAATTTTGGTCAACCCCCAATTCAACACCATCTCCTACCTCGGGGTGAAGACTTAACGTGAAAGAGTTTACCCCCCTTAAATGAAGCCCTGCTTTATGCACCAAAATAGGCAAGTCACCAAGTGGACAAGGGAGTTTACTAGACTCATAGTCAGTTGAAAAATTAGCATTTTCAACCGCAGACTGATGCATAAAACCCAAAACTTTATCTTTTAAACCTGGAGCCGCACCAGAAGAGTTATTTGCACTATCTGTCTGCTGTTTAACATTAACCTCCATGGTATTAACCAAATTAGGCCAAAACTTCTTTACGAAGAGACGTGTCAGCCAGAACTTGAATTCAACCCCACCTGTAGTATTAAACTTTAACAGTATGCGATCTTCCCCTGGAGAATAGGATGCTTGTAGTTGGTGAATTTGTTGTGTAGACATAATGGAGACTTATGAATCATGTTTCTCATAGTGTCAACAAAATACAGATATTTTTTAGCAGCGGGATTGAAAAAAACTAGATTAACTTATGACTCTACTGGATATTTTATAGCGTTTATGGTCATTTTTTGCTGTGCGCACTCTATGGGGTCCAGATCATATTTATCTGCAAGCATGGTTAAATATATCATCACATCACCAACTTCTTGGGCTAAATGAGACTTTTGTTTTTGGTTTAGTTGTTGGCTCTGCTCTGCATCTAACCATTGAAATATCTCAACAATTTCTGCAACTTCGACACTTAAAGCCATAGATAAGTTTTTGGGAGTATGAAACTTAGGCCAGTTACGTTCTTTGCTAAATTCTTTTAAAGCTTTTCTTAGCTCAGACATTACACCGGGGTCCAACGGCTGACTCACTCCAAAAGACTCATAGCAATGTTAGCCTGCTGGTTAGCTTGGGCCTGAATAGATGTTTTTGACTCATTAAGTAGAGTCTTGCGAGTTTCAGCTGTTACTTTAGTTGCAACTTCAGGGTCATTAATTCTAGAATGAGCCTGGTGAGTCTCATCAGCAAGGCGATTTAAATCTTTAATAGCATTGATAAACCTCTCATGGATAGGAGGTAGAGTTGCTCTTATTTCTGATACAGATTCCTTAGCTTCATCAATAATGCCTGGTTTTTTCTCATCTGTTGTAGCTAATAGTTGAGAGACACCTTTTTCGCGCAATTTATTTAACACATCATCAACACTGCCACCAAATCCTAAAGCTTCTGGTGAACTACTGCTCAAAGATACCTCGACAGTCTGTTCAACACCACTACCAATTGTATAATGCTCATCTGCAAAATTGCCATCTAGCAGTGGTTTTTGGTTAAACGTGGTCTCTTTTGAGATATTATCAACTTGCCTTAGCCAATACATAATTTTATCAGGGTCATTTTTGTTCTGCTGATACTGCTCTTTGGCTAATTTTCTTATTTCATCTAATGCATGATCTGTTTGGGCCAAGGCTTCTTCTGCTATCTGCACCATAGAGACACCATCATTGGCATTACGCAGATTTTGATTTATCGAGCGTGTATCGGTCAAATTTTGCAGAGATAAACGATAGTCCATATGATGGTCATCATTAGATCCATCATCTTTTTCATCTTCAGCATGACCAGATGTTGCGAAGGGCTTTTTAAAAGCTCTCGACTCAGCTTGCCTATCTTGGGCTATGATCTGTTTAATGGCTAGTGACATTTTCTATCCAAAGCAGAAGTTAATTAGAGTATAATTACCAATTAACTACCTTATCGGTATCAAGAAAACAAAACTTTAACCTAGATTTTACAGAAACAAGTAAGCAGGAATTTTAATTGTTTAATCGTTCTTCTCAAAAGGGTTACCACCTTTTCTAAACATCATACGGATTGGTACTCCAGCAAAATCAAAATGTTCACGTAGCTGTTTTTCTAAATAACGTCGGTAGGTCTCATGGACTTGGTCGGGACGGTTGGCAAAAATCAACAAGGTTGGGGGTTCGGTGGCAATTTGTGTCATGTAACGAATTTTTATTGCTCGCCCAGCCCTTCTAGGAGGCGGATGTTTCTCAACTGCGCTACTCAACCAACGGTTTAATTTACCAGTTGATATTCTCTGTCTACCAATCCGATGCACCCTATGAACAGTGTCGAGCAGCGAACTAATACCCTTACCTCGCTTTGCTGATATAAATAATACAGGAGCATGAGGAAATAAGGGAAAAGCATCTTGCACCCTAAGTAGATACTCCTTTTGGGCTTTGCGACCACCACTAACAAGGTCCCACTTATTAACCACAATAACCAAACCACAACCAGCACTGGTTGCTAAAGTAGCAACCCTTCGGTCTTGATCGCTAATATCTTCTCGTTCGGCATCTAGCACTAAAACCGCAACTTCAGCCCGGTCTATCGCCTTTAAAGCTGCCATTACAGAAAACTTTTCTATTCGCAAAGCTATACGGCTCTTCCGACGAATACCAGCGGTATCTATTAATACAAACTGATGACCACGCCCATCGGTAAATGGCAGATCAATAGAGTCTCGGGTGGTTCCTGCTACTTGTGAAGCGACAAGGCGGTTTTCACCCAACAAAGCGTTAATTAAAGAACTTTTACCAGCGTTAGGACAGCCAACTACAGCTACAGCAACAGGCCCTACCTCATCTATTTCAACATTATCTTCTTCAACTTCATCTGCTTCAATTTCTCCTACTTCAGCTTCATCTTGATCTTGTAAATCACTATTTTCTAAAGCTTCTAATCTTTGAAACTCGGCCTCTTCTTCATCATGTATCTCTTTGGCTAACTCTTCAATAGTAGGAAAATCATCCTCTCTACTATTTTTATCAAAATTATCATCTGCCTGAATATCATCAACTATTGGTAGCAGTTCTAACACTGCACTACGAATCTCCTCCATACCCCGCCCATGGGCAGCAGCTATGGGAATTACTGGTGTTAACCCCAAACCATAAAACTCATATGAAGACTCTATTCCACCCTTGCCTTCTGTCTTATTTACAGCACAGATAACTGGCTTACCGGAACGTCTAAGCATATCAGCAATAGACCAATCATCGGGCAGTGGGCCAGATTTAGCATCGGCTACAAAAATAACAACATCCGCCTCCTCTACTGCTACCATGGTCTGCTCACGCATTAAATTTGGGATAATCTCATTAGATTTTGGCTCAAATCCTCCAGTATCCACCACATGAAAAGCCCTGTTAGACCATGATACCCGACCATATTGACGGTCACGGGTCAGCCCAGGGGTATCATCCACCAAGGCATCTCGGCTTCTGGTAAAACGATTAAAAATGGATGATTTACCAACGTTTGGCCGTCCAACTAGAGCCACAATTGGCAGGTTTTGTGTAACTTTATTCATAGTTATTTTTTAAGAAGAAAACTAAATGTTAGAACGGTGATTTGAAAAGGCGTACTATTAAGAAATACACTACAATATCATAACCTTACCTGTAGGAGCGAGCATGATTGCGAATTTTTTTGATACTCTTCAAGGTTAGAGAAATTAACAAGTTTTGCAAGCAGACTAGTTACCAAAAGCCATATTATAATGGCTTCATTAAAAAAATATATAAAATAAGAATCCCTCAGAATTACCACATAAGTGGGAACCTAGGGCAGCAACGTTAAACTCTCTTAATGCCCGTCTTTACCCAAAATACGTCACGTTGGTTTTTTCAGTGTCAGTTTTTGGTTTAAAATCACTATACACTATAAAATAGTTTAGCCTATGGAATATAAAATTATTAGGTATTATACGAAAGAAATGACAACATATGCAGCAATTGGGTAGGGCATAATATCGCCCCACCCAAAAAAATTGAATTAAATATTTAAAGCTCGTCCACAGTATAACGAACTAATTCACCTTTGTTGGTCCAGAGCAGTAAAGCAGCTCTATCAACAACCGGATCGGCAATAAATGAATTTTTAGATTTATCCAACCCAACTACCCGGCCACTAGTAGGGTCAAGGGATAATAAGCGACCTTTATTATCACCAACAATTATCCTATTACCTAAACGCACAGGGGCCGAAAGATAACCATCACTTACCTCTGTCCGCCAAACTTCAAGACCATCTTCGGTGCTTATAGAGACAACATATCCACCTAAACCTGATACAAAAAGCTGGCTACCCCATAATAAAGGTCGGCGTATAGAAGAAAATTTAGTATCCCAAACCTCACCACCATTATTAGCATGGATAGCCTTTATAGAACCTTGATGGTTAACGACATAAATTTTAGGAATAAGATTGTCAGAATCAAGCTTACCAACTACTACTTCTGCATCTAGATCTTGCAGGCGTTCAAACTCACTACGCCCTGTTAACCGAGAGAAGTCTTTTGTCCAGATTACTTTGCCATTTTCTTTGTTTAAGGCGAACATTTCACCAGTAGAATAGCCAACATAAACAATTTCGCCGTTTACCACTGGGGTTGCAGCACCTTTTACTACTAGTGTAACGGGCACAGTTGAGTGGGTCCACTGTATCTTGCCGTTGGTTATGCTCAATGCGTAAGTACGGTTGTCCAAAGTGGTAAAAAGCACCTTATCATCAGACACTCTAGGTGCTGATGCTATTGTTGTTGCAACACTTGATTCCCATATCTGTTTACCATCTTCACGTGATAGGGCCACCATTTTACCATTAATTGTTCCGGCAAATACTAAATCATCGGATACAGCAACACCTCCAACAACTCCTACGTCAACCTTTTCTCGCCAAACTGTTTTGCCACTTTTTTTATTTACCCTGGCAACCTTACCTCCATACGTACCCACAAAGACATCTTCTTCAGTCACCGCAATCTGTCTTGGGTGGCTCATATATTTATCTGGAGTAAAACCAATATTTCGTCGCCACTCTCTTTTTAAACCAACTGAACGTCCGGGCTTTGGCTCAACAAAACTAATAATATCATCTTTATCTCCAGATGAAGAACAACCTGCCACCAACAACAAAACCCATAACAATGAAATTGGGTATTTTAGATATCCACCCATCTGTGCGCTCCTAATACTCCGGCTCATATAAATTTTCATGACTAAATCTTGGGATATAACCCCAAATAGTCTTAATATTTTCCTGCTAAACGTTCAATACGTGTTTTTAATCGCTGTTCTAATTGACCTGAAGCACCAGCTTGTATTGCCTCTTGATAACGCTTATAAGCCTCTTTTTCATCCCCTGCTCTAGCTAATAGCAGACCCTCTAGCTCTAATGCATGTGGGCGAAATGAAGAAGCTGCGTCAATTTTAGCTAAGAAACCTTTAGCTCTTGCATCATCATTATCTGATAAATAAGCTGCATTTAGAAGTGCCATTCCTTGCAAAGGAGAGTTGGTGGTTTTAGCAGCAATCGCTTCAAAACTAGCAATGGCATCATCATTTTTACCAGCTTTAGCTAATGCCTGGGCATCAGATAAAAGAGATAATAGACCATACCCATGGTCACCATTTTCTTTTATAATTGCCTGAAAAATAGCTTTTGCCCCAGCTCTATCACCTTTGGTCTCTAGTTCTTGAGCTTGGATATATTGATCCGATAGAGATTGGTTCTCTTTAATACGCGCATCTCGCCATGCCACAAAAGCAAACAGCCCTACAAAAAGCAAAACTAGGCTACCTATTATCAGGGTTTGGTTCTCTTTAAAAAATTTATGAGCTTTATCTGCATCCATCTGCTCATCAATTTCTTCAAAAATATTATCAATTTGAGCCATGGTCCATCCTCTTTTTATTTTCAATTAGGGAGTTAACATAATCAACAGCCCCAGCAATGGCTACGGTCTCTTGCTCACCATTGTCCATATTTTTAATTACCACACTTTTTGTTGTAACTTCACTCTCGCCAATAATAGCAGTGATAGGGGCTTGGGATTTTCCTGCCCTTTTCATCTGGCTTTTCATGGAGCCTTGGGTCAAGTTCATCTCAACTTTTAGGCCAGACCTACGTAATTTTTCTGCCAGATACAAGCCAGCCCCCTGAGACCCATCACCCACCGCCACAAGATAGACTGTTAGTGTCGTTGCAACAACCCGGTTTTGCTCTAATAGTAAAACCAGACGCTCCAGACCCATAGCAAAACCGATAGCCGGCGTTGACACTCCACCCATTTCTGAAACTAGACCATCGTAACGCCCACCAGCAGCAACAGCATTTTGCGCCCCTAAAGCGTCTGTTGTTACCTCAAAAGCAGTACGATTATAATAATCCAACCCACGCACCATAAGGGGATTATGGACAAAAGGTTGCTCTAACATGGTTAAATGGCTTTTTAAACCATCGAAATGTTCATTACACACACTACATAGGTGGTCTGGCATGTGTGGAGCTGCTTTTGCCACTTCACCACATGCAGTATTTTTACAATCCAACACCCTAAGAGGGTTACGCTCCATTCGATTTTGACAGTTTCCGCAAAGAGCTTCTCTTTTAGCACTGAGAAAAGCTAGAAGTTTCTCCCGGTAGGGCCCACGGCACTCTCCACAGCCTAAAGAGTTTATCTCTAATACTAAATTTCCTACTACCCCAGCTTCTCTGAAAAAAGCCATGACCATTGCCATAATCTCGGCATCAGCAAGGGGGCCTTCGGGTCCAAATAGTTCACAACCTATCTGGTGAAATTGCCGTTGCCTACCTTTTTGGGGCCGTTCGTACCGAAACATTGGCCCTGCATAATAGACACGCCAAGGTAGGGTTCTGTGCATGCTGTTGTTTATAAACGCCCGAACAACCGATGCTGTACCTTCTGGGCGTAAACTCAGCATGTCGCCCCCCCTATCAGCAAAAGTATACATCTCTTTTTCAACTATATCGCTTGTGGCCCCCACAGCACGGGAAAATAGTTCGCTTTTTTCAAATATAGGAGTGCGAATTTCGCCATATCCGTACTGAGCAAAAACCCTTCTTGCGGTTGCCTCAAGATACTGCCACGTTGGGGTTTCGTGGTTAAGAATATCGTGTACACCACGTACCGTTTTAATCATTTTTTGCGCTGTTTTCAATCTCTTGTTGCTCTCTAATTTTTTTTGCGGCAATTTCAACTTCATCAACTAGACGACTAACCAAATTGTTGTCCGCCACTTTTTCATAGGGTTTACCATCTATGTAGAGCAGGTTTTCTCCTCCTCCACCCACTAAACCAACATGGCACTCTTTTGCTTCACCTGGTCCATTAACAATACAACCAATAATTGATAAGTTTACCGATTCTCGTATGTGAGACAATCGTTTTTCAAGTTTTGCGACTACATCTATAACGGCAAACTCCTGCCGCGAACAAGTAGGACACGAAATAATGTTTACCCCACGGGTTCTCAAGCCCAAGGTTTTTAAAATTTCAAATCCTACTCGTACCTCCTCAATAGGATCAGCAGAGAGAGAAACTCGCAAGGTATCGCCAATTCCCTCACTTAGCAACAGCCCTAAACCAATTGCCGACTTTACTGAACCCGGCAGAGTACCTCCTGCCTCGGTTATTCCCAGATGCAGTGGATAATCTACCATTTTAGCCAATTTACGGTAGGCTTCCACTGTCATAGCAACTGAACTTGCCTTAAGGCTTATCTTTATCTCATTATAGTTAAGGTCTTCTAATATGCGGATATGTTTTAAACCAGACTCAACCATAGCATCGGCACATGGTTCGCCATATTTTGCAAGAAGATCTTTATCTAGAGAACCAGCATTTACACCAATGCGTATAGGTACTTTACGTGCACTTGCAGCCCTTACCACCTCAGCAACACGCTCTTTTGCACCAATATTACCGGGGTTTATCCTCAAGCAGTGGATACCACCATCAAGAGCAATAAGTGCAAGCTTATGGTCAAAATGAATATCTGCAATTAGCGGAACTGGTGAATTTTCAACCAGTTGTGCCACACTTAAGGCGGCCTCCTTATCTGGGCAAGAGACCCTAACAATATCAGCTCCTGCATCGGCTAACTGGGTTATTTGCTCTGTTGTAGCAACAATGTCTCTTGTGTCGGTATTGGTCATAGACTGCACCGAAATAGGGGCATCACCACCAACAACTACTTTTCCCACATTAACTGACCTAGTTAACCGCCGGGGAGCAGTTAACGAAATAGATCTACTCACCTTTTTTTCGCCCGTTTAAGCAGATGAGTTGCTGATAAATCAAGATCTTGAATTACCTCACCAGGACTACCTAAAAATGGTAATTTTCTTTTGCCAACTCGTAGTTGAACTCCACCAGCATTACCAAGAATAGCAAAAAATTGCATACCTGTGGGAACTCTAAAAACATGGTTAGGCTGCATAACCATATCTTTTAGAACATCACCATCTGCGTTACGAATCTGTACCCATACCAGCTCTTTAGAAATTAATGATACAGCACGTTTAGAGTCAGGTATTAAATCTCTATTATCAATAATTGGCTCGGGATAACGGTTTAAAATCCTCTTTGTCGGGCTTAACTTACTGTCATCCACCCTTTTTGGTCTGTTATTCTTTTTGGGTTTAGCCTTCTTTGCAACAAAGGGTTTAATATCTTCAACTGGGGCTTGGGCTTTAACTTTTTCTACTTTTCTCCTTACTAAAGGAGTTCTGCGTGTTTGACTAATTTTAGCAGGAGCAATTACTGTTTTAGGTCGTAAAGAAACTGACTCAACCTGTTTTTTATTCTGTTTTACTGCCTTTGTTACAGGTTTTGTTAATGTTCTTGTAGGTTTTTCAACCTTCTTTACACTCTTAACAGGCTTTGTTTGTTTTTTCTCAATGCTCTGTTTTTTTGGGGGTGTTACCTCTTCTTTTGCTTTTTGGGTCACCAAAGGCTTTATCTCTTGTCTGCCAAAATGCAATAAAGAGCTATCTTTTTTTGGCTCTTCACGATCTTTTTTAACGAAAACAGGAACTACCTCACCAACTTTTGCGGGGGGAGCTGCTGGCAGTTGCTGAATGTCTCTATCTGAATTACTAAAATTACTATAAGCAATGGAAAGCCCAACCAAACCAACAATGCCACCAATAATAGCATTACTGTTGGGCCGTTTTTTAGACTCTTCAGGAGATGCGAAAGTATCGGTTGATAAGTTTTGCCTTTGTTTTTCAAACTCTATTAAAAATCTTTCGACTAGGGGGTCATTTACAATACCTAAATTTTTTGCATATAAACGCATAAAACCTGCAACAAAGGCGTTGCCTGGTAGCTTTTCTATTGCCCCTGATTCAAGGGAGATAAGATGCACATCACGAATCCGGGTTTTTACCGACATCTCATCAATTGACAGACCTTGCTCTTCACGGGTAGAGCGCAATAAAATACCAACCTGCGATGCTGCTACAGGGGTAGGTTCCACTGAGGCATTATCGGCTTTTGTTGTATACCCTCCTTCAGGATTTTCTACCTCTTTAGGGGAGAAGTAATCATCAGGTGCTTGTTCCATAATATAAACCTTAAATATTTAGTGCTATTTATTAACCCTAAATAATTCATAAAACATAACCGTGAGTTAACCTGCTAGTAAAAGCCCCTCACTTATTATCTAAAACTTTTTCCAGCTTTAGTTTAGCTTTTTTAGCTGCAGCTGTATTAGGAGCAACAATCACAATACGCTCCAGTAGTACCATGGCTTTATTATTATTTTTACCCTGCAAATATAGATCAGCCAAACGCTCAAGAGTAATAATACTATGAGGATTTATAGATAGTATATTGCGTAACTGCTTTTCTTCCAAGTCCGGGCGATGCATTTTACGATAATAATCAGCCAACACCTTATGGGAAGGTATGTGACCGGGATCTATCTGTAATAACTGCTTTAGAGAGGCCACCATCTCTCGTATTGCCCCTCGACGTTGTTGGATAAGGGCCAAATTATAGTATGTTTCCACTCGATCAGCAAACTTATGATCTGCCAAGGCATCATGAAAAGCCACTTTTGCCTCATCAAGTAGCTGCAAGCGCATAAGTGCTACCCCAAGATTATGGCTTATTTCACCACTACGCGGATTTATTATATGAGCATTCTTCCAGACTATTAGAGCCTTTCTATCTTGCCCTAGCTTATCATAAGCCACACCTAGCATTGTTAGAAGCCCTATATGGTTGGGTTGTAATTTTTGGGCTTTAACTAAAGAACGCAGTGCCATTTGTGGGTTGTTTCTATCCATATAGGCTTGGGCTTTTTTATATAAAGCATCAAATCGGGCACTGTTAGGCTTAGTTTGGAGAGTACTGCCACAAGCTGCAATAATTCCTAAGAAAATTAGCAGGCTGCAAAACCGCATTATCCTCATGAGTTTGCAAAACCATTTGTGATGGGATAACGGCGATCTTTACCAAAAGCCCTAGGGGTTATCCGAACTCCAGGTGCTGCTTGTCTGCGTTTATATTCACTTCTATCAACCATTGATATAACCCTTGCTACTACCTCTCTATCAATACCATGTGCTACTATTTCATCTAAACTTCTCTCTTTTTCAACATACATCTCCAATATTTTATCAAGCACCGGATATGGGGGCAAAGAATCGCTATCTTTTTGGTCTGGTTTTAGTTCAGCCGAAGGTGGTTTTGTAATTACTCGCAATGGTATGGGCAGTGGCTCTCCGGCATCAGTTGCCCAGCTGTTTCTTGCAGAAGATAACTTAAATACACGCTCTTTTAAAACATCTTTTAAAACAGAATATCCACCAGCCATATCTCCATAAAGTGTGGCATAACCAACACTAACTTCACTTTTATTACCTGTAGTTACTAATAGGTAGCCTTTTTTATTGGAGATAGCCATCAAAAGAGTAGCCCTTATTCTTGGCTGTATATTCTCTTCTGTAACATCTTCATCTAAACCTGAGAACTCCCCAGCTAGCTCATTGCGAAAGATGGAGAAAATATTATCAATTGGTATATTTACCAAACGTATACCAATATTAACAGCACCCTCTTTGGCATCTTCCAAGCTGTCTTGGGAGGTATATTGGGACGGCATCATTACTGCTTCCACTCTATCCGGCCCTAAAGCATCAGCACAAATGGCAGCCGTTAAAGCAGAGTCTATACCTCCTGATAGCCCTAAAACTACCCCTGCAAAACCATTTTTTTCTACATAATCTCGCAAGCCTAAACACAGTGCGGAGTATATCTCTTTATCAGGAGAATAAAGCTCTCCTACCTTACCGGGAAAAATCTCCAAAGGCTTATCATCTGAGCTAGCTATTTTTACTAGAGATATATCTGGCGAAAATTGAGGGGATCGACACAACACAACACCATCCCGGCTCATAACAAAAGAGCCACCATCAAAGACTAGCTCATCCTGCCCACCTACCAAATTTACATAAAAAATAGGCAAGGAGCTTTCAGATATACGTTTGCTTATCATCTTTTCTCGCTCTGACTGCTTTCCAAGATGATATGGGGAGGCATTTAAGTTGAGAACAAAATCAGTTTTTGATTGGGCCAGCTCTTGTAAGGGACCACCAGTATGCCAAAGATCTTCACAAATGGTAATGCCAAATTGACAACCCTTGTAGGCAAAAGTTCTAACTAAAACACCTTGGGTAAAATAGCGTTTTTCATCAAATACACCATAATTTGGCAACCGCCACTTAGCGGCAAAACCTACTTCTTTACCGTCTTGTATAAATACACCAGCGTTTAAAAGACCTTTGCTACCTTGCCGAATAGTGCCATATACAGCATCAATTTCAATCTCCCCAAGCTTACGTATAAAGTCCTGTTCGGCATCTACCAACCTTTTTAAAAACACAGGTTTATGCAAAAGATCTTCTGGGGGATACCCAGTTGTTACTAATTCAGGATATACAATTAAGGAGGCTCCAGCATCTTTAGCCTGCTGAGCATTTGCTAACATCATAGCTAAATTTTTATCAAGCCCACCCACGTGGGGGTCAACTTGAGCCAATGCAAGCAAAAATTCCATACCGTAGATATTCCAAAAAAAAATTCAATAAAATATACTGGCTATTCTACGGAAAAACCTGATAATTTCAACCTGTGACGATATTGTATAGCTGTCTCTTTTATAAAATGCACAAGACAAAAAGCTTTTATTATTAGGGGTGCAGGGGAATTATCTACCTGTTGGGTTTAGGTTAAACCCAAGGTTTTGCCTTTGCTTTTAAGCCTTTGCAATAAAAAACGTGAGGAATTGGAGACTCCATACACGACCAAGTTTTGTCTTTGAACTTAGTACAAATGATAAATGTAAATGCTATATTTAATTAATTATATCCCTCTCTTGGGGCTTTTTACCCAAACCACTACTTAAGACGAGATATTTAGCCCCAGCCCCATCGTAGTTTTTTTATACAAAGGAAGGTAAGGGTAAGATAGACAAATAAAGACACAAAAAGGCCAATCAATGAACAATCTAGCAAGAGAAGATATACAACAGATGCGTGGTTACACCCCTGGTGAGCAACCAGACCCTAGCCGCCCTCTTATAAAACTAAACACCAACGAAAACCCATATCCTCCACCAAAAGCAGTGTTAGATGCCATAATAAACGCTACAGTCCAAAACTTACGCCTTTATCCAGAGCCATCATCATACCCTGTACGTGTTGCTGCTGCCAAAGCATATAACCTAATGCCAGAACAGGTAATTGCAGGTAATGGCTCCGACGACCTCTTAACCATGGTATTAAGAACCTTCGTAGGCCAAAACCAAATAGTAACTGCCCCATCACCTACATACTCTCTTTATGAGACACTTACAAAAATTCAAGGGGGAATTTTTAAAGAGACCCCATGGCCCAAAGATTACTCTCTACCCATAGAAGCATTAATAAAATGTAATGCAAAGTTGATTTTTATAGTAAGACCCAACGCCCCCACAGGCCACGTTGTACCACTAGCAAACATTGCAGAGCTATGCAAAAAAACCAACGGTGTAGTAGTTTTAGATGAAGCCTACGTAGATTTTGCTGAAGATAACGGTCTATCCCTTTTAAAAGAACACAACAATTTAATCATCACCCGCACAATGTCAAAGTCTCTAGCTCTAGCTGGGCTAAGAGTTGGCCTTGGCTTTACAAACCCCACCCTAGCAGCCGAGATGCACAAAGTACGAGACTCCTACAACCTAAACCAACTATCCCAAGCTGGCGCAGTAGCAGCCTTAGAAAACCTAACAGCCTATAAACCCGGATTAACCGCCATAAAAAAAGAGAGAACAAGAACAACACAAGAGCTAGAAAAAAGAGGCTTTAAAGTAATGCAAAGCCAATCAAACTTCATACTAGCAACCATACCCAACTCCCCTCTAACCGGAGAACAATGGCTAAACGCCCTAAGAGAAAAAGGCTACCTAATAAGATATTTCGGCAGCGACCCCCGTTTACAGGATAAAATTAGGGTTACAATTGGCACTAAAGAAGAGATGGATGGGTTTTTATGTGCGGTTGATGAACTTAATAAAGGTGTAACTCACAGAATAAGCTAAAGTTATGAAGGTTTTTTGATAAAACAGTAAAATTAAATGATATTCATAATTTGATAAGCTTCCTTTACAATATCATCACATTTTAAAACTGCATGTTGTGCTCTTGTTATCTCAAAAGTATCATTAATTTTATAGTCTGCGAAAGTTCTAGAATTTTTAGCACTTTTTAACGCTTTACCAAGCATCCTACATTGTTTATTTGTTTCTATGTTTAGATTTGCTGAATCTTTGATCCCAACGCAATTTGTTA
>JADGBW010000062.1:18479-20670 GCA_015231305.1 Magnetococcales bacterium | reverse complement strand
TGGTCTTGGTCCTCATTGGAGGGATTGTGGAAATTGTTCCACTTTTCTTTATTAAGTCCACTATAGAAAAAGTTGAAGGAATGCGTCCATATACCCCGTTGGAATTAAGGGGACAAGACATTTATGTTAGAGAAGGCTGTTATAACTGCCACTCACAAATGATCAGACCTTTCCGCGATGAGCAAGAGCGTTATGGACACTATTCTCTCGCTGCTGAGAGCATGTATGACCATCCATTCCAGTGGGGGTCAAAAAGAACAGGTCCAGATCTAGCTCGTGTTGGTGGAAAATATTCTAACTTGTGGCATCAAGCCCACATGAAAAACCCTCGTGATGTGGTTCCAGAGTCCGTCATGCCTGCATACCCATGGCTTGCTGAAAATGATCTTGAATATGGCAATATCACCAAGCGTTTGGAAGTATTAAAACTTGTTGGAGTTCCTTATACTCAAGAGCAGATTGATAATGCAGAGGCAGATCTTAAAGCTCAAGCTATTCCAGATAGCGATTCAGATGCACTTTTAGCTCGTTATGACGAAAATGTACCGCTACAAGATTTCGATGGCGAACCTGCACGTATTACTGAGTTAGATGCCATGGTGGCTTATTTACAAATTTTGGGTACTATGGTCGATTTTTCTTCCTACCAAGCCCAGGCCCGCTGATTATTGGTCAAAGGGTGTTAGAGAGTTGAAAATAAGGAGATAGACAAAATGGCGGATGAAAAAGAGATTGGGACTACTGGCCATCAGTGGGATGATGAAGAGGGATATCCTCTCAAAGAATATAATAACCCACTACCAAAATGGTGGTTGTACTCTTACTATGCAACAATAGTTTACGCAGTTGTATATTGGATTTTATACCCAGCTTGGCCGATACCTGGTGGTGAGTATACAAAAGGTGTTTTGGGTTGGTCACAGCATAAGCAGCTAGAAGAAGAGTTGGCAGTTAGTAATGCAGCTAAGAAACCTTTTAATGATAAACTAGCAGCACTTTCTACAGATGAAATTGCAAAGGATTCTCAGCTACTACAATATGCAGTTTCAGCTGGTAAAGCTATTTTTGGTGATAACTGCGCCCCATGTCATGGTGGTAGTGGTGTTGGAGCTAAGGCTGGTGGTTTCCCTGCATTAGTCGATGATGACTGGCTTTACGGTGGAACATTTGAGCAGATTAGCGAAACCATTCGTGGTGGTAGAGCTGGACAGATGCCTGCTCACCTTGATTCAGCTGAAGGCAGCTTTACTGCAGCACAAGTTGAAGATCTAACCCAGTACACTTTATCACTATCTGGTAGTTCTACAGATGCTGGGGCTGCTGGGCGTGGCGATGCTCTATATCGTGGTGACGCTGGGTGTAATAATTGCCATGGTGATTCAGGAAAAGGTTCTCTGCTTGGTAGCGCAAACGGTGAAAAGCTGGATGAATCAATTGGTGCACCAAACTTAACTGATGGCATTTGGCTATATGGTGGAGATGCAAAAACAGTTAAGCATTCTATAGCTTATGGACGCAAAGGTGTTATGCCAGCTTGGGAGGCAGATTCCGAAGGCAGCAACCGTAAGTTGAGTGAACTAGAGATAAAACAGCTAGCCATTTATGTGCATACTTTGGGTGGTGGTAAATAGGACATCAAAAATTGTTTAAATAAAAAGGCTGTCTCAGAACATTTTGCGAGACAGCCTTTTTTTTTTTGCATAAAACAACAAGTTTTTATTCCCATAGTATAAGAGGAAAAAATATGGCTCAGACCATTGATTGGAGTGATGATTATCTTATTGGGCTTGGTGAAATAGATGTTCAGCACAAACGTATGGCAGAACTAATAAACAACATTTTAAGAACTGCTTATAAACATAGACCCAAAGAGGAGGTTCTTGAGTCTATGGCTGTATTATTAAAATATGTTAAATGGCATTTTCAATCTGAAGAGATATTGATGAAGGTTTATGATTTTCCTGAATTTGCTGAACACAGGGATGAGCATGTTCTTTTAATTAATGATTTATTACAAAAGCAAGATGAGATGGACAATAAAAATTTATCAGTAGATGATCTATACGGTTTTTTCTTCGGCTGGTTTGGTGGTCATGCTTTTAGTTCCGATAAAGATATGGCTCCTTTTATTTCAACAAGAATAACCATGATGTAAAAAAATAGCTTTACTGCTTACTCCCATCTTTCCCAT
>JADGBW010000062.1:0-18379 GCA_015231305.1 Magnetococcales bacterium | reverse complement strand
CTAGAGCATCTTTCTCTTCCTGCTGTTTGGGGATCATATCTTGGTCGTCATCAAACAGTATTCTATAGCTTGGTCCCTCCATGTCTTCAAATTGACCACTACGCACAGCCCATATCATAAGGCCCAACCCAATTAGTCCGAGGAACAGGGCAGCAGGAAGTAAAATGTAGATAGCGTCCATTAATATCCTAGTTTTGCAATTCAGTAAATCGGTAATTCTTTATAATACCATACTTTTACAAAGATAGAGAATCTTTGTAAAAGTATGGTACATTTTAGACTCTATATAAGAGGCTAATCTTTAGGGGAGAGTCTATGTATATCTTTCTCACTCAATATATATAGTCTAAAATAAAGGCAAAAGTAGAAAGTGGTTTTTATAATCTAGGATAATAATGCTTTAGAGGTAGTTCGTTAAGCTATGCAATTTGTTTAGACCCATGAATAGATGATTAAAAATTATACTTGCGAACATCATGAGTAGAAACAGGCTGGTATTAACCAAATTAAAACTGGAAAAAGTGTTACAGTAATTTTTAAAATTTATTTGGATACTGATAATTAAATTATTGATCTTTGGTGGTATTGCGCAAGCGCAGGGCGTTTCCTACTACTACTAAGCTGGAAATAGGCATGGCTATGGCAGCAACAATAGGAGATACGTAACCTGTAATAGCTAGAGGAATAGCCACGCTGTTGTAGATAATTGAGATAAGAAAATTTTCTCGGATAATCTGCATAGTTCGGCGAGCAAGAATAAATGTATTAGCTACATTGTTTAGGTTACGGTTTAGGAGAATAACATCTGCCGCTGCTACTGTTATGTCTGTAGCATTTTCAACCGCTAGTGCTACATCAGAGCGAGCTAGAGCTGGGGCATCGTTTATGCCGTCCCCAACCATGGCGGTAATTTCCCCTTGGGCTTGCAGTTTTTTAATAAAATTTTCTTTTTCAGCTGGCAATACTTCGCTTAAGCTATTCTCAATATCCATCTCTTTAGCAATCTTTTCTACTACTGCTAGTTGGTCTCCTGAAAGAAGGCTTACAGGTAGTCCCATAGCTTTAATAGTAGCAATAGCAACTTTTGCATCATGCTTTGGGCGATCATTTAAGCCTATCCAGCCTAAAGTTTTGTTATCTTCTACACAGAGTGCCCATGTAGATGGATTGTCTTTATCGTCAGGGTAGGTTAATGGTGGGTTGCTAACTCCAATGCTGGCATACTCTAAGCGACCCACACGGATTTTTTTACCAGTATGTATAGCCTCCATACCCAAACCAGGACTATTTTTAGCTGATTTTATATCTTGAGGAAGTGATAAATCACGCTCTTTAACTGCATTAACAATTGCTTTGCCAACTGGATGTTCTGAGAATTGTTCTACCCCTGCAGCACGGGTTAAAAGATACTCTTGGCTTATACCTTTTGTTGGTAAAATACGGTCAACATGTGGTGTGCCTTTTGTGACTGTGCCAGTTTTGTCTAATACTACTTGAGTAACTTTAGCAAGTCTTTCTATAGTTTCACCATTTTTAACCAAAATACCTTCTTTTGCTGCTGCTCCAGTGGCTACTACCATTGCCGCTGGAGTTGCTAATCCTAAGGCACAAGGGCAGGTAATTATGAGTAGGGCAACGGTATTTTGCAGAGCTTGGGTGGGGTCATTGTATAACCAAAATATTAGAGTTACAGTAGCTAATAACAGTATGGTCCCTATAAACCATCCTGCAATTTTATCTGCAATATTTTGAATTGGTGGTCTTTGGGATTGAGCCTCTTCAATTCTTTGAATAATTTTAGCTAATGTGGTGTTTTCACCAACTCGGTTTGCCTCTATAGTAATAGCTCCATCGATATTCATAGAGCCACCAGCAACCATACTTCCAACTATTTTACTTACACCAAGGCTCTCTCCTGTCAACATGGATTCATCAACAGAAGTTTGTCCTGTTTTTATTATGCCATCAACTGGTATTTTATCACCCGGCTTTATAACTACTATATCCCCGACACGAACTTCACGTACAGGAACAGTAAATTGTTTCAAGTTGCGAATAACTGTTGCCGTTTTCGGCTCAAGGTTGAGTAACCTTTCTGTGGCTCCTGCCGCTTTGCGTCTAGCCGCTGCTTCTAGATAACGTCCTGTTAGTAGTATAAAAATAAATAGGGTGACTGAATCAAAATAAACCTCTCCTTTCTGGCTCAATGTAATGGCAACACTGTAGCTATAAGTCGCAAACCCACCTATGGTGATGGGTAAGTCCATATTTAAATGGCCCAAACGCAGGCTGCGCCAAGCTCCTTTATAAAATTCACCACCACTATAAAAAACTACCGGAGTTGCTAAGGCAAAAGATAGCCAGTGGAAATAATTTTTAAAAGCTGCATCTATACCTTGGAAGTATCCTGCATATAGAGCCACAGATAAAAACATTACATTTGCAGCACCAAAAGCAGCTACTCCTAAACGGTAGAGTAGTTCCCGGTTCTGCTTTTGAAACATAAGCTCACCTTTGGATGGGTCATAAGGTTCTGCTTGATAGCCTATGGAACGTATTGTAAGGATAATTGTTGAAAGTTTTGTTTTAGCCGGGTTCCAACAAATTTTGGCTCTTTGAGTGGAAAAATTAACTTGTACAGACTCAACACCAGAAAGTTTTCTTAAAACTTGTTCATTTAGCCAGACGCAAGCAGCACAATGAATGCCAGATAAAATAATATTTATCTCTCTGTTTTCTCCTACTTCTCTAACCAAACCAGATTGATAGTCCAAGTCATCAAATGCTAACAGCCTGCTATCGTCTGGGTTGTCTGGTTGTAAGGTGCTGTTATCGCCTTCTCTTAAACGATAATAATCTTCTAGCCCCATACCTTCAATAATACGATACGCACCAATGCAGCCATTACAGCAAAATAGTAACTCTTCTTTACGTGAGCCTGCCTGTTTTTGAATACGAAATGGGTTTTGTAAAGGAACTTCTAAACCGCAGTGATAGCAGGGTTGGGGTTGTGAAGGTGAGGGTTTCATAAAGTATAAATAAAAGACCTGTATTTAATTAATTTCTGCCTAGATTCGGTAAATATATGTGTGTATGGCGCAAGATATCGGTTTATCTGTTATATCAGGGGAAGTAGCTGTAACCTTTTGGTGATAATGCTTTCCCTTGATATAATAGGCTAATCAATTGCTTGCGTCAGGTACATGGCGACAACTAGCAGTTTTAAAGTTCTACAATCATTCTATCCATTTCATAGCATTGCTGCTAGCCAGAATATTTTTTTATTTTCACACAGCACTATAGCAGAGTATTGTTAAGGGATGACTCTTTCAATATTTGATCTATGGCTTACTTTTTTAACGGCACTTTTAGCTAGTGGCCACTGCATAGGTATGTGTGGTGGTATGGTGGCGGCATATTCATTAAAGCTTCCCCAAAAAAGTGGGTTTTCTCAATTTATTCCTCATATATTATATGGGGTTGGGCGAGTTTCTACTTATATGTTGTTAGGTGCACTGTCAGGTTGGATAGGATCTTTGGGGTTTACTTTTGGGAGGCCAGAAAATTTACAGGGAGTACCCTATATTGTAGCAGGAACAGTTATGGTATGGATGGGATTAGATAGTGCAGGTCTTCTGCCTTTTGTGCGTCGCGATAAAAATTCTGGGGGTGGGTTAATAGCTGCACTAACAAAACGTTTGATGAGAGGTACACTACCAGGTAGAACACTATTTTTAGGAGTTGTTACAGGTTTTCTTCCTTGCACACTACACTGGGCGTTTCAGGCCAAAGCATTGGCTGTGGGTTCGATTGCTGGAGGTATGGCTATTTTACTGGCTTTTGGTTTGGGCACTTTACCTGCTCTTTGGGGGTTTGGGTTGGTATCAACCATGTTAAGCCAAAAACTTAGGCAACAGTTGTTAAAAGGTGCAGGTTTGATAATAGTTTTTATGGGGTTGATGGCTATAAAACGTGGCCTTTTTTAATTATTCAGAAACAAGCCCCTCTATCTCTTCTATACGTGGGTCACCTGGGAAAATTTTCCCAGCTTTTTCTAAGTATAATTTTGCTCTGCCAGATCTATCCCATATAGCTAATTCAAGAAAACGTTCAAAGACTGTGTTAAGTAACTCATCAACAATGGGGCTATCTAAGTTTAGCTCTTTGAGCTGTTCTACTTTTTCTAAAGCGTTATCACCTCTTGGTAATGAGAGCCGTGATTCTGTGATATTACGTTTAATACCATCAATTAATAAGTTTATATGTGGTGACTGTTGCTGCAGTAAAGCCATATCATTTTTTGTATTAAAAGGGCTGCGAGATGTATGGCCTATTGGACGTTTTTTTGGTGTTAAAATGGGCAGAGGTTGTTCTGTCAACATTGAGAATAAATTAAGCTGAGAAACCTTTGGTTTAACCTCGGTAGCAGTGGGTGGTTCTTGGGTGCTTTTTTCTGATAAAGGATCACCAGTATGTTTCGTAGTTGATATTACTTTTCCTGGCTCAATTGGAGCACTTGAAATATCTGGTGTTAGTTCCATATCTTGTTGCTTAATACTAACCTCTGATGTTGATGGAGTGGCATCAGGTGGTAGGGTTAGTATATTTAAAATATCTTCTTTTTGCGATGCTTGAACCTCAGTTGGTTGTGGTTTTTTTTCTAAGGATACAGTTTCAGTTTTGTTGGTTTTTTCTTGAGGAATGCTTACCTCACTTTTTGGGTGGTAAATAGTAGTTTTATCTGTATCAGAAGGGGTTAAGCTAATTGCAACTCCTGTAAAAATTCCTATTAATGCAACAGCTATTGCAATGAACAATCTATTGTCATGATTTTTTTCAGGTATTACTGGTTCTGTTTTAAATGCTGGAACCTCTGGTGGAAACTCATAAGATTGGGTTTCTTGATTTTGCGTAACAGGTTTTGACAATAGGGAAAAATTGTTTTGTGATGTTATCAAAGCATAAAGGTTTGCCATAAGCCCAAGCTGACGCAGCTCTATAAAGTCATCGTCTGGTAACTCTTCTAATTTTTTTTGGTCTAGTATAAAAAAGTTGCTAAGTTGAGCAACTTTTTTTCCCGGCAAGTATTCAGATAATTTTTTTGTCTGAAACAGGTTTTTTTCATAAAGTTTATATACAACCCAATCTGTATGGCCCATCTCTTTTTGATAATTGAGATGTTTTTTACGGATATCTATAAGGGTAGGTGTTGCCTCTCCTGTTGGAGTGAAAAGAGGCTGTCCGCTACCATCAGATAGTTCTTTTTGAAAATGAGGCGCGTTCCTATCAATAAGAAGAGTTAGTTGGCCGTTTTCATCTATATGACCAGGATAAAATGGGTAACTAGAAAGGCTAGCAGGAATCATTCTGCTCTCCAACCACTCACCTTTTTTTGTAATGGATATGTTACCTATAACAGGTTCTGTTCCAAGTAAAGCCATAGGGGTTAATTTTTCGTCCCCTTTGCTTAAATAAAAAATTATAGGATAACATCTAGAAGCTTCAATTAATTCAGAAAAGAGTAGGGGGGCTAAAAGCCTTTTTGCCATATTGCTATAGCAGTTTTGTGGTGTATATATCAGCTCTTTGTGTTCTGATGGTTGCAAAATTTCAAGTTTAATATTCATCTCTACTTTTTTGTCCTTTCAGCTTACTCTTTTGTTCTAATAAAATGTTTTAAAGCTTGTGAGGTTCTAATTCGCACCAGAACCACTAAAACACTACCAACTGCATAATATAGTACATTATCAAACTTACCATTACCTAAGCCAGAATTAATCACATAACATATGAAAATACCAGAAAAAAAACCTGAAACAGTAGCTATTACTAGCAATTTATTTTTTTTGCTCATTAATTTTTATCTAAATTAGTGTCTGAACCGTGTAAACAATAGCAGTTTCTGCCTCTTTTTTTAGCACGGTACATAGAGTGATCGGCATTGCGTAGCAGGGTTTCGATATCTTTGCCGTCATTAGGAAAAATAGTAATACCAATAGAGCAAGATATGGAGACCTCTTCTCCCTCCAGTATAAATGGTTTTTGCAAACTATTCAGAATTTTTTTGGCAATATTTTTAGGGTCTTCTATAACAGAAATTTCTGAGAGAACCACTGTAAATTCATCTCCACCTATCCTGGCAACAGTATCTGAATTACGAATACAGTTTAGCATTCGTGATGCTACATCTTTTAACAATTGGTCCCCAGCTGCATGGCCTAATTCATCGTTAACTATTTTAAACCTATCTAAGTCAATAAACATTAAACCCATTTGGGTTTCCCGACGACTACACAATGAAATAGCAGAGTGTAAACGGTCCATGAAAAGTGTTCTGTTTGGAAGGTCGGTTAATTCATCGTGTGTAGCTTGATGTTGAATTCTTTCTTGAGCATGTTTTCTATCTAACAATATACGGATACGTTGCCTTAATACTGCCCAATGGATCGGCTTGGTAATATAATCTTCTGCACCTACAGCAAAAGCTAAATTAACTGATTCGTCGTCTGATAGAACAGTGACCATAACAATAGGAGTTTGTCTACTACCAGGAATTGTACGGATTGCTTCACAAGCTTGAAAGCCGTCCATTTCTGGCATGTCAGCATCTAATAATGCCAAGTCTGGGTTATGTTTTTTAAAGGCTTTAACTGCTTCAAGGCCATTTGTTACTAATATAGAGTCGTAGCCGTTATCTTTTAAGAATGTATCAATAAGGTCAAGTATAACCTCATCATCATCAGCTACAAGAATAATAGGGCGTTTGAGTGTGGTTTGATTGTTCAAACATCTTCTCCATTTAAAAATAACTCTAAATCCCTCAGTGCGACTTTACACTCTTTTTTTAAAGCGTCTAATAAATTTTCATCTTGAGGAATTTGACCTGCTCTTCCTAAAAGTTCCAATTGATGGCAGATTGCTACAATTCTTTCTGCTCCAAATGATGCTGAAGAACCTTTTAACTTGTGTGCTGCACTTTTTAAATTATCACTGTTTTTTTGCTCTACTGCTTCCACTATTATTTTTAGGCGAGATGGTAATTTTTCTATAAACTTTCCTAATGGGCTATCAATATTTCCGCCGAGGTCTTGGCGTAGTCTACTTAATGTATCAAAATTTATGGCTTTGTCGTTCTTGTTGCCAGAATTAAAAGATGGCTTAGAAATGTTTATATTTTCAGATAAACTACTTAAATCTGCTTTACTTTTTTGTGCATAACTGCCAATAACATCCAGCAGGTGTTCTTTACGTATTGGTTTTGATAAATACATATCACAACCTGCATCAATTGTTTTGTCAAGATCTTCTTTCATGGCGTTAGCTGTTAGTGCAATAATTGGAATAGCAGGACGTTCTGCTTCTTTCTCCAACGCTCTAATACGCCTAGTTGCTTCGTAACCATCCATAACTGGCATCATCATATCCATAAATATTATATCAAAGATGCCTTTTGCAAATGTTTCTACAGCTTGTTCACCATTTTTAGCAATAATAATTTTGTGTTGGGTTTTTCTGAGAAAAGCTTTAACTACTAATATATTATCATCTGCATCATCTACCAAAAGAATATGCATTATACTTTTTTTACCAACTATTTTCTTGCTAGGTAATTTGCGAGACTTTGGTCTTGTTACCTGTGTCAATATTTGGTCTGCAAGGTTTCCTGTAGATCTTGGTAGTCGGGCTGTAAAGCTAAAGTTACTGCCTTTGTCAACTTCGCTCTCTACCTGTATTGTACCACCCATCTGTTCCACTAAATGGTTGCATATAGATAACCCTAAACCAGACCCTCCAAAACGCCGGGTAATTGAGTTGTCGGCTTGTGTAAATGGCTGAAAGATAGCACTTAGCATTTTGGGGGATATGCCAATACCAGTATCTTCAATTTCAAACAGAATACGATCTGCAAAGTGTGATTTTACTTCGAGAGTTATTTTTCCTTTCTCGGTAAATTTTATTGAGTTGCCTAATAAATTTAATAACACCTGTTGCAGTCGTTGTGGGTCTCCAACAACGGCTTTATTGCAATCGTGGTCTATGTGATAGATCAACTCAAGGCTTTTTTGTGTGGCTCTCTGCTTAAGTATTTGCACTGTGCTTAATATTAAATCTGGAAGACTAAAAGATACTGTATCAAGTTGAAGTTGACCAGCTTCAATTTTTGATAAATCGAGTATATCATTTATTAGGGCAAGCAAGCCTTCACCAGCATGAGTTAAAACTTCTAAATGCTGCATCTGTTCTTCATTAAGTCCACTATCTGCTAAAACCTCCCCCATACCGAGAATTGCATTCATGGGGGTTCTGATGTCATGGCTCATAGCTGCTAAAAATTGACTTTTTGCCCTATTGGCCAATTCTGCATTCTGTTTTGCTTCACATAAATCATCCTCAGCACGTTTTCTATCTGTTATATCAGTTGCAATGCCCCCAATGGCAAAAATTGTATTATCTTCATTATATAGGGGGAATTTAACAGAAATGTACGTATGATATTTATCGTTGTGGTAAATAACCTCTTCTATTTCTAGAGATTTTCCATGTTCTAATACTGTTAAGTCATTTTCATAAAGTTTCTGTGCAATTGTATTAGGAAATAGTTCAAAGTCTGTTTTATTGATAACATTTTTATTCTTTAAATTGAATAACTCTTCAAAACGTTTATTTATTAATATATAACGCCCCTCAAGGTCTTTTAAAAAAACCATGGCAGATGTATTTGAAAGGATTGCTTGCAATTGCTTTTCGTTTTTAAGCAATAAATCCATGGTCTTATGTAGTTCAATTTCTCCTTGTTTTTGTTCTGTTATATCAATAAAAAAGCCACGTAAACCTGTAACTTCGCCATTTTTTCTTACCAAAGTTACGACATCTCTTACCCAAACAGTATTGCCTTGAGCTGATATTGCCCGATATTCAAAATCGTGATCTTCTCCTTTTTGGGTAGAAGTAATGCAAAACCTAGTTGCTACTTCTCTATCATCTGGATGCACACGGCTTTTCCAAAAATCAATATCAGTCCAATCTTGTGCTGGGTATCCGAGAAGATTTTTAATTTGTGGTCCCATATAGGTGAATTTTAAGCTTGTTAAATCCATTTCCCAAGGTACAAAGTTTGATGTCTCTAATAGACGGCGGTACTGTTCCCGGCTTTCGTTAAGTGCATTGTCTCTAATTTTTCTTTCAATGATACGGTGAATTCGTAGTCTTAAAACAGACCAATTTACAGGTTTTGTTATGTATTCGTCTGCACCAACTTCAAAAGCCCTATCAACTGATAACTCATCTGCTAAAGCAGTTATCATAATGACGGGGATTGATCTGTTTTTTTGGTTTCTATTAAGCTCAGAGCAGACATGAAAGCCATCCATATCTGGCATGTTGGCATCTAATAAAATAAGGTCGGGTGTGTGTTCTTCACAATATGCTAAAGCATCCTTACCATTTTGAATTTCATGAACTTGATAATTCTTTGTTTCCAAAAAACCAGCAAGAGAATCGCGAAAATCTTCATCGTCATCTACAACCATAATTAATGGTTGAGTTTTTGTTGTCTCTCTCATTATCATTTTGTATCAATCGCCTTTTTCAGCTCGTTGATAACGTTAACACTTTCTTCTTTCATTTCGTTGAGTAGATTTGCAAGCTGAGATTGCGAGTTTTCTTTTAAATTTTGTTCAAGTTGATCGCTTAAATCTCCTAATCTTAATGCCCCAAATTGTCTCGCCATGCCTTTTAATTTATGGGCAGCTTGCCCGATTTCTATAACGTTATTGTCATTTATCCCTGCTTCAATTTTTTGTAACTGTGCAGGAAGGCGTTTAATAAAACGGTTTATAATTTTACCGCTTCTAGGGCCAACTTGCTCTTTATAGTTATAAAGAGCGTCTCTATCAAAGGCTGGGTGTTCATTGTTAGTTTTTATAGTTTGATCACACCATTTTTCAATCATTAGTTGCAGGTCACTAGCTTGTATAGGTTTGGCGAGGTAGTCGTCCATGCCTATTGAGAGACAGTGGTTTTTGTCATCTTCCATGGCTTTAGCTGTTAAAGCTATAATTGGTAGATGCACAGACCCACCTTCTGCAAGTTCCTTTTCTCTTATTCTAGTGGTTGTCTCATAACCATCAAGACCTGGCATATGGCAGTCCATAAAGGCTAAATCATAATCTTTACTTTGCATCTTCTCTAGTGCTTCTTCTCCATTTTTTGCCCAATCAGCTCGATATCCAAGAACATTCAACATTTCAATGGCAACCTCGGCGTTGATATCGCTATCTTCTACAATAAGCAATTTGCAAGGCTTACTAGGTGCGTCAAATGTTTTTGTTATTATAGATGTGTTTTTAGCTTTAAAATTTTCTTCTGGCAGCTCTACATTGTGTAAAACATCAAAAATAGAGTTGTACAATATTGATCTGCGTACAGGCTTACGCAATAAAATTTTTAAATTATTGGTGTTGTTGAGAATTGGTTCTTCATGGTCTGCAACTGACGATAGCAAAATAACCGGAATTTTTGCCAAGTTTTCAATGGTTGCCATATTTTCAGCAAGCTCTACGCCACTCATGCCGGGCATCATGTGGTCCATTAAAATTAAATCAAACTGATTGTTGTTTATTGCAGCTTTTTTTAACATTTCAAGAGCTATTATAGCATCTTCAGCCTCATCACATTCAAGACCCCATAAATGTATATATTCTCTTGCAATTTCACGGTTAATAGCGTTGTCATCAACAATAAGCAGTCGTGTTTGGGTTAGCTTTTTTTTGTTTTGATCAGCTTTTGTGTAAGTTTCAGTGCTTATTATAGCTTTATCATCTCTCATAAAAGTAATTTCAAACCAAAAGGTAGAACCTTCGCCCGGTGAGCTTTGTAACCCTAATTTGCCACCTAATAAATCAACCAAGCGTTTTACAATTGCCAAGCCCAACCCTGTGCCACCAAAATTTCTGCTGGTAGAGCTATCCCCTTGTACAAAAGGTTCAAATAGACCCTCTTGTATCTCACGTGGAATACCTGCTCCAGTGTCAGTTACTTCTATGCGTATATTTAACTTATCTTCTGTTTGGTTTTGTTCTATAACATTAACCATCACGCTACCTTGGCTGGTAAATTTAATTGCGTTGCCAATTAAGTTAACCAACACTTGGCGCAGGCGGCTTATATCACCAATAATACCGAGAGGCATATCTACAGGCCGAAAACGTAAGGCCAAGTCTAGTTGTTTTTTGCCAGACTCTACAAAAAATGCATCTAAAACACCTTCTATCATATCTCGTAGGTCAAATGGTTTTTCTACTAGCTCTAACCGACCAGCTTCAATTTTAGAGAGGTCTAAGATATCATTAATAATATGTAGCAGTGACTCACCAGAACGATATATAACATCTGTATAACGTTTTTGTTGGGTGTTTAAACTTGTGGTCAATAACATCTCTGCCATACCTAATACGCCATTCATTGGGGTACGTATTTCATGGCTCATAGTGGCTAAAAATTCACTTTTAGATCTAGCACTCTCTTCTGCTAGTTCAAGTGCCTCAGATAGAGCAACATTTTGTATCTGAAGATTGTTTTTAGCGGTATTAAGTTCTGCTGTTCTTATGTTTATCTTATCCTCTAAAGAAAGGTTAAGTGCTGCAAGCTCTTGCCTAGACCGAGCAAGGCGATTAAGCATGGTTTTTAATGACTTCCCCAAGGTAGTAATTTCATCATTACCTATTAAGGGAATGTCTACACTTTCATTGCCTGCTGTGACCTGATCTGCCACCTTGGTAAGTACTCTAATTGGGCTTGTTAGTTTTTTTGCAACATAAATAGTTAGAGTAGTTAAAAACAACACACTAAAAGCAATTAAAACCAATAAACGTTTCCTAAGAATATCTGAACTTTTTTGCAACTCAGAAAGCTTTGCTACAGCCCCTAAAACTAGGTATCGTTCAGGGTTGCCCCAGTCAGTAAAATGAAAATGGGCTATTGCTGTTCCAAGCTCTTTTGAAGGGAAAATTCTACGATAATCATTTATCTCATGGTCTTTGCTATTTGCCCACTGACTATAAGTTGCAAAATCATCATCAATTTGAGCTTTTTTATTAAACTCAAAAGCAAGCCGCTTTTTTTCGTCAGGGTGAATTAAATAGTCACCTTGGCTATTGGCAAGAAAATAGTAGATATTTGGTGGGGGGGTGAGTAGTGAGTGGCTTAACTGTTCAAAATCCACACTAATGATAATTATTCCAAATTTTTCTTTTATGTTATCTTCTATAGGTATTGCAATACGCAAAACAGTTTTGGTAGGAAAGCTAATTCTTCCATTTTCACGATTTAGGGTAACCCTAGAAAAATATATCTGGTCACTATTTAGTTTAATTGACTCAATAAAATAGTTGCGTTGCTCTTTTTGTTGTAAATCTGTTTGAGGTATTGTTTTAAGAGTAGAGTCCAGACGATCAACACGCACAAGTTCCATACCTTGGTTATGTTTGCCTATCAGGCGAATTTTTACATATTCTGGTCGTTGTTCCATTATTGTGGAAAATCTTCGAGCTAAGCGATTTTGCCAAAGCTTGCTGGTCATGTTTTGCTCTTCATCATAACCTTCATTTTGGTTGGCACGAATAATTCCTGCCACAGCATCGCTTTTAGCAAGGTTACGAACATCTTTAACCACGGTAGTAATTTTGTTATGTAAGACAGCTTTTTCTCTAACTAATTCATCACCCAAACGTGCAAGTGCTTGTTTTTGTAGAAGATCGTCAGAGCTGTTAAAAGCAAGTAAACTAACTCCAAATACCCCGCACATAGATACCACCAAAGATAACAGCCCAAATTTTATTGGTAGGGAGAGTTTCATAATTTTTCTCCTTTGTTATGGAAGTCTTGACCTAACATATCCAACAAAATTAACTCTGTTAACTGCAACAGTTGCAGGGAATCACCAAATGATCTTTCAGCTAAAATTGCGTCGGGAGTATTGCGTTTGGTAATGCCAAAAAATAGTTTTAAAGATACAAGTTCTGCATGAACCACGTTGACAATATTAATGACATCATTGGTAGTGACATTTTTTGAGATTTTAGGAATAGGAGGTTTTTTAGAGTGAATTCCTGCTCTTTTTTGTACTTTATGAAGTAGCTTCAAAACGCTATGAGTGTATAAAACCAGATCTTCAAGTTCTGTTTTCTCCCGGTATTGGGGCAGAGGTATATTATGTTTATAATCTAAATGATCTATTATTATGTTTAGTTCAGACAGTATCTGGCTTGTTTGGCGATAAATATCTGTTGGAGCATAGTTGTCTGTTCCTAAAATGGTATCGATAAGTTGGGAAAAATACCAAATATTTCCATAGACATCACTCGAAGTTTTGCCATGTGTTTTTATAGGTTTTACACTAGATAAAAAATAGTGTGTATCTTTAACCCCTGCGTGACGATAGATAATTTCCATTTCAAAATCTATGCGAACAGCTATTTCGTATACTTCAGCAGGAGTGATGGCATGAAGGGGGTATCTTGGAGTAACCAAACCTCCTAAACCATTTTGTTTACGAAGTTGGTCTACTTTATGTAAAGCATGTAAAGATTTTTGATAGACATGTTTTGGCTGTAACCCTGAAAGTTTAGGTGGTTTTTTTTGCTTGCTGCGAATCCCAAGCTTTGCTCGGTATAGCTCTAACTCCTCAAGGTTATGGATGGTTACTTCGTATACATCATCTGGTGTTTTTATTAAAGATGCCGGATCTTGTTGGCGTAGAGTTCTAGTTAAAGGAAATGTTGGCATCATTAGTGTTGCCCATTCCAAATTTTGTATTACATCATCTGGAGTTTTTCCAGGTTCTACATGTGGGGTCTTAAAATGTCTCTCAACACCTAGGCGAAACTTAATGCGTTGCAACTCTGCGATGACATTTTGTAAGGCATCATAAACTTTGGTAGGGGTTATAACCTTTTTTTCAATTTTTGGTACTTGTGCGGGGGATATCCAAAGGTTTTTTTCTGCAACAGATATTTTACCCAATAATTTATAAGCAGATTTTAGGGCATGGTTAGGGTGCTTTCCAATGGTTCTTTTTGGTTTTTTAATGTTTAAAGGTAGGTTTTGGGTCTGGCGTAAAAAACGTACAAGGTTGATAATATGTTGGCTTTGAGCAAATACATCTGGAGGTGTAAAACCTCTCACCCCTAGTGCCGGGTCTATTGCTAATGATATAGACCACAAATTTTGGTAAACATCATTTGCACTGCTTTTATCTTTCTTTTTATGTGTTGGTATTTGGTCATCAATAAAGCCGTCACCTTTTAGCTCTACCAATAGTTTCATTTCATCAACCAGCCTTGCCACAGTATTAAATGCTTCATCATTTGTTATATGTCTTGCAGGGTAGGGGGGGATAGATATTTCACCCAATTTTTTATTGACACGTAAACGATTTATTTTTGCCAAAACCTCAAGGGCTTTTTGCATTATATGGCGAGGCTTTTTTCCACTTTGCGTAGGGACTTCTGGCCAAGGAGTTTTGATTTCACTATCTTTGCGATACTTTTCTACATATTTTTCTAGTATCAAAGATAGTTGATAGACATCTTCCGGAGTTTTTTCTGGTATTGGGGCTGCATTAACTTGCTGCTGGAGAGTGAAAAACACTATTAACAACATAAACAAGTAGGCTATGTATTTTTTTTTCATGATATTTATTACAGCCAAATCTAGGTTAAACATTTTTGACCTCCATACATAAAGCAATTTAAAGGTTGTTTATTGCTACCCCTAGAGCCTCTGACTGCTTACGCACTAAAGATTCTAAATTTTCACCAGGTATAGGTTTCTGAAAAACTGACATTCCAACCGGAAGCCCGCCCTGTTTATTGATTTCGTCACTATCTAAGGCTGTGACTACTATAATAGGAGTGTTTTTTAGCTCTTCTCTTTTTCTTAAACGATGGATCATTTGAAAACCGTCCATATCTGGCATGGCTAAATCGGTGATTATGACATCGGGAGTGTTTCTTCCTATTAAAATAAGAGCGTCAAAGCCACTTTTAGCAGTGTATAAAGTAATTGGTATAGACCATGATTCAACCATAGTTTCGTATAACGATAAGATGATAGAGTCATCATCAACAACTAGTAGAGAAATTGATTTTTGGTTGTTGCTTTGCAATAGGGCTTTTTTACGTTGTTGTAGTATGGCATCAACAGATTGCTTAGATATACGCCGATGACCACCTGCTGTTTTCCATACGTTAATTATCCCTTTTTCAGCCCAACCTTTAATAGTGGTGGGAGCAACCCCTAACACTTTTGCCGCATGGCTAGTAGATAAATATGAGTCTTGATGTGGCACTATTAATAAACCTTATAAAAAATTGATATGGCATTTAAATCGTCATATCCGACAAAAACGTCAAAAACTTCGGAAACGCCTAAACCGACAAAATCGACAAAATCGACAAAATCGACATGGATGTTAACAAAAGGTTATATCAAAAGCAAAATATTATATGTAACCTGTAAATTATGTTGATATTCTCGTAAGCTTTAGCTGTGTGTAGCATGTCCACTTGAAGTGCGAATGCATGAAAACAATTACTTCATTTATGTATAATGGCTTTACTTAAAAACTGTTCATAATAAGAAACCATAGTCATTCACCCTTAAGCGGGATTCTAGGGCAGCAATGTTGAGCTTTTTGGGATCCCGCTTTTGCGGGGAAAACGTAATTTTGGTGTAGAGTGTCTGTTATTGATTTTAAAATCACTATAAAGCTGGAAATCCATATAGTTAAGTATTTTCTCTCTTTATTCTCACCTATGCTAGAATGAAGTGATGACTTAAATGTGTGTTGTAAAATGGAGATGCTTTTATAGCAATTTTTTAACTTTAGATGTAGAAAAAGGTGAGACGTGGTATTAAATATTTCAAAGAGCCAAGCTATTTTTTTTGTAGGTATTTTTTTTCTTTTGCTACTAGCTTTTGCTATCTCATTAACAAACAGCCAAGCTGAAGGTCGAGTGCCAAACAGCGATGATTGTAAAAACGTACGTGAAGTAGCCTCTTTGTTGCCCCCCCACATCACAGCTTATTTTGGTATGGATAATCTGAGCAATGTTGAGAACATTAAAGGCGACTTAAATAGGAGTTTGTCTCAACAATTAGCCCAGAATAAAGAGAGGTTTTCTTGGAAATCTATAGATTTTGAAGAAATTATTCTTGAGTGCCAATTAATTTGGCGGGACAATAAGGTTAATCTTTTTAAAAAAATTCAGGTACGGGTTAATCTACTATCTAATGCCCTTAACGACATTAAAACCAGCTATCCTAATATGTCGAGTTTAGAGGCTGGTCAGTGGCTAGGTGAGGGGTTTCGTAGCTCTCAAATAAAACGTTATAAAGATAGAGGTATGACACCGTTTCAAGCTCGTTTAGAAAAAATGCGTAAACAAAAATGACTAACTATCTCCACCAGATTAAAAGTTAGCCTAACTATATGCTGATAACATCCCAGCTTTTCGAGTTTTTTGTTGTTGGACTGCTAACATCAACCCACTGTTTGGTTATGTGTGGGGGAATTGTCGGTGCTTTAACTATCAGCCTGCCTATTAAAACTCGTGAAGATCCACGCTCACTATTTATATTTTTGGTTACCTATAGCATTGGGCGGATATTAAGCTATGCTGTTGCTGGGTTTCTTGCTGGTCTGTTTGGTGAGTTGTTGGTTAACTCATTTAGCCTTCAGGAGAAACATGCCCAAATATTATTTGCTTTAAGTACTTTTATTTTAGTTGGCATAGGTCTGTATATAGCTGGCTGGCTACCAGAGTTTGCCCGTTTGGAAAAGTTAGGGGCAAGGTTGTGGAAACATATAGAACCCAAAGCCCAGTCTTTGCTACCTGTTGAGAGCAAGACCCAAGCTCTGTTTTTGGGCTTTCTTTGGGGCTGGCTTCCTTGTGGAATGACCTATTCTGTATTAATATGGTCAGCTCTGCTTGGTGATGCCTTTTATGGTGCTATAGCTATGGCTGTTTTTGGCTTAGGTACTGTTCCGGGAATCCTAACAGCCAGTTATTTTTCTGGACGCTTTCATATGTTCAAGAAAAAAGAGCTAAAAAGAGGGCTGGGAATCATAATTATTATTCTGGCTTTGGTTTTTGGCTTTATTTGGAGCCCTCACCATTCTGACCAACACATGGTTGGAGATGAGGTACAAAAAATGTCTCCTGCAATGCAAAATCATGAAATGTAATGGTAAAATATAATGGTTGACCAAGAACAGTTCCTCGGTGAATCTCCAGAATTTATGGCAGTCCTGCGTGCTGCGGGTTTAGTTGCACCCACTGATGCCACGGTACTTGTTTCTGGTGAGTCTGGAACTGGCAAAGAGCTATTATCTAGGTATATTCACCGTAATAGCCGCCGTAGCAGAGAGCCTTGGATAACTATTAATTGTGCTGCACTGCCAGAGTCTTTGGCTGAGTCTGAACTATTTGGCCATGCTAAGGGGTCGTTTACTGGAGCCTCATTAAATAAAAAAGGTTGGGTTCAAGCAGCAGATGGGGGAACTCTATTTTTAGATGAAATTTCAGAGCTACCTTTATCTATACAAGCAAAATTACTGCGCTTACTAGAATCAGGTGATTGCCAAGGGGTTGGTCACTCTCGTATTTCTCATGTAGATGTCCGGGTTGTTGCAGCTACTAACAAACATCTACCCGACCTAGTTAAAAAGGGATTGTTTCGAGAGGATCTTTACTACCGCCTAAACATTGTGCCTTTAGAGCTACCACCACTAAGAGAACGTTTGGATGACTTGCCTCTGTTAATGAAGACTTTTTTAACAAAAGTTTCAGAAACAAATGGTCTACCTCCTGCTTCTTTTTCTAAAAGTACCATTGCTCTGCTGTATCGCTATACTTGGCCCGGTAACATTCGCGAATTACGAAATTTTTGTGAAAGAGTTGGTATACTCCATTCTGGAAGTGAAATAGAAGTTGCAAATCTACCTTTTGAAATGCAGCAAGATAGTGATGGTGGGGCAATGGATACAATTGATGGCCTTTTTACTTTGCCTAGTGATGGTTTAGACTTTTTGCAGATGGAACGAGATCTAATTGGTCAAGCTTTAAAGCGTACCAACGGTAATAAAAGCCGTGCTGCAAGGTTGCTAGGATTCTCCCGTGATACATTTCTCTATCGTATAAAAAAATTCTCAATTCTTACATAAAGCTAGTATTCTTCAGGTGGTTTTATAAGTGACCATCTTAAAAGTACGCAAAATAACATAGCTATTCCTAAGAAGTTCCTACACTAAAATATAATGTCCTAGGGTTATACTAACCTGACATGCGTCAAAAAATCTGTAGCTATTTTAGTAGTT
>JADGBW010000061.1 GCA_015231305.1 Magnetococcales bacterium | reverse complement strand
CGATGATACTGCATCTTAAGGTGTGGGAAAGTAGGTCACTGCCAGGAATCTTTTTTTTCTTTTTTGTACTGCTTCTCAATAAAGATTTTATCTTTATTGAGGGCATGTCTTCGTTTGTGAACCCCTTAGTTAAAGTGCGTATGTTAACAAAAGCGCATTTAAGTTGAGGAATGGAGCGATTATCGTGAAAACCTTTTCTGCCAAACCTTCGGATATCAAGCGTGAGTGGTTTGTTGTTGACGCCCAAGACAAGGTACTAGGCCGTTTAGCTACTGAAGTGGCTCTGCGGTTACGTGGTAAGCATAAGCCAACTTTTACCCCTAATATGGATACTGGGGATTTTATAGTCATTATCAATGCTGAAAAAATTCGTTTAACAGCTGATAAGCTTGATAAAAAGTTGTACTATCGCCATACACGTTTCCCTGGTGGATTAAAATCCAAGACTGCTCGCCAAGAACTTGAAGGTAGTCATCCTGAACGCGTTGTTGAGAGTGCAATTCGTGGTATGTTGCCCAAAACTAAAATGGGCCGTGAAATGTACCGTAAGTTAAAAGTATATAAGGGCGCTGAGCATCCACACGCTGGACAAAACCCAGTCGCCTTGACTTTAGATTAATAGAATTAGATAAGACCTTTTAGGAGCAACTGTTTATGTCACTGACAGACGCAATTTATGCAACAGGTAGACGGAAAGAGTCCATAGCAAGAGTTTGGATGCAACCCGGTACTGGCAAGATGACCATCAACAAGCGTGATGCAAAAGCATATTTTGGTCGCGATGTTTTGCAAATGATCATGCGTCATCCATTTGAGTTAACTGAAACTTTGGATCAGTTTGATATTACTGTAAATGCACATGGCGGTGGCAACTCAGGGCAGGCCGGAGCAATTCGTTTAGGAATTTCTAAAGCACTTATTCAGCACAATCCTGAATTACGTGGTGTTCTTAAGAAAGCTGGTTTCTTAACTCGTGACTCCCGTGTTGTTGAACGGAAGAAATATGGTCGCCGTAAAGCCCGTAAGAGTACTCAGTTCTCCAAGCGTTAATACGCTTATCTCAGTATTTAAAAAAGGGAGGCGTTTGCCTCCCTTTTTTTTTGCTTATTTGTTCAGCAAATACTGCTAAATTTTTATCCTAGATTCGGTAGTTGACTGTGCGTCAGGTGTGTGGCGACAACTACAGGACCTAGGATTATTAATTAAAAATGTAGAAGCGAGTTTTACTAGCTTGCAATAAATTTAACGACAATATAGATGGTGGTATTATGTCTATTACAGTAGGAATACAAGGCGCATCCGGCTATACAGGCGGAGAACTAGTGCGTTTATTAGCTAGAGATCCTGATATATCAATTAAATTTGTAACATCTCAGAGGTTTGCTGGCCAACCTATGTCAGCTATTTTCCCCCACCTTATTAATGACCCTGAGCTTGTTTGCACGCCTTTAAATGATCTTTCAGTGGTTGAAGGTTGTGATGTAGTTTTTTGTGCTCTACCTCATGTTACCTCCATGGGAGTAGTGCCAGAATTACTAAAAAGAGGGGCAAAAGTGGTAGATCTTTCTGCTGATTTCCGTTTGGATGATGCAGATATATACAATGAGTGGTATGGAGAGGCTCATAAAGCCCCTGAATTACTCTCTGAGGCTGTTTATGGTCTTCCTGAACTCTATCGTTCTAATATAAAAAAAGCTCGTCTTGTGGCTAATCCTGGCTGTTATCCAACTTCAATACTGTTGGCTCTAGCTCCATTGATGCAAGATAATCTTATCGAATTAGATTCTCTTGTAATAGATAGTAAGTCTGGTACTTCTGGAGCTGGGCGAAGCCTTAACCAAGGGTCACTTTTTTCTGAAGTTAGTGAAGGTTTCCGGTCTTACAAGGCAGTAGGTCATCGGCATACACCTGAAATCGAACAGGGTTTATCGCAACTTTGTGGAAAAAAAGTATTTGTGCGTTTTTCCCCTCACCTTTTGCCACAATCTAGGGGAATTTTAACCACTTGCCACCTGAGACCTGTAGGTAAAAAAAGTGCAAAAGAGTGGCAAGAACTATACACTAACTTTTATGCAAATGAGCAGTTCGTAAGAGTGCTTGAACCAGGAAACTTACCAGGTACAAATTATGTAAGAGGTTCAAATTATTGCCATTTATCAGTTGTGCCTGACCCTAGAACGGGCTGGCTGGTAGTTGTTTCAACAATAGATAATTTGGTTAAAGGTGCTGCTGGACAGGCGGTGCAAAATATGAATATTATGTTGGGTCGTAATGAGGATGCAGCTATTGGGCAGCTTCCACTTTTTCCATAGTAAATAGTATATTTACGGCAAGTGATATCTAAAAATGCAACATTTTTATTTTATAATCACTTGCTAATTTAGCTTAATTTTGTTAGATCAAACTGTTTTTATAAATTCGCAATCAAGGAGTGTTAACCGATGGCTTTGCTAATCAATGAAGATTGCACAAACTGTGACGTTTGTTTACCTGAGTGTCCAAACGAGGCAATTACGGATGGGTCTGATGTCGATAGTGACATCTATTACATCCATGCTGACCTTTGCAGTGAGTGTATAGGCGCATTTGATGAACCACAATGCGTAGAAGTTTGTCCGGTCGAATGTATTGTTCCAGATCCGGCACATGAAGAGAGTAAAGAAGAGTTGCAAGCTAAGTACGAAGCTATTCATAGCTAAATAATGTGCTTAAGCGAAAAGGGATTTTTTAAGATAAAGTCCTTTTGAATATGTAATAAAAGGGGGCGTATATGATTGTGTACGCTCCCTTTTTTTAACGGAAAAAAATTTAATGCTGCAAAGTATGACTGGTTTTGGTAGCGACGAAACTGTAACCCATGGATTTAGCGTGAGTTGGCAGCTTAAGTCGGTAAATCACCGTTTTTTAGATTTGGTCTTTCGTATGCCTGATGGATATGGTGAACTTGAGATTTTGGCAACCAAACAGCTAAAAACTGTTTTTAATCGTGGTCGTATAGAGTGTACCCTATCTCTTAAAAGCCAGCCTGGGGTAGAAAGAAAGTTACAGATTGACCCAGAAATGTTAAACTCACTGCTCTGTTTAGAAGAGGAGGTTAACAGTCAGGCTTTGGGAGATCGAGATCCATTAGCCATGGGTAACATAATAACCTGGCCCGGAATGGTAAAAAAACAGGCTAGGCCAGAAATTAATGACCTTGAGGGCGGAAAAACATTTAGTCAAGTAGCTCTTGAGAGTTTAGATTGTGCCGCTGCAAGTTTAACTACCATGCGTCAGGGTGAGGGAAAGGGGCTAGAATCTGTCATTCGTACTCTTTTGGATCAGCTTTCATCTTTGGTTGACCGGGTAGTTGAAAATCTACCAAGGGTACAGAGTGATCTTAAAGAACGGCTTAATATACGGCTATCAGAACTAACTGATACGGCTATTGATGAAGGTAGGCTAGCACAAGAACAACTCTATTTTATAAATAGGTTAGATATTTCCGAAGAGTTAGAAAGGCTTAAAATTCATTTAAATGAGATCGTTGCAGTACTGGACCATAAAGAGCCAATAGGGCGGCGTTTGGACTTTTTGTGTCAAGAGTTAAACCGAGAGGCTAATACCCTGTGTTCTAAAGCACAAGATGGTGAAATAACCCAAATTGGTATTGATATGAAGGTCATTGTAGAAAAACTCAGAGAGCAGGTACAAAACCTTGAATAACCATCTTGCCATTAAAAAAATATTTGGGTTAACACTGGAGGTGAATTATGAGTGGTAATAGGCGAGGTTTTGTTCTTATACTTTCTGCTCCATCTGGTGCTGGTAAAAGTACATTGGCACAATATTTAGTTAAAAATTACACCGATATTGTAAACTCAATTTCGACTACCACCAGGGAACCAAGACCAGGCGAAAAACACGGTGAGCACTATTTTTATATTAAGAAAGAACAGTTTCAAAAAGAGATTGAAAACAGTTCTTTTTTAGAATGGGCAGAAGTTTTTGGTAACTATTACGGTACTTCAAAAGCGGTTGTTGAGGAAACTTTAGCTAAGGGTACTGATATTATTCTTGATATTGATTGGCAGGGAGCCAGATTAATTCGCAAGAGCTTACCTAAGGAAGATGTGGTAAGTGTCTCTATTGTTCCTCCTTCTCTTAAAGAGTTGCGTTTAAGATTAGAGGGACGTGGTCAAGATAGTTCTGAAACAATAGATAAACGCATGAACCAAGCAAGTGAGGAGATGTCCCACTGGCGCGAGTTTGATTATTTAGTTATTAACGATAACATAGAAGAGGGCAAGGCTGATTTGTTGGCAATAGTTAGGGCTGAACGACTAACTAGAGACCGTATGGCTAGCCAGATTGAAAAAATTACTAGTGGTTTTTAACCACTGTTGTTTCTTTATAAAGGATGAGATTGCGACATGGCACGAGTAACAGTAGAAGATTGTTTAGAAAATGTTGATAATCGTTTTGATTTAGTTATTTTAGCTGCAAAAAGAGCAAGGCAATTAACAGGAGGAAGTGATCCAACTGTTCCTATAGAAAATGACAAAATGACTGTTGTAGCTCTGCGGGAAATAGCAGAAGATAATATCAATTTAGCAGAGTTGTTAGTTGAAAAGAGAGTCAGAGAACAAATAGTAGAGGATGTTGCATTGGAAGCAGATGCATTGCCAGACGTTGAGGCTCTAGCGTTAATGGCAGAAGAGACTAAAATGCCAGGTGTTAGTTCTGAAAGTGATAGCGCAGAATTAAAAGCAGCCAACGATGGTGAAGAAGGTGCTGATGGTGCATTGTAAATTACTAGCATTGTAAATTAATTTTGTGGAATTTTTGCCCTATTATAGATATTTATATTATTTATAATAATTGTTTCTTAAGGGATTGGCATACAAAGTAATTATTCTTGGTTGTGCTGTAGTTATTCATATGGCTAACCAAGATAAATTATTTTTTTTGTCAAAGATTATGCTAGAATATTTTTATTTTTATAAAATATCTGGGCAAACCCCTATGACTGTTTTTCAATAATTGGAGATGGCCATTGCAGCAGTGGACGGAGCTGGTCAAGAAAATTCTTGAGTATCACTCCGACGCCGATAAGGCTTTGTTGGAACGTCTACGTGTTTTTCTTGTCAAAATTCCCCGTTCAAAAGAGCAAGAGTATAATTTTAATCGATCACTAGCTGTTGCTCGCACTTTGGTTGAGCTACGTATGGATACTGCATCTATAGCGGCAGCATTGCTGTCGGATGGTGTAGAGTCTGGTCAAGTTAAACTACAGACCATTAAAGAAGAGTTTAATGATGATATTGCTTTTCTTGCTGATGGTTTAACAAAAATAATACACATTTCATCTCGCGCCCGATCTGAAATTCAAGCTGAAGAGTTCCGTAAGATGATCCTTGCCATGTCCAAGGATGTGCGGGTTATTCTTATACGTTTGGCTTTTTGTTTGGAACAACTTCGAATAGCAGTTAAAGAGAATAAAAAACTTCCTGAAAAGATGGTTAAAGAGGTGATGGAGACCTATGCTCCTATAGCACATAGATTAGGTATCTATTGGATAAAAAATGAGTTGGAAGATTTAGCTTTTTGTCTAAATGAACCTAAAAAATATGCTGAATTAGGAGAGGCTGTTAAAAAAAGTCGTTTAGGTGGAGAAGATGTAGTAAAGAAGGTTATATCTATACTTAAAAAAAGTCTCCGTAAGCACCACATTGCAGCTGAGGTTGTAGGGCGAGAGAAACACCTTTCATCGATTTATTCTAAGTTGCAAAGAAAACAGATAAGCTTGGAAGATATGCATGACCTAATTGGTTATCGTATTATTGTCCATAAAAAAGCTGATTGTTATAAAGTGTTTGGAATGATACACAGTGAATTTAGCCCGGTTCCTGGCAGGTTTAAAGATTATATAGCTATGCCAAAATCTAATGGCTATAAATCTCTACATACTGTTGTTATAGGTCCATTTGGCAATCGTATAGAGATACAAATACGCACTGAAAAGATGCATCAAACCGCAGAGAGCGGTGTTGCAGCCCACTGGACATACAAAGAGCGTGGTGGATTGAACACCAAAAAGCGTTCGGCTGCCACTGGTTATGATTGGCTGAAGCGAATGTTAGAAGCCCATCAAAAAACTGATGATCCTAGTCAGTTTTTAGAGCATGTAAAAATTGATCTTTTTCCCAACGAGATATACCTATTTACTCCTGCTGGAGATATTCGAACCCTACCCCGTGGGGCTACTCCAGTTGATTTTGCCTATGCAGTTCATTCTGCTATAGGGGATCACTGTAAGGGAGCTAAGGTAAATGGGCGTATGGTTCCTTTGAAAACTCCTTTAGAGACAGGAGATAGTGTAGAAATTATTACATCTAAAACCCAACGGCCTAATAAGGATTGGTTAAATTTTGTTGTTACCGGACAGGCTAAATATCGTATTAACCGTTGGCAAAAAGAACTACGTAGAGAGCAAGGGGTTGCTTTGGGTCAGGAGATACTTACCCGTGAGTTGCAAAAGTTGCAAAAGGGCTTTGCTTTGGGTGGTAAGGCAATATTACGAGGAGCAAAGCTGTTTAATTTAAGCAGTGAAAAAGAGTTTTTATTTCAGGTTGGTACTTCACTTATTGGTCCTTTACAGGCGGTCCACGCCATGTTTCCAAAAAAGGATAAAACCAATAAAAATGATGAACCTGACATAACCCAAGATGAAGAAGGTGTAAAAACCACAAGAGCTAGCAACAGCATAGGTGGCTCTGGTAAGTCTATGCACTTGAAAGGAATATTGCCACAAATGGCAGTTTCTGTTGCTCGCTGTTGCAGCCCAGTTCCTGGAGATAAGATAGTTGGCATTATCAGCAGCGGTAAAGGTATTGTTATCCATGGGGTTGAGTGCCCCAATTTAGTAGCTCTTCAGGACCATCCAGAGCGGTGGATTACTGATATTGATTGGCCGGAATTCTCTGATAAAAACTATATAGCAAGATTAAGAATTACAGCTCACAACCAACGAGATGCGCTGCTTTTAGTCAGCCAGGCAGTCACTACAGCCAAAGGTAATATTGTGCAGATTAAATATCAAGATCGTTTAAGCGACCCTGTTGTATTGATTTTAGATGTTGAGGTTGAAGGTAAGGAGTTATTAGCAGAAATTAGCAAACATGTTAATTCTCTTCCTATTGTAAAGAAAATAGAGCGTATAAGGGGTTAGTTATGACCATAAATAAACAGCCCATTGCTAGTAAGTCTGCCCCCCAAGCCCTTGGTGCTTATAGCCAAGCTATAAAAAGTGGTGATTTACTTTTTTTATCTGGCCAGATAGCTATAGATCCAAAAAGCAATCTACTAGTAGAAGGTGGAGTTGCAGCACAGGCCAATCAAGTTATGCGTAACATAAATGCGGTGTTGTATGAGGCTGGCTGTGACTTTAACAATTTACTAAAAGTAACAATATATCTGGTAGATATTGCAGATTTTGCCAAGGTTGATGCTGTTTACGCTTCATACCTTGCTCCTCCTTACCCCGCAAGGGCGACGGTTGGTGTAGCTTCTCTACCTAAAGGCACGTTAGTAGAAATAGAAGCAATTGCAAAAATATTTTAAAAAGCTTTTATTATTGAATAGTTGCGAAGGATAAAACAATGCGAGTAATAACATTATTGTTTGCACTATTATTATGGAGCAACGAAGCAGGGGCAGCACTATATTGTGTGGTAGATTTTAACGGCAGACGTTGTAACTATTCAGACTTACCCTCCTGCAAACAAGCAGCAGGTAGCCGAGGAGATTGTGTATTAAACCGTGACACAATGATTGCCCCACAAGGAGGCTCTCCATATTGTCTGGTAGAAAACTGGCGCACTCAATGTAATTACCACAGCCAAGCCAGTTGCGAAATACAGGCAAAACCAAGAAAAGCCACCTGTATTCCTAACCCCAACCTTGCAGTGGGCACTTTCCAACAACAAAACAGAGAGTGGAACACCCAACCTGCATCAAAAAAACCGAAAAACCAACCTCCCCAATGGGGCCAAAAACCCTGGAACAATCAACCAAAAAAAGACCACTACCTACCAAGCCCTAGTTATAATCCCCGCCCTGGTTATAGATAATCCATTGGAAAACCAACCAAAAATAATAGAAGAGATTACAATCCATTTAGCTACCCTGCCATATGTAGAAAAAGTAATACTCTATGGTTCTCGTGCTAGAGGTGACCATGAAGAACGCTCAGATATTGATCTTGCTGTATTGTGTCCCAATGCTACTAAAAAACAGTGGACTGAGATCTGGTTCTATATTGATGAGGCCCCAACTTTGTATAGTATTGATATTGTTAGGTTAGATGAGGTAAATAGAGAGTTGCAAGAAAATGTAAAAAATGAGGGAGTGGTTCTGTATGAGCGAAGCAAAAGTTAAGCAATCCTTGGCTAATCTTGGCAGAGCTTTGATAAGCTTAGGTGATTTAGTAAAAAAGCAAAATGGCGAAGACTATATAGTAGATGCCACTATTCAAAGGTTTGAATATACCTACGAGCTGTTATGGAAAACTTTAAAACGCTGCTTGCAATATGAGGGAATTACTACCCAAACCCCAAAAGATACCTTAAAAAAAGCTTTTGCAATTCATTGGCTTAACAATGAAACTGTTTGGCTGGATATGCAAAGTGATAGAAATATCACCTCTCATGTTTACAATGAAAAAGATGTAGAAAAAATTTATAAGAGAGTTAAAAAAAGATATTATTCTGAAATATTGGCAACCTATGAGCTTTTACAGGAACGTTATAAAGATTTAACCTAGAAATGACAGTTGGTGGTGCGTGTGTTGCTCCAACTGCCGATTTTAGGCTTAATCTAATAGGTGGCGGCTTTTACATTTATATTGGTGGTAATTGTGGATAAAAAGGCTCATTGGGATAAAGCATATTCTGGTAGTGAGGCTGATTGTTGGAGTTGGTTTCAGAGTTCTCCTACAGTTTCTCTAGAGTTAATTGGTGCTTGTGGCTTGTCTTTAGATGCAAGCATTATAGATGTTGGAGGTGGTGGGTCTACTTTAACTGGGGAGTTGTTGGGCCAGGGTTTTACTGGTTTGAGTGTGCTGGATATATCTTCTATTGCGCTTAAGAGAAGCCGGGAAAGGTTAGGTGATACTGCTGAGGGGGTTGTAAAATGGGTAGAGTCTGATATTACTGGTTTTTCTACTATAGATCGGTTTGATTTATGGCATGACCGTGCGGTATTTCACTTTTTAACAAATGCTGCTGATAGACAGAAATACCGGGAGGTGCTTTTTAGAAATTTAAAACCGGGTGGTTTTTTAATTGTCTCTACATTTGCTGTTGATGGCCCTAAAAAATGTAGTGGATTGGATATAGTTGGTCATGATTCACAATCTTTACACAAAGCTTTGGGTGGAGATAGGTTGCAGTTGTTGGAGAGTAGGGATGAGGAACATGTTACCCCTAAAGGTGGAGTGCAGAAGTTTATCTATGGGAGGTTTGTTTGTAGGTAGTTCTTGTTTAAAATAAGTGATTTATAGGCTTTTTCTGATGTTAGGTTTTAATTGTCCCATACATTTAATGATATGACCTTAAACCTCAATATTTTTCAGTTCTTCGTCAATTCGAGCCTGCATTTTTTTATCATCTTCTTTTTTTGATTTCTCAGTTTTTACACTATTTTTTTTCCATTTTTTAAATGCAGATATTAGGGCTAAAGCACCTATTATCAGCCCTATTATTGGACCAAACCAAAGTAGCATATTCATGCCTGATTTTGTTGGTTCTAGATAGATATAGTCGCCGTAGCGTTGAAAAAAATAATCTCTTATTGTCGCTTCTTTTTCACCGGCTTTTACTTTATCCCTTATAACTTCTAACATATCTTTTGCTAGGTCAGAGTTGGATTCGTATACCGATTGGTTTTGGCAGACGGCGCAACGTAGGTCTTTGGCTATTGTTCTAACTAGGGCTTCACTAGGGTCTTCATTTAGATTTTTAGCTGCTAGTGGTGAAATGGTTGTTAATATTGTCGCAACTACAGCAATTGCTTGGGCAAGTCTTTTCATTATATTAATTTGAGCCATTAGTTTTGCCTTGGATTTGGGGTAGGGCGACCTTTTCGAACCAACCGAAGTATAATGGTCCTGTATGCTTTAGTTTAATCATACCTGTTGGGTCCACAAGGTATGATTCTGGTGCACCGTATACTCCCCAATCTATTGCGATTTTTTGTTTGGGGTCGAATGCGTGTTTATAGCCGGGGTTGCCGTGGCGTTTCAGAAAAGTATTTGCACCTTCTATGGTATCGCGGAAGTCTACCCCTATAATCATAAAATCGTCACGTTTTTCTGCTATTTTAGCTAGTTGCATTAGGTATGGGTGCTCGGCTACACAGCTTACGCACCACGAACCCCAGAAGTTCACCAACACCCATTTGCCCTTATGATCGGCTAAGGATATGGTTTCTTGGCTGTTTAGTACAGGAGCAGTAAAGTTTGATGCTGGTTTATTTACAAGGGGGGAGGGGATGTCTCTGGGATTGTTGCTTAAACCGCCAGCAAATAGAGCCATTATGATTACTAGGGATAATAGCAGGATAATTTTCCAGGAATTTTTCATAATATCCTAATAAAAAAATGATAATGAAATAAATATATTAAAAAATAAAAATAATGGGGGTGCAGTGTTATTATTCCCCAGAACCATCACTAATAGGGGCTTAACAAATTTTTTGCTTATGTTTATTGCTTTTTTTCCTTTCTAATACGGCCTTGCATTAAGGCAAACATAACCCCTAATGCCATAATACCCGCACCAGCCCAAACCCAAACAATTAATGGGTTACGATATACCCTGATAGACCAAACATTTTCTTTAACTTGGTCACCCAATACAACATATATATCCTCAAACCATGTCGTATGAATGGCAGCTTCTGTCGTCGGCTGAGAAGTCTCATTATAAACCCGCTTCTGGGGTCTTAGCTCAACAGAAAAACCCCGATCATTATCAGCCTTGATAACTGCTTCAACCGCTTGCCAGTTATATTTACTCGCTTTACCAACAGAATCTAATGTTAAATTCCATGAACCAACCCTAATTTGATCCTTTGGGGACATAAATAGGTTTTTCTCTTCCTGAAATAATCCCGAACCTATAAACCCGGCTGCCATTACTAAAATACCAAAATGCACTATAAAGCCGCCATAACGACGCTTGTTTCTACTAATTAGTTGGTTAAAAGCCCTAAAAGCCGAACCCGCACCACTTGTTTTCATACGTGCAAGAACCTTACGGCGAGTATCTAAAATATGGGTAAACATAACAAATGCCATAACTATTACAGTGCATACACCATAAAAATTATGTAGACCTATTGCAAAAGAGACAAAACCAGCAACAATAGAGGCCAATAACGGTATCATTAAGTCTCGTTTTAACTGCTTAAACGTAGCCTTTCGCCATGAAATAACCGGGCCTATACCCATCATAAATAAAATACCCAACATTATAGGTATAAATACCGCATTATAATAAGGTGCTCCCACTGAAACCTTAGAGTCAGACCATGTCTCAACTGCTAAAGGGTATAAAGTTCCCAATAATACAGTTAGTGTCGCGATTAATAAAAACAGGTTGTTAAATAAAAATGCTGACTCTTTAGATAGAGGATTCTCAAGTTTTATATCTGTTTCTAATTGCTCTGACTTCATGGTTAGCAGACCAAACGAGAAAAACAACAATACTGTCATAAAGCCTAAAATATAGACCCCTCGTCCAGGGTCCGAAGCAAAGGAGTGTACAGATGATAAAACACCCGACCTTACTAAAAATGTACCTAAAATCGCCAAGGCAAATGTCGTTGTTACCAAAAAGACGTTCCAAGTTTTAAACATTTGTCTCTGTTCTTGCACCATTACTGAATGCAAAAATGCAGTTGCTGTCAGCCACGGCATAAACGAAGCGTTCTCCACAGGGTCCCAGGCCCAATAACCACCCCAACCAAGCTCGTAATAGGCCCAATATGCCCCAAAAACAATGCCTGTTGTTAACATAGACCAAGAAAACAGCGTCCACCTTCTTGTTGCTACAAGCCACTCTTCATCTGCTTTGCCTGTAATTAATGCTGCCATCGCAAAGGCATAGGGAATAGCAAAGCCAACATAGCCCATATAGAGAAATGGGGGATGAAACACCATGCCAGGATCTTGTAATAGGGGGTTTAAATCTTTGCCGTCAAAAGGAGGAGGAATTAGTCGTTCAAACGGAGATGATAGAAACAGCACCAACAGAAGAAAGCCCAGCAGCAAAGCACCCAATATAGCTAATACATATGGCATTGATACTGGGTGGGTCTTCCAGTGTCGCCATGCTGCCACACCTATATAAACTGATAAAAGCCACGCCCAAAGTAACAAAGAACCCTCATGCCCACCCCACATAGCAGTGGCTAAATAAAATATAGGCAGATCTAACGAAGCGTGCTTTGCAACATAGAGTACAGAAAAGTCATGATTTAAAAAGGAGTTTATCAAACCCACTGTAGATACGGTTAAAAGCAAAGCTACAACAATGGCAGAATGTCTGCCAACTCGTATCCAAGCATTATTGTTGCTAGTTACCCCATACAGTGAAGAAACAATCTGTAATATCGTTAAAACAATAGCTAAAAGGGCAGAAAAATGGGCAATTTCAATCCACACAAAAACACCTCGGACTACCAACTAATTAAAAAATAAATAAAAAAATTTGCAGGTTTTGTTGGCTATTAAGGCCTCCAGCAGTGGTTTGGAGACAGAGCCATCAACGGTTTTGTCCTACTGCAAAGATTTTAAAATAGACTTCTTAGCATTAGCAATACCCTCTTCACTCATCTCTACCGGCATATAATCTTCAGAATGTTTAGCAAGTATACTCTTCGCTATAAAATCTTGACCACCATGCCACTCCCCTTCAACAATCACACCTTGCCCCTCTCGGAAAAGATCTGGCAGCATACCGTCATATCGTACAGGAAATAATTTTTCCCCGTCTGTAACCAAAAAGCGTATTTTTAGGGTTCCTTCTTCTTTTACCAACGAACCCTCTTGTACCATACCACCTATACGTACTGTTTTGCCGTTTAGGCTTTCGCTTTTTTGTAATATTTCTGTTGGAGTATAAAAATAGACCAATGATCCTGTAAATGAGGAGAACACCAACGATAACAAAGCTCCACCAACAATTAGAACAGTAAGTATTAGAAATATCCGTTTTTGCTTTTTTTTGTTCATGAGGTTTCATGCTCTCTTAACTGTTGTTGAGCTCGCTTAAGACCCCGTTGCCACTTAAGAGTAAGTGTTCCATAAACCAATGTTGCAATACCATAAACAGCAATAACGTAGGGTGTGTAATCAATCATCTTGTTCCATCCTTTCGATATCCAATGCTTCCAACTTTCTTAAGGCAGCAATTTCTTGAGCCTTTACAACAACCAAATAAGCACCTAGAAATATAAAAGCAATAGCCATAACCAATAGTGGCGGCAGCAGATCCCCTCCTATGGAAGGGTTGCCAGAGGAGCCTCCAAACGATGCTGGTTGATGTAGAGTGCGCCACCAAACTACAGAATAATGAATAATAGGTAGGTCAACCGCACCTATAATAGCTAAAATAGCCGTTGCCCGTGCTGCTTTTAGGGGTTCATCTAAGGAGCTTCTTAATGCCATCAAACCCATATATATAATTAATAGTACCAACATAGATGTAAGACGAGCATCCCAAGCCCACCATGTACCCCACATGGGTTTGCCCCATATTGAACCAGAAGCAAGGGTCACTGCTGTAAAAGCTGCACCAACCGGAACTGTTGCTTCAGATATAATGTCTGCTGTTTCACTTTTTTTAATCAAATATGTGATGCTAGTTATAGTAAGTAAAATATAGCAAAAAAGAGACATTTTAGCCGATGTTACATGGGCATAGAGTATTCTTACTGAGTTACCCTGTTGAAAATCTAGTGGAGCTTGAAAAACCATCCAAAGGCCAACCCCTAACCATAATAAGGTCATAAACCCTAAAGGGCGTTGTATGCGTGCTAACAGATTCATCTTTTCTCACTACTCCTCAACTAGCCAAGAGAAACCCCAAGGGGCTAAGGCTAGATAAACTGTATCAAAAATCAGTAGAAGTTTGATCCACGGCCAAGGTTGACCATCTACCTCCATTACCCCTGCTGTGGCTTGTACCCCTGCAATTAACAATGGAGCAACCAATGGCAGTAGAAGCAAGGCTAACAATGTCTCGCGTGATCTTGCTGCTTGGGTCATGGCAGCAAGTAAAACTCCTAACCCGGTCAAGCCTAAAATACCTAAGACCAACACCCCAAAAATATGATGTATAACATGCCATGCGTCAACGTTGAAAAGAATCATGGTCAACGGTAAAATCATGGCCTGAACCAACAGGGTTAATAAAAGGTTCCCCATCCATTTGCCGAGAAAAATTATGCCACGAGGTACAGAAGCCAACAACAAACCCTCAAAAGCACCATTCTCCTCCTCTGCTTGAAACACCCTACCTAAACCCATTAGGCTGGTAAATAGCATAGTAGCCCAAACCAAACCCGGTAGAAGTTTGACAGCAGCTTGGCGGTCAGGTTCAAAAGCTGCTTGAAAAACCACCAAAACCGCAATGGAAAAAAAAAGCATGGACGAAAGAGACGAACGTCTGCGCAGGTCTCCTACCATATCCTTCCAGGCGATTCTGTAGGCAGCTTTTAACAAGATAAAGCCTCCTTTTTCGTAGAAAGCTGACCTTTTTTTAAAAATAATGGTGTATGGCTAAGAGCTGCGACTCGTTGGGGGTCGTGGCTAGCCATGATAATCATGCCACTGTTGCTTAAGAAATCTGCTAAAATATTGTTTAGCCAAGTAACCCCCTGAGTATCAAGTGCAGAATATGGCTCATCGAGAAGTAATAGTGTGGGTTTGGCTAGCAGTACTCGAGCTAGGGTCAACCGTTTTTTCATACCAGCAGAAAACCACCGACTAGGGCGGTCTGCAAAACGGGTGAGACCTACATTATCTATAGCTTTGCGAATTGTCTCTTTAGAGCAGTCCAACTGCCTGAGTTCGGTAAAAAAAAGAAGATTTTCTACAGGGGTAAGGTGACCATATAAGTGGCTGTTATGACTGATAAATACCGATTTAGAACGAATTTCTTCACCCTGGCTGCGAGAGTCTAAGCCATCTAAAATATATTGCCCTTTTTGTAAGGCAAAACGGGTAGATAAAAGGGTAAGAAGTGTTGATTTTCCAGAGCCGTTATCACCAAAAAGTACAACACACTCTCCTGAGTGCATGCTCAACTCTACACCTCGCAACACTTTGTGTCTTCCAAATCGGTGATGCAAGCCTGTAACTGCTAACTTAGCCATATATGCACTTAGCTCGGATAATAAAAGTATCCGGGTTGGGAATTATCCGGGTTTGATAGAAAAAAAGATGCAATGACCTAATAAGATGATCAAGAGTTAATAACCTTAATAAGGTTTAATAAGACGGCCTTTCATACCCAAATTATCATCAATTAGCCGCCCAGCTCTTTCGGCTTTGGTTCTTGTAGAAAATGGGCCTATACGAACTCGGTAGTAAGTTTTAGATCTGACATTGGCAGCCTCTTGATATACAGGCATTCTTTTACCTTCAAACATAACAGAGCGCAGCTTGTTTTGCAATGCTTGTGACCTCTCAGAACTGGATAGCGAGGCTATCTGCATAGAGTAACCATTTCTAGGAGTTAGACCATTAGCAACAGCCTGTGCAACTTTAACAGGAGCTTTTCTAGGAGTTGGCTCTACTCTGCTGATTGGTTTTTTTACAATTACAGGTGCCGGTTGTTGTTTAGCTTGTGCCTTTTTTTGTTTAGCTAGAGCATCAGCAATAGCTTTACTAAAATCAATATTTGTTGGTGGTGGCTCCTTTAGGGCCATTGCTTCTGCTTTTAGCTTAGCTTCTTTACTAGCAATAAGTGCTTTTTTACTAGCAATCTCTGCCTGTCTTGCCTTTTCATTAGCCTCTCTTAGTTTTTTAGCCTCAGCTAGTTTTTTAGCTTCAGCTTTTTTATAGGCAATTTCATTGCGTATCGCTTCTAACTCAGCAGGGGAACGGTTCCAGCCTCCCTGTAACTCTTCGTCTGGGGTTTGCCCACCTAAAACGTGGCCTGGCTCGGAGATATCTTCGTCTGATTGCTGGTCTTGAGGGTCAAGGTTTTCACCTGGCTTAAGAACAGTTTTGGTTTTAATTTTTTCGTAATTCAACTCATTATTGGCATGGTTGCTAAATACAGCAGCAGTACCAGAAGAGTTGTTCTTTAGGTAGTTGTCGGTTCGGCCCATTCTGTCAGTTAGCTTGACCATAGGTCGTTTTGTCACCTCTTCTTCGACCAGTTCAGATGGTGAACTGACCATATTAAAGATGACAACAACGAGTATCAGCAGAAGGATGACACCACCAGTTATTAAAAAAAGTTGTTGTTCTCTGTTTGGCGAAGCTTTCATTTTAGGATATGAGACCCCTATTTTTACCTTGACGAAACTATAATAATTCTTGCATTATTCTATCTATGAAACATTGTGCTCTACTAACTATCTTCGGTAATGATCGCCCCGGTATAGTTGCCCAGGTGACCAAAGTCCTCTTTGAGACAGGCTGCAATATTGCTGACTCCAGTATGACCCGTTTGGGTGGGGAGTTTACAATAATGTTGATAGTCTGCTTCCCAGAAGGTTTCTCTTCTGAGCAATTATCTAATAAACTTATGCCAGTCGTCAACGAAATGGCTCTTGAACACCATATCAAAGATATTGGTTACTCTTCTGACCTGAATCCTAATCCAACACAACCCGAAAGGGAATGTATAATTAGCGTTCTTGGCGCAGATCAGCCAGGTATTGTCTTTCGTGTAGCTAATGCTATTCAAAAGACAGGTGGAAATGTAAGCGATTTATACACGCAAGTCATTGGTTCACCTGAACGACCGATCTATACTATGGTCATAGAAACAGAGTATTCAAGCAACATTGAGGCCATTCAAGAAGAGTTAGATAAACTGGCTGTTGAGTTGCAAGTTGAAATCTCGTTGCGTGTAGTGCAATCGGACCCACTATAGAAGTTTTTTTATTTATGTGATATCCCCATGGCTGTGTTGGACATTCTTATTTACCCCGATGAGCGGTTGCGAGGTATTTGTGAAGAGGTAGTTGATTTTGCCGATTCTCAACTGCAACAGTACATTGATGATTTAATCGATACTATGCATGCTGGACCTGCATGTGTTGGAGTTGCTGCCCCTCAAACTGGTAACAAAATCCGCATGGTCTTAATGGATTGTTCTTTAGCCAGAAAACCTCAGGAAAATAACCACGGGCAACTTGTGGTAATTAATCCGGTGATTTTAAATTGGAGCGGTATGGAAGTGGCTCGTGAGGGTTGTCTCTCACTGCCTGATTATACTGGCAATGTGATGCGTGCTGTTGATGTGACAGTACAGTTTCAAGATCGCCATGGTAAAGAGCACGCGCTCTCTATGACAGATTTTGAAGCACGAGTATTACAACACGAGATGGATCACCTTGATGGCAAGCTATTTACTGATCGTATAGTTAGTCGTAAAGCTGATCTTTTCCGCCGTAAAGTCCGTGGAGTAAAAAAGAAAAAGCCTCCACAGCAATAGTTGGTAAGCCAGCATATTTAGTTTCCAATGCTCTATAGTTTTTCTTAGTATTATAAATAGGCTTAGCCGATTTTTTACTGTAATTATCGGAAAGTTGCTTGACGGCAGGCCATTATTGATTCAGAATTAACCGTTTTTCATCTAGTTACTAATTATATTTTTTATTTTGTAGCTAGATACTTTGACTAACAACAGGCTCCACTGTGGCATTTGCCACGGGGATTTTTGTGAGGAAATAGACGTGAAAAGAACTTTTCAACCCAGTACAATTCGTCGTAACCGTACCCACGGTTTTCGCTCTCGTATGGCTACAAGAGCTGGACGCAAGCTGATATCTCGTCGTCGTGCCCGTGGTCGTAAGCGTCTCTGCCCATAATTTTCGGATACAATACGAGGGTAGTGTAGGCTTTTGAAGGTTGAAAAACAGCAGGTTAGTCGGGTTAATAGTTTTCCAAAATCAGCCCGAATATTAACCTCTGCTGGTTATCGTCGTGTAACCGGTCGACCTGCTAAAAAAAGTGTTTCACCCCATTTTTTACTATTTGTTTTAGTAGAAAATGGTAGCAAAGAGCCAAGGTTGGGCATTACAGTTAGCAAGAAGGTTGGCAATGCTGTAGTGCGAAATCGAATTAAAAGGGGTATCCGGGAGTTTTTCCGGCAGTACAGATCCCGGCTTGCTCCTTCTTTTGAATGTGTAGTTATTGCGCGACCTCGTGCTGGTAGAGTCAGCCCGCTTGAGTTAACAAAAAGTTTAACTAAACTTTTTAAGTCCTATGAGGTACCAATATGTACCAATATTTAGGGCCAAATTTAATGAGAAGCTGAGTGAAACCTGTAATTTTAGCAATAATAAAGTGTTATCGCTATTGTATCTCACCGATGCTGCCACGCAGTTGTAGATTTTATCCCAGCTGTTCTGAATATGCAGCGGAGGCTGTTACAGATTATGGCGCGTTAAAGGGCAGTTGGCTTGCAATGCGTCGTTTAGCAAAATGTCATCCTTTCCATCCCGGTGGAGTAGATCCCGTTCCCGAAAAAATCAAAACCTAGGAAATCTCATGGATCAGCGTACTATTCTGGCCATCAGCTTGTCATTTATTTTGCTGGTGTCTTATCAATACTTAATGGACACCTATTATCCACCTGTTCCAATGGAACAGCAGATGGAGCTACCCCTAGAAGATGCTGGTAGTAAGCAGGCTGATACAGGGCCACTGCCAAGTAACGTCGATGGGGTTAGGGTTGGAAAAGGACCAAATGGGCCTGTGGCTCAAGAAGCAGCCCCAGCAGTTAGCACTGCTGTTATAAAAGCTGGCCTTGGTAAAAGGTTTAAATTTGAAGATGGCGTAGTTAGGGGTGAAATAGCCCAAGCTGGTGGCCGAATTGCTAATCTATCATTTTTAAAGCATTTAGATGCGCTTCCACCTGAAGGCCAACCTATTAACTACTTAGACCAAGATGCCCGAGAATTTTTCTTTGCAGAGTCAGGCTTTTTAGGTTCGGCAGGTTTTGTTGCTCCAACACGTGATACCATGTGGAAACTAGAGGGCAACGATAGAATTGTTGATGGTGGTGATTTACGTTTGAGTTGGAACAATGGTCAGGGCGTATCTTTTGAGAAAATCTACTCATTTACCAAAGATTCTTACCTATTTACTGTTACTGACAGAATTAAAAATACAAGCCAAAAAGCATTTGAGTTTTATCATTATGCGCAGTTTGTTAGGGTTGAGCCTTCCAATAAAGAGGGCGAGCAGGCATTAGCTATTGCAGATTTTGAAGGGCCGATGGGCTTTTTAAATGATACTCGTGTGCAGCATGAATACGATGAATTAAAAGAGATGGACCAACGCCAAAAAGCTGTATCTGGTTGGGTCGGCATAAGTGATAAATTTTTTCTTGCAGCTTTAATACCTCCTACTAGTACAAATAATAAAAATTTCTATTTCGATTATGACGTTCCAGCTCATCGTGCTGGTACGGTTTCCAACAAAGAGGTTTTAGGTGCTGGCAGCGAAGTAGCTGTTTCAACACGTATGTATATTGGCCCTAAGGAGGTTAAGACTCTTGAGAGTCATAACCTTAATTTACATCGTGCTATTGATTATGGTTGGTTTCATTTTTTAGCAGAGCCAATTGTTCAGGTACTCTTATTTTTAAACAGGTTTTTTCATAATTTTGGTGTTGCCATTATTCTTCTGACTATTGGCATTAAGATATTGTTATTTCCATTGGCTAACAAGAGCTATGTCTCTATGAATGCCATGAAAAAACTTCAGCCAAAAATTGAGGAGTTAAAGGTCAAGCATGGGGATAACAAAAAAGCTTTAAACGAAGATATGATGAAGCTTTACCAGACCAACAAGGTTAATCCGTTGGGTGGTTGTCTACCTATGATTGTACAGATTCCGGTATTTTTTGCACTGTATAAGGTTCTGTTTTTATCTGTAGAAATGCGTCATGCACCGTTTATGTTGTGGATAAACGATCTTTCGGCTATGGACCCATATTATGTACTGCCGATATTAATGGGTGCATCTATGTTTTTACAATCGAAATTAAACCCGACTCCGGCTGATCCAATTCAGGCGAAAATAATGATGTTTTTGCCGTTGATTTTTACATTTATGTTTATGACGTTCCCTGCGGGCTTGGTGTTGTATTGGTTGCTTAACAATGTATTGTCTATTGCTCAGCAGTATTATATTCTTAAAAAATATGATTAAAAAAGGCTTTTAACTAGTGGGGGTTCAGAGGAACCGTTTCTCTGGTGGGTTTGGGAGAAGCCCAAGGTTTTGCTTTTGCAGTAAAGTCGAATTTAAAAAAATGCCTCGGCGAGTCTATTAACTCCCAAAGTAAAAAAACCCCGACTTTTTTGGGGTTTTTTTGCTTTGGGAGTGTCCTATACCTACAAAGGAGAAAAACCGTCTTATTGGTTTTTCTCCTTTGTAGGTTAATAGATTAGCCGGGGGCT
>JADGBW010000060.1 GCA_015231305.1 Magnetococcales bacterium | reverse complement strand
AAATGTATAGGCTGTACAGCTTGTATAAAAGCCTGCCCGGTAGATCATGTTGTTAATTTTAAAATTTCTATAAAAATAATATGTTAGTTAATTTATATATTTTTCAGATTTAAGATTATATATGGTGGTTTGGTTTACACTAGTACAGCTATTAAATGGGGTAGTTGAGATGTTTCTTATGTATTGTTTCCTTTAATATTTTCGACATCTTTATTTTTTAGTTTGATAAATTATTTTTTCCTGTTACACCATTTTATCCATAGCTCTCGATAGATGGCTTCTACTTTTTGAGCGTATAGTTTAGAGTTACCCAAGGCTGATTCATCAAATTTTGTTCTTAGTTGATGGCGCAGAGTTTTTAGGGTGTCGGTATCTTTAGAAAATTGTATAGCTTTTTCTACGTATTCTCTCTCGTCTTTTGCGTTCCATTCATTTAAATTTAATATATTCAACATAGATTGAGTAGCAGGACAACGTATTTTGTTCCCACAACTCAACACAGGAACTCCCATACGTAACGATTCCATAGATGTCATGCCACTATTGTGAGGAAATGGGTCTAACATCATATCTATCTGCTCATGGGCTTTTAGATGGTCTTGTCTTGAGGTGTTACCGATTAGAATAAGTCGCTTTGAATCAATATCATGGATTTTGAAAATGGCGTATAACTTCTCCCTAAAAGATGGGATATCAAGTTTTCCTGTTTTTATTAACAGTTTAGATAAGGGGATTCGTTGTAGTATCTCTGACCATATAGAGTAAAGTTCGTTGTTGTATTTTTCAAGGCGATTAAACGCCCCAAATGTTATATATCCATTATTGCAGGATGGTGGCGATGTTACATCAGGAAAAATAGCATCAGAGCCAAGGTGGATTACACAAGGAATATCAACGACCTGCTCTTTATATTCACATCTCACATCTGATGGAATAAAAACTGGATCAGCAAACAGATAATCCATTGCTTTCATTCCTGTTCCAAGAGGATAACCCCAAGCTGTTATCTGTATTGGTGCAGGTTTTCTAGCAAATGTTAATAAGCGGTTGCCAGGAGTGTGACCAGCAAGGTCTACAAGGATATCTATTTTATCATTTCTAATTATTTCAGATAAGGAATTATCGTCAATTTTAGATGTATAGCGCCATACAGTTGATCTTTTCTTGAACTTTGCAGTCATTTCATCTTCTTTAACATTTCCTGCATAGCAAAATATTTGAAATTCATTAGGGTTATGATACATCAGCATTGGTGAAAATATGTGTGCTGCAGAATGTTGTTTAAAGTCAGCACCAACATAACCAATACGTAAAAGTCTATCTGGGATTGGGTTGTTTGTAAAATCTGACCAACTACTTATTAATGGATCTGCATGTTGTTTAGACCAATTTTCACGTTCTTTAATAGGGAGGTCTGATTTTACATCTGAAAACAAGTCCAGACATAAAATAAGAGTGCTATGAGCATGTACATAGTTTGGTTGAATGGTAATAGCTTTTTTATAGTTTGTTACTGCCTCTTCAAAACTGCCTTGTTCTTGTAAGGCAAAAGCAAGGTTATTATAGGCTTCTTCAAAAGTAGGTAAAATTGAGATAGCTGTTTTACAACTTGCAATTGCTTCACGATGTTTTCCTATGATTCGCAATGTATTACCAAGGTTGCTGTGAGCTTCATGGATTTTAGGGTTTATTGCTATTGCTTGCTGGTAGCTATTAACTGCTTCTTCATATCTTCCAGATTCTTGCAAAGCATTACCCAAATTGCAGTGTGCTTCTGCCAGATCATGTTTTATAGATAATGCATTATTTAAAATTAAAATTGCTTCATCTAGTTTGCCTTGTTTAGTGAGGGCATTGCCAAGGCTGCTATATGCCTCTGAATATTTAGGGTTAATTTCTATAGCCAGCTTTAATGCATTAACTGTTTCGTCTATTTTCCCTATAGATTGAAGAGATATTCCTAAATTGTAATATAGAGCTGCTATCTTGTTATCAATTGCTATAGCTTTTTGAAACAACTCAATTGCTAGCTCATGATGGTTGCAATTTTGTGCAATTCCACCCAGTAAATTAATCGCATCAATATGGTTAGGGATTACTTGAATAATGGCAGTACAAAGTTTGTCGGCTTCAATTAAGCGATTTGAGTTAAAATGGTCAAGTGCTTGGATGTACGCTTCATCAACAGTAAGTTGTGTTTGCAATATTTTGTCTGGTTGTGATGAAGCATTATCATTCATTATAGCAGTTTCCATGTTTTTAAATATTCTGTGAATTTTTCTTAACTTTTATCTAAGGATATACCATTTATTGAGCTATTTGGAAAATGATAAGAAGTAGAATAGTGGTTGGGAGGTGTCTCATGAGATTGATTTTTATCTTAATAAAAAAGGTTGAAAACTTGAAGGTCAAATTAATGTTATAGCAAAAAATTATTGTACTATAATTGGAGTTCATACTATCTACTGCCAATAGGTACGCTATTTGAATCGCCAAAATTAACATCTTCGGTACTTCAATATTTAAAAAATATAAATCTATATAAAAATGGCTTTATCAACAGTTTTTCATAGTAGACAGTTTTTTTACACACTAAATTCCTTTAGATATTTTCACTGAAAATTAAATAACTATTTGCTAAATAGATGCTGGTTATCGTAACTTTTGTATCAAAGCTATATTTAATGGTTGTTTAATTTACCATTTTTTATGAAATATTAATTTATTTATATCTACTAATAGTAAACTAAAGGTGAATTCATGGCAGATGAAAATATGGAAAAACTCATTGATGTTCTTAGAGAGGGTTTTGCAGAGATGAGGGTAGTGGACCTAAAGAGAGAACAAGAGGTCTCACGTCGTCTGCGACGTATGCAGCAGAACCAACAAAAACGTGAAGAGACTAAAACACGTCGCCATGAAAAGCTAACCCATTTAGGTATGGTGGGTATTGTAGTTGTAGGTTTGGTGATGGGCTATGTTGTGTTTGCATTTTATAAAGATATGAACACTATGGCAGAGAAAATGACCATTATGACAGACCAGATGGTAGCCATGAGAAAGAGTATGGGCGGAATGTCTGTAAACATGAACAGCATGGATGGGAACATGTATGGTATGAGCACAGATATTAGCAGTATGACAAAATCTATGGGTGGTATGAGTAAAAACATGTCAAGTATGGATAATAATATGTCTGGTATGGCCTATGACATGCACAATATGTCGTCTAGCATGGGTCAAATGACAGCCGATGTCTTGGTAATGACCAATAATGTTAAATGGATGAGTTCAAATGTTGGCCGTATGACAAATCATATATCCAGCATGGATAGAGGAATGACTCCAGCCTTGGGTATGATGCAACAACCAATACGTAATTTCCGTAACATGACACCTTAAATTTGTTGGGTTAATTTGTAGCTACTTCTTACTACTAGCGAGAAGTAGCTACATAATAATGTTAGCCTCAACCATGTTTAGAATATTTTTTTTGCTTAGGCTCTTTCACTTTACTCTATAACAATGAGTACTCCAAAATTATAGATAGTTTGTTGAAGTATCTTTTGGCAGTTAAGCTTAATAACATTGCTAGTTAGCCTTTTGTTATAGAAATTATTTTTTAATTTGCCAGAATGTTATTTATTTGACTTTTGGAGCCTTTGTTAAAAAAAGCTATATATTTGGCTATATTTTTAAGCGATATTCTACCCTAAAACCCTTCTGATTCGCGGTATAAATTCCTGGGCTTTTATTGGCTTGGTAAGGAAATCATCTGCACCGCTTTGGAAGGCTTTTTCTCTTGTTCCAATGGATTGGTCAGAGGTAAGTAGGATGGTAGGCGTTTTTTTAGTTTTTGGGTCTCCACGAACAAAACCTAAAAATTCGAAACCGTCCATTTTTGCCATCTGAACATCACATATAATTAGATGGTATTTTTCTTTTGCGAGCATTTTTAAGCCAGTAACACCATTTTTGGCTTCATCAACAATAATTCGCTTCATGCACGACCCAGCTTTAAGGAGGTTCCTTATGTCTGAACCATCTTCTATAACTAGTACCCTTGGTAATACCTCTGGCAAGCTAGCTATAAAGGTGCTTCCTTCTCCCTCCTTAGATTCTACATACAGCTTTCCTTTATGGGCCTTCATTAGGTCTTGACTAAATGGTAGGCCAAATCCTGTGCCATGCTCACCGTCAGTACCTGTGGTTGAGGTTTTTTCTTCAAGGTCGAAAAGTTTTGCTAAACGCTTTTTACGTATGCCAATGCCACTATCTTTTACTGCGACAGCAGTTTTCTCTCCTTTGGGTAGGTGAATGCTGATTGTATCGCCTTTTTTGGTGAATTTAACTGCATTAGAGAGTAGATTATGGATAACCTCACCAAAAAGATCTGGATCAGCATATAGGCGAAGGTCTTCAGGCATATCATTTGTTAATTTAATGCCTTTTTTCTTTATGAGAGGGGTAAGGTTTCCAATATGTTTGTCGCAGATAGTTTTTGCATCTACAAAACGAAATTTAGGTATGATTTTGCCAGTTTTTAAACGGCTGATATTAAGAATTTCATTGATCATACGCAGCATTTTTTCACTGCTTTCTAATACCCAGCGCATGTACCCTTTCTGTTTTTTAGAAAGAGGATTCTTTTTATCTTTTTCTATAAGCTGGATAAAACCCAAAATAGTAGTAAATGGTCCCCTTAGATCATGGGCAACTAGTGAAACAAACTTATCCTTTAAGCGTGTGGCTCCTTCGGCTTCTTCTTTTGCTCTCTTTAAAGCCTGTTCATTCTGTCTACGAAGGGTGATGTCTCGTGGAATAACAACTGTGTGAAATCCATCTGGAGTTTTGATTGGTGATATAGATGCCCAGACAAAAAATGTTTTCTTATCTTTGCTTATAACTGTAAATTCACTTGTTTCACCAACCATAGTGCCTTCACCAGTTGTGCTATAGTTGGCAAAGCTTTTAATTAGTTTTTCTCTAAAGTTTGACTCTGGTAAAAGGCAGAACACCTTTTTACCCATTATTGTTTTTTGGGTATATCCGAAAAGCTTTTCCGCAGCTGGATTCCAAAAAATTACTTTAGCGTCTTGATCTAACATAATAATTGGATCATGAGCTGTTGATGTTATAGTGTTTAACCTCTCTTGTGCCTCTTGAAGTTCTTTGGTTCTGGCCTTAACACGTTCTTCTAAATAGAGTTTAGATGCACTAACTGCCTCTAAAGCCTCTTCTAAAGCTCTTGTGCTATCAATTTTTTCTAGGGTATGGCGTAATACCCGGCTTAGTGAATCAATAGATAGTTCAGTTTTTCTAATGTAATCATCAGCACCTGAGCGTAGCGCTTCTATTAAAGCCTCATCTCCACTTGTTCCTGTAAAAAGAACAAAACCTGCATTGCTTCCTTGTTCACGAAGGGTGCGAATAAGGTCTGTACCAGTCTCTCCCCGCAGTCTAAAATCAACGAATGCTACATCAATAGGGTTTGTGGTAATGCCTTGCAGTAGTTCTGCACCTGAGGAATAGGAGGTTATAACCATTTTCCATGGTTTTATTTTTTTTAATAATCCAGCCAACAATGCCCGTTCCACAGGGTTGTCATCGACTATTGTTATATTAAGGGATGGAGCATTATTCATTATTATGTGATACCTAAAAAATAAAAAAGCCCGGCAACTATAAATAGATCGCCGGGCCTTTTGAGAGCATCCTTGTCCAAGGGATGTTAAAAGCCTTATCGACGATAGTTAATTTCGACTTGAGTATAAAATTATTTTTAATTGTTATTTCAAGTTGGCTAAAAAATTGCTGTAACATTCCTGCAAGATCTGTTGCAGTAAATAAATATAACATAAACGCTGTAATTATTTAATAAAATTATGTTTGGTTATTGATATCTGTTTTTTGTTAAAATATCAACAAGGAAAAGGTTTATGCATCCATTGCAAATTGTTATAAAAAAAGATAGTTATGAAATATACGATCAAGAGGTTTCAAAGAGCCTAGTTTCTGATATACCCAGCTTTGAAGAAGCAATGGTTATCTTTCGTGAATTAATCAGCTCTACTATACACCCACCAGAAAAAATAGCAGAAGCCAGAAGTGATTGGTTTATGGTTCCTGGTGTTTTACGACCGAATTAAATTTTAATTCTTCTCCATTACTTTGAAAAATTATGGTTCCATTCCTATCAGTTTGCCACAGTTGTGCGCCGGAATTTTGCCAGCGTTCAACAATTTTAGTGTTGGGAAACAGGTAACGATTATTTTTACCGACACTAAATATAACATGGTCTGGGTTTGCAGCTTTAATAAAGGGTAGGGTACTAGATGTTCTACTGCCATGGTGTGGAGCTACAGTCATTGTAACTTCTGGTATAGCATTTTGTTTTAAAAGCCATTTTTCACCACCCTTTTGAATGTCACTTGGTAATAGAAACTTCTGATTGCCAATTGTTAATATAATAGTGAGAGATCTATTGTTAATATTGGTCTTATTGTTGCCAATAAGAGTGGGTAGAACCTGTATAGTCAAACTGTCATCTTGAATAGTGCTAGAGCTATCAAAACGCTTAATATTTACACCTGATTTGTTGCCTTGAGATATAAGGTTTCTGTAGCTAATATTATTTATTTCCTCTTCTGGAAAATAGCCTAACCAGAGGTTTTGCACATTAAAATTACGCAGCAACCTTTTAGCTCCTGCCATATGGTCTGCTTGGGGGTGACTTATTATTACCCTCTCAATAGTTTCTACTCCATGGTGCCAAAGATATGCTGAAATAGCAGACTCACCTATATTAAACCGTGGATTTACTATCCCTCCAGCATCAAGAATGGACCAATCACCACTTGGGCTTCGAATCGCTATAGATTGGGCTTGTCCAACATCTAAAACTGCAATATGTAACCATCCTTCAGGGGCAGCTGTTGGTTTTGGCAGTAGAAGTGCCAAAATTGCTAATAGTGCAACCAAAATTTTATTACGCTTGTTGTCTAGCATAGCAGCCCAAGCAAGACCAGCAGTTGCAATTCCAAACCCTGCCAAAGATGGTCCACAAGATCTTTGCCAAGCAAATGGTAGCTGAGCTACCCAATTTATAAAATTTATAAGTTGTTCTAAGCTGGCACTCATAGCAGTCAGAAACCAATGACCAATATCGGGATGTATAAATTTACCTATTAGTGCAAGAATACCAAGTGGTGCGCTAAGAAAAGAAACCCAAGGGATAGCAAGCAAGTTGCCAATAAGGCCATATGGAGTTAAGCGGTGAAAGTGGTATGTAACTACAGGTAGTGTTACTAACTGCATAAACAGAGTTACCAGTAACAAGCTGATGATTTTTTGTTTCCATTTATGAGTTTTACTTGAAAACATAAGATAACTTGTTGTTGGTTTTATTATGGTATTTGGTTTTTCAACCTCAACATGCGAATATTTTTTTATTATGGGCCAGCTTGCTAAAAGTGCTGTTACAGCAATAAAAGAGAGTTGAAAGCCAGCTTGAAATAGTTCGTATGGATGCCATAACAATAAAATAACAGCAGCAAGCATTAAAGCTTGAAAGCCGTCTCTACCTCTGCCAACAGTAACAGCAATCAGGTAAAGGCCTACCATAATTGTTGCTCTTTGTGTTGATAGAGACCAGCCAGCCAAAGATGCATAAGTAATAAGTGGCAACAGAGTAATTAAAGCTGCGGGGCGTTTAGAGTCATTGGCAATGGAATAAGCTGGAATAAGAGTAATTAAAAAACGCAGAACAAAAAAGCTCCACCCAGCTACTAAACCTAAGTGAAGCCCTGATATAGCTATTAAATGGAATGTTCCAGATACTAACAGGGCCTCTTTAACCGCAGGTTCTATTCTGCCTCTTTTTCCTACTAATAGTGCTTCTACCAACCCTTGATTTTCTGGTTTTATATTAACGCTTATCCAGTTTGATATTTTTTGTCGAGCTCGATTTATAATATATTTATCTGTAGTCTTAGTTGGATTTACAGGATCTTTTGCATAACCAGTAGCGACTATACCTTTATTTTGTAAAAATTTTTCATAATCAAATGCCCCAGGAACCTTAAATGATTTTGGGGTAAAAACCTTAGCAGCAAATGATACTGTGTCCCCAGGAAGAGCTGATACAGTTTTTTTGTAAACAGTTATCTGTACTAAACCAGAACTCAGCCAACTGTTGTTAGGCATATAAGCATCTGTAATCCATATTCTGGTAGAATCAAAGCGATCTTCCCTATCTACGACTACTCCATTTAACTGTTTCCAACTTTTATTAATATATTTTGTTTTATTGGATATATCATTCTGGTATGATGTTTCTGTTTTTTGGGTTTCAATTTGGTTGTAGTGCCAAAATGTAGAAAGTAAACCAAGAAGCAACCCCGCAACTGTTGGGGTTATTGCAGTAAATAATAATTTATTTAGTAGCCAGCGTTGCCAACATCCCCAAGTTGCAACAAAAACAGCAGCCCCACAAAGTGTGGTGCGGTACATGTCGCTTTGGGGTGATACAGCCAGGATAGCGATTATTATCCCGGTTAAAAAAAGGGCAATGACAGGTGGTGGACGGCTTTTAATAGCCATTTTAATTGGGTTTTTTTTCATGTAACCATGATCGTAACAACCTAATCAACTAAATTAAAGGTATATGTGAAATCCTACCACTGGTTATATCTAAATATATAGTGTAGGGTTGAGTAATAATTTGTAACAGATTTTCAACAGTAGATTACATTTGCCACTAGCTAAATTATGCTTATTAAGGGTGTTGTTTAGTGGGTCTGGCTTGGTACTAAATTAAAACGGAGGTATAGATTGTGGCCCATATCAAAAAACCGATGTTTCGCAATTTTGTACTCATAATCATCAGCGGGCTGATTATTGCTGGAATTACCGCATTTGGTATGAGTGATGTTGATGATCTAATCCGTGCTGATAGTCGTTTAGGACCAGTTATTGCTGCTTCAAGAATAATAGTGCCTCTGTTTGGTGTTATGGGGGTTGCTTATCTTCTAAGTAATATTAAAATTTGTGAGGCTTGTGGTAAAATATTTTTTTGGCGACGACGTAAAAAAACCTAGCATTGTGTCCATTGTTATAATTTCGTTTTACACGATTTTCTATTCTGTTTTGGTTTAAGCAAATTACTCAAGGCAAAAAGAATCGTGGCCCCAACTACAATCGATGGTCCCGATGGTGTATCAAAAGATAGCGACCCAGCAAGGCCAATTCCCACAGCTAAACAACCAACAAAAGCAGCAAAAATAGCCATTTGCTCTGGTGTCGCCACAAACCTACGAGCAGTTGCCGCTGGTATTATTAACAGAGATGTTATTAATAATATCCCCACAATTTTCATGGCAACTGCTATCATAAAAGCCAGTAAAAGCATATATGTTACCCTTACTAATTTAGAGTTAACCCCCTCTGCAATTGCTAGCTCTTCATGAACAGTAACTGCTAAAAGTGGTCTCCATATAGTTGCCAGTATAGTTAAACAAACTACTGCACCACTATAAATCCAAATAAGGTCTTCACCTGTTACAGCTAAAATATCCCCAAACAAATAAGCCAAAAGGTCAACCCTTAACCATGCCATTAAGCTTATGGTTATCAAGCCTATTGATAGTGATGAATGGGACAAAATACCTAGAAGTGTATCGTTAGATATCATACGGTTTTGCTGCATGCTAGCAAGTAGTAAGGCTATTAATGTGGTGACAATAATAACCCCAATTGTGAGATCAATTTCAAATAAAAATGCCAGTGCAACACCCAAAAGAGCAGAGTGGGCCATGGTTTCACCAAAATAGGACATCTGCCTCCAGACCATAAAACAGCCCATTGGTCCTGTTGCAAATGCAACCCCAACACCAGCTAAAATTGCTCGCCAGAAAAAATCATCAATTATCATGATTACAACCTTTTTTTGTATCATGTTTGTTTTTTAGTTTATTCTGGTGTTTTATCTCATCTTCTTTATTGAGGATCTTTCCAGATAAGCTGTGATTATGGCTATGGTGGTGGGAATATATTGCGTAGGCCTTGGAAGATGTACCGCCAAGAAGCTGGGCAAATTCTGGGTGGCGGCTTACGGTCTCAGGTGAGCCTGCACAACAGACATGGCCATTTAGACAGATCACCCGGTCAGTTGCTGCCATAACTACATGTAGATCGTGGGATATAAGCAGAACCCCACAACCGTAGTTATCGCGTATTTTATTTATTAACTCATAAAGTTCAGCTTCGCCAGCAAAGTCAACTCCTTGTACTGGTTCATCTAAAACTAACAGGTGGGGTTCTCTTAGTAGAGCACGAGCTAATAACACCCGTTGAAACTCTCCGCCAGATAGCGTGCAAGCTTGGGCATCTATTAGGTGTTCTATACCTGTTTCTCGCAATGCTGCTGTTATCTGTTCTTTTGGTTTATTAATGGTAAGAGTCATCAGGCGATGTACTGGCATGGGCAGGGTTGGGTCAATAGGTAGTTTTTGAGGAACATAACCAATTTTCAGCCCTTTTCTGCGTATAATATTACCACTACTAATAGTTTCTAAACCCATTAAAAGGCGAATAAGAGTGGTTTTACCAGCTCCATTTGGTCCAATTATACAGACTATCTCCTTAGGGTTGACCTCCATAGATACGTTTGATAATAGAGAATGTCCATCTATATCGAGACCTATTTTTTCTGCTTTAATAAGAACTTGGTTAGCCTTCATTGTTAACTCTTTTTACATGTAGAGCAGATACCGCGTATCTCAATCATTGGAGAGGTAACAGTAAATTCAGCAGATTCAGCCTCTTTATGGATAGCTTTATGTAGTGAATTGGTAGATAACTCTGCAACATATTGGCACTTTTTACATACTAAAAACTGAGCATCAAGACCGTTATGAGTAGTAGAGCAGGCGACAAAAGCGTTAAGGCTGCTTAAACGGTGGGCAAGGTTATTCTCAATTAAAAAATCAAGTGCGCGATAAATGGTAACTGGAGCAGTACGAGATTTAGCGTTGGGCTTAAAACGCTCTAAAATATCATAAGCTCCAATTGCTTGATGGCTCTCAGCCAAAATTTCTAATACCATACGTCTCTGTCTGGTAAAGCGGACTCCATTTTCTTCGCAACGTTTTTCGGCTGTTTTAATGATAGCTGATTTGCAGTTTTCGTGATTATGGTCTGAAAAATGGAAATTCTCTTGCTCCATGAAAACTATCCCTTAGTGTTATAACTTGTTTTTAATTGACATATTAATGCTACTACCGTTAATGTTTATGTAACATAATAACATTTCATTTTTTAATGTGCTAATATTATTCAGGGAATTATGGGTTTTTATAAATTTTTTTTGTTCTGTTCTGTCATTACAACTCTGCTTTTCAGTTATATAAACCATGGGGTCGCTAGAGAGAATGTAAGAGTGGTTGCCTCTATCGCACCACTTCACTCCTTAGTTTCAGGGCTTATGAAAAAAGAGTCTGAAGCCCACCTATTGGTTAAAAACGGTAGCTCTCCCCACTCTTATGCACTACGTCCATCAGATGCCAGGGCGATACAAGAGGCAGATTTAATCTTTTGGGTTGGTGAAGATTTAGAAGTTTTTCTCACTAAACCTCTACGTAATCAACACAATAAAGGCCAGGTTATCTCTCTAAGTAAGGTGGCAAATATTACTCTTTTGCCAATTCGTGATAGTGATGGTCATCACCATGAACATGAGCATGAAGATTCATCAAATGATATGCATGTTTGGTTAAACCCCTTAAACGCAAAGGCCATGGTTGGGGCAATGGCAGAGGCTCTTATAAAGGTAGATCCTGAAAACAGTATATTTTACCTTCAACAAAAAAAACATATGTTAAAGCGTCTTGATAGCTTAGATAAGGATCTTAAAAGAAATTTATCTCCTGTAAAAGATATTCCCTATATGGTTTTTCATGATGGTTTTCAATATTTTGAAAAACAGTATAATCTAACATCAGTATCGGCAGTTACCCCATCACCTGAGCACCGTCCTGGTGCTAGACGGATAAGGGAAGTACGCAATGCATTACAAAAATATGAAGTGCAATGTATATTTCAAGAGCCACAATTTAGCTCATCTATAATTAGATCAATTATAGGTAACAATAAAATAAAAACTGCTAATATTGATCCTCTAGGCAGTAGTTTTAAGCCGGGGAAGGAACACTATTTTAATACAATGATGGCAATTGGTGACTCAATGGTGGGTTGTTTGTCTGAAACAAAATAGATATGTCTTTTACTTAGTATGGAAGATAGGCAGTTTGCATAATCTATATTTATGCAAACTGCCATCTCGCCTATTAAGGCTTAATATCTGTATTTTTCACTTCTGTAGTTTCTTCTTCAAGCTCTTTATTCTTTTCACTATCATCTAAAAACTCTTCATTATTTTCTATTGCTTCTGTTTGTGGTTCGTCCACAACAGGGGTAGTGTACTGTTCTTCTTCTACAGGAGGGGTATATTTTTCTTCTTCAACAGGGGATGTGTATTGTTCTTCTTCAACAGGAGCTGGGGATGGTGTAGCTTCTGCTGCTGCAACTGCTAAAGCTGCAGCGGTTCCTGGCAGCACCACATGACGTGAAATGGTTACAGTAAAGCCACCAAGAACATCTAGAAGTGACATAATAGTCAAAAGTAAAAAGACCATGGTTCCGGCTTGTGGGACCATGAAAAATTCAACTAAAAATATTAAAAAAACCAACATCGATAGCATATGTTCTAGTAGATATGGTTTTGTGGTTCTAGTTGATTTTAGCAGTTCAAGATAAAGAAGGGCCACACCAGAAAGCAGTAGCAGGTCGCCCATATTTATTGTAAACACCAAACCAGAAGCAAGAGGGAATTTTGCCACGAAAGATTCTAGGTTAAAGTTGGACTGAAAAAAATCTGCAAAAGCAGCGATGTTGTATAGTATTAGAAGCAGAGCGAAAAGCGGTATTTGTTTAATGAATTTCATGATGACCATCCCCTTGTTTTTTTATTATATTAAATCTACAGGTTGCATTATACCCAGATATTTGATGAATTACAGGAATTCTGGCTTAATCTTTGATCCACAAAGTAATTTCTATAGGTTATATATATGTGTTTGTACCATACACGTAATAAAAAATCTTTGTGAACCAAATCTTTAAGGGATAATAGCAGAATTTTTTAAAATATCTAAGCTACCAAAAAAAATTTTTTTGGTACTTTTTTATCTAAAAAATATAGAAAGCCTATAAAAAAACTTGCGGTTTGCTGTTTAAATAACCATATCTACCGCAGGTAACCTGGATGAATATATTTTATAGCTTTCTGGGTTAATTGCATAAATACTTATTACTATTGAGGTTGATGGCTACCATGAGTAAGGCTGAGAAGAAGGAAACACTAGTATTTCAAACAGAGGTCCGGCAGTTGTTGGACTTAATGATTCACTCTTTGTATAGCAATAAAGAGATATTTCTTCGTGAGTTGATATCTAATTCGTCCGATGCATTGGATAAATTGCGGTTTGAAGCTCTCTCAAATAATGATCTTTACGGTGGTGATGCTGACCTTTGCATACGTGTCACAGTAGATACCGAAGCTGGTACAGTTACCATAAGCGATAACGGCATCGGAATGGAAAAAGATGATGTAGTTAATAATATAGGAACTATCGCAAAGTCAGGTACTAAAGAGTTTCTTAAATCTTTAACTGGAGATCAAGCCAAAGACTCTAATTTAATTGGTCAATTTGGTGTTGGTTTTTACTCATCTTTTATTGTTGCCGATAAAGTAACCCTTATCACACGTAAAGCAGGAACATCTGCCGACCAAGGTGTATGTTGGGAGTCAGCCGGAGATGGAAAATATACTCTAGAGCAAGTTGAAAAAGAGCAACGTGGAACAGATGTTATTCTTCATGTTAATGATGACCAAAAAGAATTTTTAGAAGATTTCCGTTTACGTTCAATAGTACGGAAATTCTCTGACCATGTATCTTGGCCTATTATGATGCTCAAACCAGAAATGCCAGATATGCCAGATATGGCAGATGATACTTCTGAAGTTGAAGGTGAAGTTGTTAAGGAAGGTGAAGAGAAGGCTGAAGAGAAAGTAAAAGTACCAGAGTGGGAGACAGTAAATAAAGCTACTGCTCTTTGGATTCGCCCTAAAAGTGAAATTAAAGAAGAAGAGTATAACGAATTTTACAAACATGTCTCACACGATTTTACTGACCCCCTAGCTCATATTCACGTACGTCTTGAGGGTGCTCAAGAGTATACTTTGTTGCTTTATATACCAAAATCAGCTCCATTTGATCTTTGGGACCGTGATGCTAAAAATGGTGTAAAACTCTATACTCGCAGAGTATTTATTATGGAAGGGGCTAAAGAGTTAATGCCTCGTTACCTACGTTTTGTTCGTGGTGTTATTGACTCCGCAGACCTTCCGTTAAATGTATCCCGTGAGATTTTACAGACTAATCCTTTAGTTGAGGGTATTAAAAAAGGTGCTGTTGGCAAGGTTTTCTCTCTTCTTGAAGATATGGCTAAAAATGATCCAGATAAGTACCAAGAGTTTTGGAAAGGATTTGGTCTGGTAATTAAAGAGGGTATTGTTGAAGACTTTACCAACAAAGACCGCTTGTCTAAATTATTACGTTTCACAACCACTACCCACGGCACAGCGGATAAGCAAGAAGTCTCCTTAGAAGATTACGTATCACGTATGAAACCAGAGCAAGAGAAAATATATTACGTGACAGGTGAGAGCCATGCAGCAGCTAAAAACAGCCCACATTTAGAAGTATTCACTAAAAAAGGTATTGAAGTTTTACTTCTTTCTGATCGAGTTGATGAGTGGCTTACCTCTCATTTGAATGAGTTTGATGGTAAAACGTTGCAGTCTGTTGCCAAGGGTGGATTGGATCTTGGTAAACTAGAAGATGAAGCAGAGAAAGAAGACCGCAAAAAGACCGAAGATGATTTTAAAGATTTAGTAGATAGAGTTAAGAAAAGCTTAGACGAGAAAATTTCTGAGGTTAGAATGTCTAGCCGTTTAACAGAATCTCCAGCATGTTTGGTTGGTGGTGAGCATGATATGAGCTCCACCATGGAGAGGATCTTAAAAGAGGCTGGTCAACAGGTTGGTGAAACCAAACGAATTTTGGAGCTAAACCCAACTCACCCCCTTATTTTACGCATGAAAGAAGAGTCTGATGAAGGTCGCTTTACTAATCTAAGCCAAGTCATTCATGATCAGGCACTACTTAGTGAAGGTGGGCAACTTGAAAATCCGGCAGACTTTGTAAAACGCTTTAATAGCCTGCTTCTAGAGATGGCTTCTTAAAATAGGTTTCTATATTAATTTTAAAAAGCCGGGGGGTGTTAAAACTCTCCGGCTTTTTTTTTATTAGGTATGGTTATGAACAGTGAAATAGATAACCCTCTTCGCCTCCACATTGGTGGCGAGGAGGTAAAGCCGGGATGGAAAATATTAAATATTGTTCCAGGAGAAAATGTTGATTTTGTCGGTGACTGTTCTGATCTTTCCCAGTTTGCAGACTCTTCGGTTACAGAGGTTTACGCATCACATGTTTTAGAGCATCTTGGTTATGAAAAAGCATTACCAAATGCTTTAGCTGAACTATTTAGGGTTCTTAAACCCAAAGGTAAAATAAGCATAAGTGTACCAGACTTGGACATGCTGTGCAGGTTGTTTGTAGATTCAGATCTTCCCCAAGAGTTGACTTTAACCAACGGTAGTTCCCAAAATGTACGATTTCATATTATGCGTATAATGTTTGGCGGGCGCACAAATCCATATGATGTCCATTATGTAGGTCTGACAAAAGAATTTCTAACAGCTTATTTACTGCAAGCGGGATTTGTTAATATCAATAGAGTTGAAGAGTTAAATATTTTTGAAGATTGTAGTTCCGATAAACTGTTCGGTAATTTAATAAGTCTAAACATGACTGCGCAAAAGTCGTAGTTATTGTCTTTATCTTAATATTAACGAAAGTTAGCCTGTTGTAAAAATCCTTTTACGTTATACCGGAAATTTTTGCTAATTCGTTTGCAGTAACACCATTATATTTTATAAATTCGTCTGGTTCTCTCTTGGTAATCTCGTTAGGAATATTTTGCAGTAGCTTTTTCCAGTTGTTTTCATTTAAATTATCTATAAAATCAGCAAACCCATCGGCTTCTAGGTTTTTTGGTAGATAGGTGCGATAGAACCCGGCAATGCTTTTTAACATAGGCAGGTAAGGTTGTAGATCTGTAGTGGTAGAAGCAGCTTCGCTATCGAACCATGCAATTGGTATGTTTGTTGTTGATTTACTGCGGTTTAGCTCTGTTTTAAGCAGTAGCTCAATATCAAAAGCAAAACGTTTTTCTGTAAGGTTGCTTAGTATCTTCTTGGCTACGTCGGCCTTAAAAGCTTTAAAACCACATTGGCTATCAATTATATTGGCAAGAGATGGTAGCAGTCTCTTCCAAATATAGATAAAAAGCTTACCACGATCATTGCGTTCACCTCCTTTAATAACAATTGAAGATGCTTCACGTCGTGAGCCTATAGCAGCATCCATTCCATGGTCAGTGATACCTGAAACCAACAAACCACATTGTCCTAAATCGGTAGATAAATCTGCATCTGTATATATTATTACATGGTTTGTATGACTGTTGTTTTGCTTATATTCTGTGTTTAAAGATTCCCACATTCCCAGTGCAACCGCACCACCTTTACGGCTATCGTCTGTGTTGACCATTGGTTTTGTTATCGGGTGTTTGTTGTCTATTGCTTCTTTTAAAAAAAGAACTTTAACATGTTTTTGTAAAGAATTTTTTAGTAATATATCTTTAGCCAACAGGCCACTACCATTAGGGCAGCCATCATCTACTAAGGTCATATCCCAAGAGATATTGTTTAGACCTTTGCAGAGCCACGACATCTGTTTAACCTTCTGACTTAAAAAATCTTCTCCATGAGGGTGTTCATCTTGTCTTAAAATACGTTGATGCTCTTTATAAATAGCAAATACAACTGATATATGTAAATTAGATGATAAGTTCAATAATACCTGTCTGGAGCGAGCTAGCTTTATAGCCAAGTGTGCGGAAAAAGGGTGTAGACTTTTTTGTTCAGCCCACACCAACTCTTCTTTGGAAAGTTGGTGTATATCAAGACCTTTGGCTAGTATATTATCAGCAGCACTGCGTATCTGTTCTTGTTGTAAAGAGCAAGTTAACAAAAGAGGGTCGGGGAGTTGGCTTTCTTGTAACATACAATCTCAATTTTAAAGTGTTAGCTGTAAATAATTAATTCCAAACTTCATTACCAAACTAACTCTACACAAAATAGTTTTCAATTGTTATTAATTAGAAATTATAAATTATTTTATTAGTACCTTTATTGTGTAAACAAACAGCTATCTAAAAAATAGTATCTAATTTACTGATAATAAAATTTTCTATTTTTTTGTTGAAGCTAATCCAATGGCTAGCAAATAAGATGGGATGATGTTAATCTTCGTAGTGCTGAGAATTATGTGTGTTTAAAGTAAGTTAGGCTTTAGTTAATGATTGTTAATAACTATATGATTTTATGTTGATTGGTGCTTGAAATTGGTTGGAAACCCAAAATCAAAAATTGTAAACCAAAAGGTTGATAAACAATCTGACTCCTCGGTTGGTGTTTTCTCAGGTTTACGTGCATATATTCATAATCTCTTTCATTTGCGCGCTCTACGCCATGAACTTGATAATATGGATATGATAGAGGGTGAAGATAGTAAAGACAAGAGAGACACCCAAGAGATAATGCCTCTTGATATTAATCGTATAAAAGAGATAATTACAAACGAAGAGATACAAAAAGATCAACAGCCAATTTTTCTGTCTGGACTTATACCTCAATCTCATGGCGGTGATCTTGATTCTACTATAAGAGGTGGTAAAGGTGCTTCACGAGGGTTGATTGATGCTGAGCGTCACCTTTTTCGAGCTATTGCTGAATATGAAGATGCTTTTAAAAATGATAGCAACCCTTTAGTAGATATATTGCTTAGATTTGCCAAGCTTTTTATAAATAAAGGCAACCATGAACGAGGTTTAAGCTATCTACAAAAAGCGTGGTCTATTACAAACAGTAACGGACAACAGCGTAGTCTAAATTCTGGCCTTGTTTTGGTTCTCTTAGTTGAGACAGCCCATCGATGCGAAAATTTATTTGACAGTGACAAAGGGTTTTATACTCTTTTGGAATTAACAGAACAAAATGGTGATATGCAAGTACCAGAGTTGGGTAACGCACTAAATGGGTTAGCTAATTATTTTGTCTCTTGTAGCGAGTATAACAAAGCAACTCTAATTTTTGACCGTGCATTAAACGTATTCTTTTTAAACAATCAAGAAAATCACACAGTATATATCAATATTTTAAATAGTGCTGGCTCTATGTACTATGGTTTGCAGATGTTTGAGGAGGCGCAAAAGCTGTATGAATTGGCGGTGAAAAGTATAGAGTCTCACAAGCTTTATAACGATGCAAATACTCCAATTTTATACCATAACTCTGGTTTAGTATGCTGTCATATAAAACGTATGCCAGTCTCGAGAATTCGCTTAGTAAGAGCATTAATAACTGCTCTGCAAAATGGACAGGAGTGGGTTTTGTGGAAAGCCTGTTATTCTCTTAGCTATCTATTTGTGCAGGAAAATAAACTAGAAGGAGCCATGTTCTTTGGTAAGCTTGCTACTGCTATAACATTGCAATCATGGCAAAGTAACCCCAATCAATCCCAATCTGCAAGAATACTGGATCAATATCTGGCAGAGCATATGGAGAACCTTTTCCATATCAGCGATAAGGAAGAAGAGTGGGAGCAGATTCAACAGGTGATTGAGTTTCATGCTCAGGAGCAATCTGAAGCCCAGCTTGAAGACTCATTACAGTTTTTTTCTGGAGAAGAAAAAACACAGTTCCAACTATTTTTACTAATATCTCTACAGGTTAAGAAGGTCTCTATGTCTGTTTTAACTGATAGTGGTAGCAGTGAAAAAGACTTCACTCAGCATTTTAGCAAAAGAATAGAAGAGTTAGAGTCTGACTTTTTACAGTTATTAGCAAAATGGGATGTAAAAAAAATTAGCAGATTGTTCTTAGGATGACTTTAAATCAAATTAATCAGATTTTTTTAAATTTTTTTCATGAGGGCATTTGGTGTCTTTTTTATTAACCATACATTTAATTGCGGCTTTAATCTGGGTAGGGGGTATGTTCTTTACCCACTTTGTACTACGACCTTCTGCCGAATTTCTTCCTTTACCAGACAGAATAAACCTTTGGGCAAAAGTTTTGCAGCGGTTTTTAACCATGGTTTGGCTAGCTATAATTGTGTTGCCTGTTAGTGGTTATTGGATGGTTTTTTCATATTATGGTGGCTTGAACGATCTTGCTTTACATATAAATATTATGCAAATAATTGGCTGGATTATGATGGCTATATTTATCTATGTATATATGGGGCCATACAAACAGTTGAAAATTCGTGTAAAAGAAGAGCTATTTCCTGAAGCTGGCATGTTCATGCTCAAAATTCGTAGGCTTGTTGGTATTAATCTGCTATTAGGTAGTTTTAACGTTGCAATTGCTGTAGCCGGAAGATATTTATTCTAATTTATTAAAATAAATATTTTTAAATATACCTGTAGTGCATTTACTTACATATAGTTTCTCTTAAACCTTATAAGAACCTCTTGTGTTTAACAATTTTTTGTTATAGTCTTTGTAGGTTATATACCAATAATCATGAAGATTTTGGTGTTTGTTTCGTGTGTTATTATTGAATATATCAACAAATTTATGGTTTATTGAATTATATGAAGCAAAACATTCTCATTGTTGAAGATGACCCTGTTACTAGTAGCTTATTAGTTGCGTATTTCGGTAAGTCTGGCTATCAAGTTTTTGAAGCGACAAATGGCTCTGAAATGTGGGTACATATTGAAGAAAATAACATTGACTTGGTTTTGCTAGATATTAATTTACCTGGCGAAGATGGTTTGTCATTAACTAGAAACCTGCGTAATAAATCAGATATTGGTATAATTTTAGTAACAGCTCGTAAAGAGGACGTAGACCGCATAATAGGTCTGGAGTTGGGTGCTGACGATTATGTCACAAAGCCATTTAACGAGCGAGAGTTATTAGTTAGAGTAAAAAACCTTCTGCGCCGTACAGCACAAACAGGAAGAAAAAACACAGATGAGCCTTCCAGCCACTCTTTTCATGGTTGGAACCTAAACATGGAACAACGTCGTTTAATTTCTCCCGATGGAGATTCTATACATTTAACAAATGGAGAGTTTATATTACTGACTACATTTGTTCGTTGTCCCGGCCGCATATTTAGTCGTAATAAGCTTTTAGAAGCAGTAAGCAGCAGAGAGTGGATGCCAAATGATCGTACCATAGATGTTATGGTAAACCGTCTACGTCGCAAACTAGAAAAAAACCCAAAAGATCCCAAAATATTAATAACAGTTCATGGTGTTGGTTATCAGTTTGTCTAGATAAAAACAATATTAAGCATACATTTTCATCTATATCTGCAAGAACAAAATCTAAATTGACAAATTATCCTGTTCAATGCTTAGAGTCTATTGACGTACAGAGGGGTATTTGCTAATGTCCCGTGAGTCGCCGGGGTGGCGGAACTGGTAGACGCACCAGACTCAAAATCTGGCGCTGGCA
>JADGBW010000059.1 GCA_015231305.1 Magnetococcales bacterium | reverse complement strand
GGTTTATAAAACCCAAACAGAAAAAACATATGATGGGTAGTTTAAAAGCTATATATCATAGAGCTGCACTTGACCGCAGAGAAATTGCTATTTTAAGGGGGGTTTTAACAGAAACTATATTCTCACGAAAAAAAGAGTCTAAATAGAAATTTATTTTGGTTGAAAAGTTAAAATTATTAACCATATATAAAGAATGGTATATGGTGATATTGTTAAAAGAGTGAATATAAGTCGATTGACCCTTTACTATAATAAAAACCTAGTGGATTATAAGCGATTTTATGGTCTATAGCTATTTTGCAATATGTAAGGACCATTAAAGCAAAATATTTTGAATGAATTTCTCGAGGAGCAAGTCATGGCGTGGAACGATAACGACGGTGGATCACAAGGACCGTGGGGACAAGGATCAAACCCTCCCCAACCACCCGACATGGATGAGGTAATACGTATAGCCAAAGAACGTTTTGGTAAAAAAATGCCAGGTAAAAAAATCTTTCCAATTTTATTTGGTATAGTTTTTATACTCTGGATGATGACTGGCATTTATGTGGTTGGTCCAGATGAAGAAGGTGTTGTTGTTCGTTGGGGACGCTACGTTGAGACAACTAGACCTGGGCCACACTTTCATCTGCCCTTCCCTATAGAGTCTGTATACAAACCTAAAGTTACAAAAGTTCAGCGTATTGAAGTTGGCTATCGTACTAGAGGCAGAAACACTGTAGACGTACCTGCTGAGTCATTGATGCTTACTGGTGATGAAAATATTATCGATATTGATATATCCATCCAGTATCATATCAAACCAGGTGGTGCAGCTAACTATCTCTTTAATATTCGTAACCCAGCCCGTGACCCTCATAAAGCGGTTCGTAATGCTGGTGAATCTGCTATTCGTCAAGTTATCGGTCGTAACACCATTGATACTGCATTGACTACTGGTAAAGAGAAGATTCAAGCAAACACAAAACAGACAATGCAGACAATTTTAGATAGCTACAACAGTGGAATCCAAGTTATTGCAGTTCAACTGCAACAGGTTGCTCCTCCCACTGAAGTTATCCACGCATTTAAAGATGTTGCAAGTGCAAGAGAAGACAGAGAGAGAGCGATTAACGAAGCCCAAGGTTACTCCAACGATATCCTGCCAAAAGCTAAAGGTGAAGCTGCAAGGCAGGTTCAAGAGGCAGAGGCATATAAAACTGCTAAGGTTTCAAGAGCCCAAGGTGACGTACATCGTTTCCTAGCTGTTTTAAAAGAGTATAAAAAAGCTAAGGATATAACTAAAACCCGTCTCTACATAGAAACAATGGAAGACGTTCTGCCAGAAGTAAACAAAGTTATAGTAGATCCTAAGGCCACCAATGGTGTGCTCCCCTACCTACCACTTGGTGGAGCTGGAATGCCTAAAGCTGGACAAGGAGTTGGACAATGAAAAAGAGTGTTAGCTCAGGAATGGTAATTGTAGTTGTAGCGGGCTTGGTAATTCTTTCCCAATCCATCTTTACAATACATCAAATTGAACAGGCTATTGTTATCCAGCTAGGTAAACTAGTTAAACCAATAACTGAACCCGGCTTGCACTTTAAGCTGCCTATGATTCAAGAAGTTTATAAATTTGACAAGCGTCTTTTAGTATTTGATCAAGACCCACAAGAGATTCTATCGTCAGACAAGAAAAACCTAAAAGTAGACAACTATGCTCGCTGGCGTATTGTTGATCCTCTAAAATTTTACCAAACAGTTCGTAATGAAGCCGGAGCAAGTGCTCGCCTTAACGATATCATCTACTCAAATATTCGTGAGGTGCTAGGACAAGCAACAATGATGGAAATTGTTGCAGGAACTCGAGATGAAATGCGGGAGAGAATCCGCAGTAAAGCAAGTCGCCAAGCTTCAAAATATGGTATCGAAATTGTTGACGTTCGTATTAAACGTACCGACCTACCAGCAGAAAACTCCAAAGCTGTATTTAGGCGGATGCAGACAGAACGTGATAGACAAGCTAAGCAATACCGAGCTGAAGGTGAAGAAGAAGCTGTTAAAATTCGCGCTAAAGCTGACCGTGAAAGAGAAGTGGTTTTAGCTCAAGCATATAAAGAAGCTCAAGAGCTTCGTGGTAATGGTGATGCTGAATCAACTCAGATTTATGCTGAAGCCTATAGCCAGGACAAAGATTTCTATAAATTCCAGCGTACAATGGAAGCTTATGGAAAAGCTTTTGCTAAGGGCACTACAGTTGTGTTAGAACCAAAAGGCTTCTTTGGATCTATGCAAAAACCTTAATATATTTCCTGGTTGCTATAAACCTATATGAATGATTTTATAACCGCGTTGGGACTACTCTTGGTTCTTGAGGGTGTCCCATACTTTTTATCACCTAGTAAAATGCGAATATGGGTTATCCAGGTTGCTAAATTACCGGATGACACTTTAAGAAAAACTGGTTTGGTAATGATGATGTTAGGTCTGTTTGTTATCTATTTGGTGCGTACATGACCGGATCAGTACCGCACAATAGTGAGCTTAGCAAAACTGAGTTGAACAGAGACTTAAGCCAAGTTAAAATAGATATTGCCAGTAGTGGCATAGATAGTTGGAAAGTTTCAGGAATATTACCAGAAAACAGCCTTACAGAGCTTGCTGCTGAGTGCAAAATCATGGCTCCAGGCTTGGTTAATATTATAATTACCAAAGAGAAAGATCTCTGGCGGGTTCAAGGTGAATTAGAGATTGCAATTGAGCTACCATGCTCAAGATGTCTGAAACAGTATAATAGTTCATTAATGATTAATGTAGACAGGTTTTTTGCTTTAGGCAAAGACCCTGCTCTATCTTTTGGTCAGGTTGAGATGGAATCAGACGTGGTGTTCCTTGAAAGTGGTGAATTCTCTCTTCTGCGTTTTGCCGAAGAGGAGTTTATACTGATTCTACCCATGATACCTTTATGTGATGAGGGGTGTTCTGGGCTTTGTCAGAGTTGTGGAGCAGATAAAAATATTGCTCCTTGTGACTGCTCAAAAGAAGAAAAACCCAACCCATTTGCAATATTGGGTAAGATGAAAATAGATTGAAGAATTAATTATCAGTATGAAGTTTATTTAGGAGAAGTAAGATGGCTGTTCCAAAGAAGAAAATTTCCTCAGCTCGCCGTGGCTCACGACGTGCACACAATGCTCTAAAAACTCCTCAACTTGCTAGCTGCTCAAACTGCCAAGAGGCTGTGATGCCCCACCGAGTTTGTCCTAAGTGTGGTTGGTATGATGGACGTGAGGTTGTCGAAGTAGAAGACTAAAGTTGATGATGTATAGGGGTTATGAAAAAAAATTTCATAACCCCTCATCCCGCCCCAAAAAAAAGGATCGCCTTTTTTGTGACAATTCGAATCGCTTTAGACGCAATGGGAGGAGATAACGCCCCTGCCTCCATAGTGGATGGTGCTATAAAAGCTTGCAATAAAAACCCAGCCGTTAAGTTTATTCTTGTAGGAGTTGAGGAAAAAATACGCAAGGAACTAGATCTATTATCATATAGTGGCAACCAAATTAGTATAATAGGAGCATCTCAGGTAGTTGAAATGGATGAACCCCCTGCCCTTGCACTGAGAAAAAAGAAAGACTCTTCTATGCGTGTAGGGTGTAATCTGGTTAAGGCAAAAGATGTTGACGCTTTTGTCTCTGCTGGAAACTCTGGTGCTTTAATGGCAACTGCTCGTTTTGTATTAAAAATGCTACCTGGTATTGACCGTCCTGCGATGGCCTCTAATATACCTTCTATTACTGGGCAGACACTAATGCTGGACTTGGGCGCTAACGTAGATTGCGATGCTGACAATCTATGCCAATTCGCTGTTATGGGTGAAGTTTATGCCACTGCTGTAGAGGAACTTTCAAAACCTCGTATAGGCCTTTTAAATATAGGCTCAGAAGATGTTAAAGGTAATGAAGTAGTTAAAGAAGCTGGAGAAAGACTAAAAAAAATAGCCGATAATAATTTTATCGGAAATGTTGAGGCTACAGATATATTTCTTGGTAATGTTGATGTGGTAGTATGTGATGGGTTTGTAGGTAATGTTAGCCTTAAAACTACAGAAGGTGTCGCTAAGATGTTGACCTATTTTTTAAAAGAGTCTTTTAGCAAATCATGGCTATCAAAACTACGTTATTTTTTAGCTCGTCCTACCCTAAGAGAGTTTCGTGATAGGTTTGATCCACGCGCTTATAATGGTGCTATGTTACTTGGGTTAAATGGTGTTGTGGTTAAAAGTCATGGTGGAGCAGATGGTTTTGCATTTGCCCACGCAACCCAATTGGCGGTTGATTTAGTAGCTGGTAAAGTTAACGAAAAAATTCAGAGAAACCTTGCCTGATGTCACAGATAATTCCCAAAATAATTGGTACAGGTTCCTACCTGCCCGAAAAACGCTTAACTAACATTGATCTTGCCAAGATGGTCGATACTAGTGATGAGTGGATTTTTACTCGAACAGGAATTCAAGAACGCCGTATAGCTGCTGAGGGAGAGTTAACTTCTGACCTTGCAACTATAGCTGCTAAAAGAGCTATAGAAGCAGCAGATATTGACCCCGCAACCATCGACTTAATAGTACTTGGAACATGTTCGGGAGATTTTACTTTTCCTGCCACAGCAACAATTGTGCAAGATAAATTGGGTATCTCAGCAACAAAGTTTCCTGCTTTTGATGTTACAGCTGCCTGTAGTGGTTTTATGTTTGCACTATCAACGGCAGATGCATATATACGGGCTGGTATGGCTAGTCGTGTTTTGGTTATTGGTGCTGAGACAATGTCGCGAATTATGGACTGGACCGACCGTGGAACCTGTATTTTGTTTGGTGATGGTGCTGGAGCAATTATTTTAGAAGCCACTCAAAAAGAGGAAAATTGTTCAGGTGTTATTTCAACCCATATACACTCAGAAGGATCTTATTTAAAACTTTTACAAACATCTGGTGGAATTTCAGCTGGCCCCCCAGAAGGTGACAACCGCCCAGGCTTGGGTTTTCTTACAATGCAGGGTAACGAAGTTTTTAAACAGGCTGTTAAGGCTTTAGGTCAAATTGTTGATGAAACCCTAGAAGCTAACAACTTAAAACGAGAGCAACTAGACTGGCTTGTGCCCCATCAAGCCAACATACGCATAATAAAAAGCACAGCTAAACGCCTGAAGATGAACCTTGACCGTGTAGTTCTAACCATAGAAAAACACGGCAATACATCTGCAGCAAGTGTACCCATAGCACTTGATACAGCCGTACGCGATGGTCGCATCCAACCAGGTCAGCTAATCCTCTTAGAAGCATTTGGCGGAGGCTTCACCTGGGGTTCAGCCCTAATCCGCTGGTAGATAACACTAAGTTTTTGAAGTTTTTTTCTTATAAGTTAAAAGCTGGGTGCACCATGTGTAGAGGCACTGCTCCCGTTATAGGTTCTTAAGTTAGTTAAGCAGAACCTTTTTTCTCTAAGAAATGGGCATATTTTTGGTCTTCAGTTAATATATGGGTTAATATCCAATCTTTAAGAAACAGACCTACATTTACACTTGTCTGAAATTTGTTTCTGGTTAGCTCTTTTTGCAATTGCCTAATTGTTTCAATCAACCTTTCATGTATTCTCTTATGCTGAGCTAATTCTGGATATTCATGTTTCTCTAACATCTCTTCTTCGGCATGAAAATGAAACTGGGCGTAATCTATAAGAAAAAACAAAGCTCGCTCTGCCACTTTTATGTCACCCCATGCAACAGCACGTATTACCTCTTCAGACATGGAAAATAGTTTTTTATGATGATCGTCCATATCATCAACAGTCACAGAAAACTCTTCATGCCATTGCAATAAATGCTTCTCACCTATTTCAGATTCCATCCAACCACGACTGCGTTTGTTGTAGGATTCAAGCAATTTCCAACGGATAATCGGAATTTGTTTAATAGTATCATGGGGTATTTTATAAGCTACTAAAGGTGCTGATACACGCAAACGAAAAAGTCCTGGTATACCAAATAACATTAGCTCTTCGCCAAAAACATCATGGGTAGTAATGGTCTCAAGAACCGAAGCTCCAACAAACCGCTCTACACTTCCAGATATTATAAAATAAATAGAAGGATTGTCTTTTTCAGGGATTATCTCTTCACCCTCCAACAGTGTGAATGACTCCATAACATGGGCAATACGGTTTTGAGTTCCGTAAGATAAACCTTCACCAAACAACCAGGAGTTACGCATAAAATCTCGCTGTTCTTGGTATTTTTCAAGTATAGAGTACATGTCATTATTAGTGACAAACTCAATATATAAATTACATGGTATGCTTAGAGCTTTTACATAACTCATTGCTCGGTATGTAGTAGTTGATTGTCGGTGATATACACCTGACATTTCACCTAAAATAGAGCCTGCGTAAAGAATATTTACCGCATCATTAGAAGGGCTTAATAACTCAACATTACCACTTAATACCAGAAATATAGTTTCGTTTACCTCCTCTTCTCGTAGGATTATCTCCTCTGGATTGAAGGTAACTATAGGGTTGTTTAACAAACTTTTAATCTGATATGCCATGGCATTAGGAAAATAACTAGTTAGATAATCATTTGCATAACGCCAAAAATGGTTCTGATAATTTTGAATAAGAGTATCAATTGTCCCAAAAGGTGCGCCGGAACCTATCTCCTTCTCATTACGAGTTAAAAGTCTATCTATATGCCCAAGAACTTTTTTCTTAGATTTATCTTCACGAAAATCTACAGCTTCACCGTGGATAAATCCCCCTCCTATATCTAATTTTTTTAAATCAACTGGCAGAAGGTAATTACTGATTACCCTTTGATATTCTGCCTTACTAATACCGTTTTTCTTATCATCTTCAACAACCATACTCTGCAAAATAGAATTTGCGGCTATATCTGCAAAATGACCATAACTTCGATAACCACCTTCCCAGAGAGTACGAAAAATAAAAATTACACTCTCTACCGGGTGAGGAGAGTGCATGGGTTTTACCTCTAAGCCACATACGCTGTTCCAGGCATCATATTTTAGATCATGGACCTCAAAAAACTCTGTGAACTGCTCCTCTTCAAAATTTAGTAGTGCAGCTAGTTTTTTAGTCACAGAGGCGCGGACCAAAGAAGTAGAATAATATTTAATCCGTCTATCACCGCGAATAAGATCCGCTAACCCTGCAAAGTGGTCATCGTGGGAGTGAGTATGAAAAATACCCTCAATTTCATTTATGCCAATACCCAAAGCCACTAAATTATTAACAACATTTGGCCCAGCATCTACAAGATATACCCCACCTTGGTATATGATAATGGACGAAAGGCTTGGTCTATTTACATCCCAACCATCACCAATGCCAGAGTGAATAACTGAAAAATAGTCTCGTTGTAAGTTAAAATAGTTAATAGGGTAAGGAGATGGATAGCTCTGTGAACCTGTTAAATTAAGGTCAACAGTTACACTCTCTTCTTTGTAGGTTATTTCAAATATATTGGTTTTTTGCCGATTAATAAAAACTTCTGGAAAAAATTCAACTTTTCCCTGTTCAATAATGCATGTATCAAGGAAGGTATCTGCTGGTTTTATAGATCCACCTGTAAAAAACTTTTTCATCCGCATGAGATCTTTAGCCCAGCGTGGGGAGATACCAGCTTCTAAAATCTCACGCTCGGAAACTAAGCCATAATTACCACGGTGGATATACCTAATTTGTGCATCAACCTGTTCTCTACTTCCAACCAAAAGCGGTTTTTTACCTGTATTATTTGGATGATTAGGTAGTAGCAGACCTTGACGATAGAACATTTGAAAAATTGGAAATTCAGCAAGGTTAGAAAAACCACCACCCTGAAGCATTAAATCGGATAATAAAAGTGCATTGGGCCCAGTTTCATAAGGAACACCATCTGTTTCAGCGGGAGCAATTAAACCCCGTTTCATAATATGTTTTATAACATCACTGGGGCAGCCACATAATAACTTTAAACCAGCTTCTGGTATTTCAATCCACTCAACCCCAGAAATTATATTAATTTTTACAATTTTTGACATGTCTGACCCCTTTTTAAACAAAGATTCTGACATTTTAACACTATTTGATTAATTAGCACAATATTCTCGTCGTGCTTGTTTATAGTAAAATAAATTGTTAGACTTACTTTAAAATTGATATTCGACAGTTGGTATTAGAAGCATCAACTGGTACAAACATAATATAAATAAGTCTCAACAGTTTTCCATGGCTGTATTGGGAGTACAAAACCATGATGATAAATACATACAACTCATTTGCACAAAACTATATTAATAGTCGTACGCCGACACAAAAGTTATCTGCTAATATTAGCAACCCCATGTTGCTAAGCACACCAGATGCTCTAACATTTGAATTAATCAACGACTTAGACTCAAATAACTCAGATAGCCTTAGCTGGTTTGATGGTAGCCAGCAAAGTGCTGAATTCTCCCAAGTAACAAAAAATGAAAATGGAGAGTTCACTTTTACAGAGTTACCTAAACAAACTGAGAGTGAACGCAACACCTATTTACAGCTGATGTTTATAAACTCTCAATTTTCGGCATTTAGCACTATGAGTGAGGATAGTTTTATTGCGTTGAGTGGGTCAGACTCAACCGGCACTCCACTTATGGAAACAGTGTTAAAAAAAGCTGAGCCTTCATTTTCACAAAAGATGGCTGCATATGAGAACAACTTAAAATACCACACTCGCCTTACCCCTATTACACTAGAGGAAGAGGAAGAAGAACCACAGAAACCATCATCTAACCTCTACGACCTTTTGGCTCCTCTGCAAAAGTTTGATATGCAAACAGCGTCCCCCTAAATAAAAGGATTTTTTAACTCCCCATGGGTAGCTCGATTATGATCCAGGGGACCACATCGGATGCAGGTAAAAGCCTAATTGTAACTGCCATTTGCCGGGTATTATATCGCCGTAACATTCGTGTAGCCCCTTTTAAACCCCAAAATATGGCCTTAAATAGTGCTGTCACCGAAGATGGTGGTGAGATAGGTCGTGCCCAAGCGGTACAAGCTCAAGCTTGCGGTCTTAAACCCCATACAGACATGAACCCTATACTTTTAAAGCCAAATTCAGACAAAGAGGCTCAAGTTATATTTCGTGGCCACCCTATATCCAATCAAGATGCTGTAACATACCACAAAACAAAACCTCAACTATTAGAGGCAGTTGTTGATACATTCCAAACACTTATGGATCGCTATAACTATGTTATTGTTGAGGGGGCTGGCAGCCCAGCTGAAGTAAACCTTCGACAACATGATATTGCTAACATGGGTTTTGCAGAAAAAGTTGATTGCCCTGTAATTATAGTGGGAGATATTGACCGTGGAGGAGTGTTTGCTCAATTTGTCGGCACTCTTGCCCTACTCTCTCAGTCTGAACAAGACCGGGTAAAGGGTTTTATTATTAACAAATTTCGGGGTGATATTTCTCTATTACAATCTGGTTTAGATTGGCTAGAGAAAAAAACTGGCAAACCAGTATTAGGAGTTTTGCACTTTATGCCAGGGCTACACCTTGCCTCTGAAGATAGCTTTTTTTCTATAGAAAAAAACCACGGACCTACCTCAACTGATAAATTAAGAGTGGTAGTACCACGCCTACCCAGAATAAGCAACCATACCGACTTTGACCCACTACGCCTCCATGATCAGGTAGATTTAATATGGGTTGAACAAGATGATGATATACCAGCTGGTGACCTTATTATCATTCCTGGTTCTAAAAGCAGCCGAGGCGATATGGCCTGGTTGCAAAAACAGGGCTGGCTAAAAGCGATAGAGAAGCATCTTCGTTATGGTGGTAAACTTATGGGAATTTGTGGTGGTTTTCAGATGTTAGGTAAGGAACTAGATGATAGCAAAGGTATTGAAGGCATACCTGGTATATCCCAAGGGTTAGGGTTATTAAACATTAAAACCAGCTTTGATGAAAGCAAACAGTTAACAAACACCACAGGCCATTTAAATTTAGCTGACTCACCAGCGGTTGCTGGTTATGAAATTCATATGGGACAAACCACAGGAGAAGCTCTAAACAATTGTGCGATGACCCTAAATGGTAAACCTCATGGTGCAATCTCTCTCGACAACCAAATTATGGGCCACTACTTACACGGTATTTTCGACCATCCTCAAGCACTGCAAACCATCCTTAACTGGGCCGGCCTTAAAAACAGCCAATATCTAGACCTAGCCCAAGAACAAGAAAACACCTTCGACCGCTTAGCAGATGCCTTTGAAAAACAGATAGATATGGATTTTATCACCAACCTAATGCAACACCCTGCTCCCTAAACACTTAACCTAAACTCAAAAATAGTGGGTAGATGGCATTGTTTGTATAGGTGTTGGAATGTGTTGTGGTTGCACGCTTGGTGAATATGTGTTTTTGTTATTGTTATTGTTATTATTATGTTTTGGTGTGACAAAAGATGGGGTGCGACCAACAAAAGCTTCTATCAACCTTAACTCAGCATCGGTATGGTTTATAAATTTAGCTGGCTTCATCACCACTCGGTTTAGATTGGTGATTATAGTTTTTGGGTTATCATGATGTTTTGAGACTACAGTCTCTTTAATAGATGGGTCGGCAAGTGACTGGATATCTACTGTACCATAACAGGTACATATGTAAGAGCTTTCGTTACCAAAACTGGTTTTAGACTCTATATATATTCCTGTACCACGGATTCCAATTGATATGGATGGAGTTCGTAGCAGACGCTTTCCAGGAGCAAAAACAGACAAAACTTTTCCAGTATCTAGCACAAAGCCAGTAATATCCTTTTTGACAACTATTTTAGCTCCAGTTGCTGCGTCAGAAACTACACTGTTTTTTCCATCAGCTTGGGCAAACATATAACCAAGGGAAGAGGTATTTGTGTTAGGGGTGAAACGTATTCGGCTATTTTCTCGAATTAAAAAGGCATCTAACCCTAAAACCATAGCCAGCATAGAGTCTGGTCCAGTTTCAATTATGCTATTGTTTTTTGGCATCATACCAGGAGTAGCAGGAACACCATCAATTAAAACCTGCCCCTCCATTTTATTAACACCTGGCTTTATGACGTGGGGTTTTGATCCACCACACGCACTTAAAATTGTTGGAGCTACTCCCGCTAGTAGCCCCAATGATAACATGCGTTGTAAAACTAAGCGTCGCTCTATTAATTTTAAATCTTGGTCTTTCATCAAGTTTGCACCAATATATGTTTACAATACAAGAGCTAATGCTTTGCCGTATTTAGGTTAAGTAACTATTTTTTCCAAGGCATAATTGGTACAGTAGATATAGAATTTTTTGGAGAACCTTCTACCAATTTATCACTATATACTAAATATATCAGAACATGGCGTTTTCTATCGAAAAAACGTACTACATGGAGTGTTTTAAACAAAATTGATGTATTTTTTGTAAAAACCTCTTCACCCTCTTTTAGATTATCACCATATTTAATTGGCCCTATTTGCCGGCAGGCAATTGAGGAGTTAGAAGGATCTTCTGCTATACCAATAGTACCTTTTATACCACCTTTTTTAGCACGACTAAGGTGGCATGAGACACCTTCAACCTTTGGGTCGTCAAAAGCCTCTATAACAATTTTATCGTTTGCACCCAACAGCTTGAAAACAGTGTTTACACTACCAATAACCTCACCATAGGCTATTGATGGAAACAGAAGTAGTATCCAGATAAATTGTTTAATAATTTTCATAGCATATACTCTTATAAAAAAATATTGAGTTATTCTGAACTAGTATTTGAGGTTGGGTTAGGCTTATCTCCACCACCCCCACGATTATTACGTCGCCGTCTTCTACGTCGCCGTTTTTTCGGTGCTTCACTTTTGCTACCAACATCACCAGTTTTTACATCACCTTCTTTTACCTCACCATTTTTATTTACCTGTTTTTGATGAGCATTAGCTACAGAGTTAGTGTTATCATTTGAAGCTTGGTTTTTAGGTTGCTCATTACCATCCCTATTAACCCGCCCTCTTCTACGCCTTCTATTCCTTCTTTTTTTACTGGATTTACTTGGTGTGGCTTCAGCTGCTTTTTCTTTATCAGCAACTTCTTGGGCATTATCTTTATCTGTTGTTTTTTTATCTTTAAAACTCTGTTTATCACTCTTTGATGGATTTTTATATTGCTCATCAATATTTAGCTTATCAGGCTTATTTATTAGGGTTTCTGGTTTTTCTTTACTGATATCTGTTGCAGGTAAACTTTCATATGTTCCATCCTTATGCTGCAAAGTAACCATTCCGCTTAAAGTATGAACAGACTTAACCGTAGCCTCTTTACCACTCTTGGTCCAGCAACATTTTTTTATCTTTGGCAGTCCTTTTTTAAGATCTACGTAGGTATCGTTTTCGTAAGCTAAACAACACAATAGACGACCACAAACACCGGAAATACCGTCAGGGTTAAGTGATAAATCTTGATTTTTTGCCATCCTGACAGAAACTGGATGAAATTTTTGTAAATATTGCGAGCAACATAGCTCTTTTCCACAAGGTCCAATACCACTTAACAGCCGAGTTTCATCACGCACTCCAACATGGCGCATTTCAATCCGGTTTTTAAGCTTGGTTCCCAGATGACGCACAAGCTCTCTAAAGTCTACTCTCCCTTCTGAAGTAAAATGGAAAAGTATTTTAGAACCCTTTTGTTGATATGTTACTTTTGCAAGCTTCATAGGGAGCTTTAGCTCACGAATCGTCTGCCTACAAACAAGCTTGGCTTTTTGCTCTATCTCACGGTTTTTTTCAATATTTGCTAAGTCAGACTTACTTAGCTTACGTATAATTCTGGTTATACGCCCTGGAAAAAGTCGCTCAGGGTCGATACTACGTTCAGGGGGACCACTAGATATATAGACTACTCTTCCAACAACTTCGCCAGTACGAGTTTGCAGTAAAAGATGGTCATTTGCCGCTAGTTCTGGAAAATTTGCTGCAACCCTATAAACCATAAATGAGCTTGGTAACATAAGGCCAATAACACGTTTTCCACTGGTTACAGCTTTTTTCTTTTCCTTTTTTTTCTTTGGTGGCTCTACTTCGTCACCCTTATCTTCAACTACCTGTTGGTTATCTTGTGGTTTATCAACAGGGGGTAGGCTATCTTCGGTTTCAGATATTGCTAGCTGAGCTTCCCCATTATCTTCCAACACCTCACTATGAGCTATAGAAGATGGTATATCTTCTTTTTCAAGTTCTTGAGGGTTATCATTTAATAATACATCAGGTTTATTCATAATTGACTATATATTAAAATTTGGCTCCGCACAGTCGTGCAACTCTAATGAACAACGACTCCAAAACCAAACGTTTATTTAAATTAACCACCATGGCCTCTCCCATAACTTCGTCGGCCCATTTAGCAAGTGACAGCCATTCTCGAATGGATTCTGCCCCTTTATTGTTGCTTACGCTACCACGAATCTGCTCTTGGAACCATGCTTTGAGCAAAAGCATTGAATTTGCAAAGCGTTCAGGCTTGCTCCAATACTCCGACATAGTGCAAACAACACTGAGATCCACCCCCCCAATAGCTGCCATTTCCTGCAAAAACAACCCTCTCTCTTCACCAACTCCACTCTCACACAGCTGTATACCGTTGGCAACATCACCACCACAAAGAGCAACTGCTTGTTTTATATTTTCATTGCTACTATCTACTTCATTTGTAACTATCTCTATTAACTCATCTTGAGATAGTCCTGAAAACCTAGTTTTAATACAACGAGATTTAATTGTAGGTAATAACACACCTGGACGATAGGTGTTGATAATTAATATAGATTGTTCTGGTGGTTCTTCTAAAGTTTTAAGAAGAGCATTAGCTGCCTGGGCGTTCATTTGTGCTGCGTCATCTATAAGAGCAATTTTCCACTGAGACTCCATAGGTGTTAATGATAAAAAAGCTGAGAGATCGCGAATTTGATCAACGCTAATTCGAGTTTTATCTTCACGCATAGCAATATTTATAAAATCTGGGTGCTGTCCTGCGACCATTTTTTGGCAGCTAGTACAAACACCACAACTTTTAATAGTGTTTTTGCTATTTTCTTTACAGAGGAGAATTTGAGCAAAAGCCAGAGCAAAAGTTGCCTTTCCAACGCCTTTAGGGCCATAAAAAAGGTGCGAATGTCCTGGTTTATCAGCCTTTATTGCTGCACGTAATCCGGCTATATTGCTGTTATGACCAACAATTGTTTCAAAGGTTTGGAAAGGCACTTCTTACTACCTCCCATATAGATTTTTGCACATTATCTATACTTTGATTAGCATCTATTGAGCGGATGCGTTCTTTATTATTTTGGGATAACTTACAAAAACCATCATAAACTAGTTTGTGAAATTCTGCCCCTGTCTGTTCGAAACGGTCTTCGGCTTCACCACTATGTTCACTATTTGTCCCCCGTGGTTTTGTTCTAGCTAAACCAATTATAGGGTCAATTTTTAAAAATATGGTTAAATCAGGATTTAGTCCAGATAATGCCCACTGGTTTAACATCAGTAGGTGCTCTATGCTCATACCACGACCATAACCTTGATATGCTAGAGTACTATCCATAAATCTATCGCACAATACCCAACCACCTTTTTGTAAAACTGGGTTTATTAGTTTTTGTACATGTTCAACACGGGCAGCCATAACCAACAACAGCTCGGTCTTGGCCTCCATACTGTTAGGCTCACCGGTAACTAACAGCTCTCTTATAGATTCTGCCATGGGGGTTCCGCCGGGTTCTCTTGTGGTAACAACATCAACTTGCGCCATAGATGGCAAGGACCTTAAATGGTCAGCTAACATATTAATTTGAGTAGATTTACCTGAACCTTCCCCACCTTCAAAGGTTATAAAACGACCCAAGTTAGCACCCATCATTTTACCTTATTGCAGGCTTTTTTACGTTGATAACAGTCCACATAGGCATTGTGTTGCTTAAAAGTAGTAGAAAAAGCATGGGAACCATCACCACGAGCAACAAAATAGAGAAAAGAGCTTGCTTTAGGATGAATAGCAGCGTTTATTGCCTCTTTTCCAGGGTTGCTAATGGGGGTTGGAGGCAACCCTTTTATAGTATATGTATTGTAAGGTGTGGGGGTTTTAAGATGCTTGCGGGTGATATTACCATCAAAATTTTTAATACCGTAAATAACAGTAGGGTCGGTCTGTAACTTCATTTTTTTACGTAGCCTGTTATGAAACACCCCTGATATTAAAGGTCTTTCAGAAGCAACACCCGTCTCTTTTTCAATGATTGATGCAAGAATAAGTGTTTCATAACTGCTCAATTTATAATCTGGAGCACGACTAGCATACTCTTTGGCTAAAATTTTCTTGCTTCTTACAACCATCCTGGTAATTAGGTCTTGCGCGGTGTCCCCACGAGTAAATTGATATGTATCAGGAAAAAACCAACCTTCAAGGTTGGGAGCATTAACTTTCAGCTTTTTTAATAAATCTGGTTGCTTTAAAATTTCCTTGCTACCTGGCAGACCAGCCTTTTGCATAATGGCTACCATCTCTTTTATGGTAAGCCCTTCAGGAAAAGATAAACGGTGCTGAACCACACGACCAGCTTTTAAAGTGTTAAGAATATCTACGGGGGTTTGCCCAACTAAGAAATGGTATTCGCCAGCTTTTACAAAGCCATTTTTTTTAATTTTTGCAAGAATACGAAACCAACGTGCAGAAGATATAACACGTTTTTGCTCCAACTCGCGGGATATTCGCGCAAGCCCCCAACCATTGGGAATAGTTACATTTACTGACTGTTGTAATGGTTCTGCAATAAAACGGTTAAATTGCAGATAAACAACACCAAAGCCAGATGCAGCTATTAGTACAATTGCAATAGCCGCACGCAGAACTATTTTACGACTCAACGGACCCGCTTCATCACCAATGTTGCGTTGGTGCCACCAAAACCAAACGAATTAGATATAGCAACATCAACCTGTTTCTGACGTATTTCGTTTGCGACATAATCTAGATCACACTCAGGATCTTGATCATGAAGGTTTATGGTTGGAGGAATAAGCCCATCTTTTATTGCTAAAGCAGTAACAATAGCTTCAACACCACCAGCAGCACCTAATAGATGCCCAATCATAGATTTTGTTGAAGACATCATAATCTGTTTTGCCCGGGCCTCACCAAGCACTTTTTTTACCGCAAGGGTCTCACCAATATCTCCCAAAGGTGTAGATGTGCCATGGGCATTAATATAACCAACTTGATCGGGGTTGATTTTTGCATTTTGTAAGGCAGCATCCATACAGCGGGCTGCACCTTCACCACCAGGAGATGGGGCAGTTATATGATGCGCATCACCAGACATGCCATACCCACATACTTCAGCATATATAGTTGCACCACGTTTTTTCGCTGACTCCATCTCTTCTAAAACCACAATACCAGCACCCTCAGCAATAACAAATCCGTCACGGCCTAAGTCCCAAGGCCGTGAGGCTGCTTGAGGATCGTCGTTGCGGGTTGATAGAGCCTTGGCAGCAGCAAATCCACCAACCGCAAGCTCGTTTATTGATGATTCAGAACCACCTGCAACCATAACGTCTGCATGGTTATTTTTTATGATCTGAGCAGCATCACCTATAGCGTGAGTACCAGATGCACATGCTGTAACTACTGAGTGGTTTGGCCCTTTAAGACCATGTTCAATAGCAACATGACCAGATATAAGATTTATTAGGCAACTAGGTATAAAAAATGGAGAAATACGTCTTGGCCCTTTCTCTTTTAATACCATTGCCTGTTTTTGAATTGCAGACAAACCACCAATGCCAGAACCAATTAAAACGCCCATTCGGGTGGCATTTTCCTCGGTAACAGTGATACCAGCTTCTTGCCAAGCCATGCGCGATGCAACAACGCCAAGCTGCATAAAGCGATCCATCTTTTTTTGTTCTTTTTTGTTGATCCAGTCATCAACTTTAAAGTCGAGACATTCTCCGGCAATTTTACTGGCATAGTCGGTGGAATCAAATAGGGTAATTTTTCCAATACCCGATTTACTATTTTTTATTCCAGACCAAGTGGCCTCAGTTCCAACACCAAGAGGTGTTATTAATCCTAGCCCTGTGATTACAACACGACGTTCCACAGCAATTATTCTCCGAAAAAATATAGGTTAAACTTGACCATCTTCATAGAAAAGAAGATGGTCAAAAAAGTCTAATCTATTTAAAAATCAACCGTTTGCTTTAATATACTCAACTGCTTGTTTTACAGTAACAATCTTCTCTGCAGCCTCATCAGGAATTTCACAGCCAAACTCTTCCTCAAGGGCCATAACCAACTCCACTGTATCCAATGAGTCTGCACCCAAATCATCAACAAAATTGGAATCGTCATTTACTTGACCTTCATCAACACCTAGTTGCTCAACAACAATTTTTGTTACACGCTCGATAATGTCACTCATTGGTTCATATTCCTTCTTTATATGTATTAACTATAAATCATCAGATAAATTTAATGAAAGATAAACTAAAAGTCCATGGTTCTTATTGACATAAGTACTAACTCATATACATTCCACCATTTACATGTAATGTTTCACCAGTTATGTATCTTGCTTGCTCAGACGCTAAAAATGTAACAGCATTGGCTACATCTTCTTGGGAACCCATCTCACCCATGGGGATTTTACTAAGAATGGCTTCACTTGCTTTAGCGTTCAATTTGTCGGTCATTTTACTGTGTATAAAACCAGGGGCAACACAGTTTGCTGTAATGTTTCTTGATGCAACCTCCAACGCCAAAGCTTTGGTAAAACCAACTAACCCAGCTTTAGAAGCCACATAATTTACCTGACCAGCATTTCCAGTTGATCCAACCACAGAGGCGATATTAACAATACGTCCATATCTAGCCTTCATCATAGGTTTAATTGCAAGACGGGTTAATTTAAATACGCTTGTAAGGTTTACCTCAATAACCCGTGCCCAATCTTCATCTTTCATACGCATTAACAAGCCGTCACGGGTAATTCCAGCATTATTGACCAAAATATCAATTTTACCAAAATCTTTTAAAACCAGTTTAATTCCCTCTTCAAGACAGGGAAAAGATGTAACGTCTGCTTCATAAGCTTGGGATTCGGGAGAGAACTCCTGCACCTCTTCCAAAGCTTCTAATATACGTATGGACTCATTGCTTACCAACAGAAGTTTAGCCCCCTGTTTGGCAAGCTCTAAAGCAATAACCCGACCAATACCACTACTAGAGCCAGTGACTATAGCAACTCTATCCTTGAACATAATTTAACCTTAATTTTTTAATTAAACAGCCAGCTTTTCTAAATCTTCAAGACCGTTGATTGTAATAGCTTTCACATTTTTATCAATGCGTTTCATCATGCCAGACAAAACTTTGCCTGTGCCCAACTCGACAAACGTATCTACACCTAACTCTACCAGTCGCTGAATTGATTCTTCCCAACGCACAGCACCAGTTATCTGCTCTACCAACTGCTTTTCAACCTCTTTTGCTCCACTACTCTCACGAGCAGTAACATTAGCTACCAGTGGAATAGAAAGGTTAGATATTTCGGTTTCAGATAATACTTCTGCCATTTTTTCAGCGGCTGGACCCATTAGTGGGCAGTGAAAAGGAGCTGAAACCGCTAAGGGTATACAACGCTTTGCTCCACGCTCTTTTGCTATGGCCAAAGCTTGGTCAACCGCATATTTGTGACCTGAAATAACAATTTGGGCAGAGGTGTTATAATTTGCTGGGACACATACTCCAGAGGTCATTTTTTGTGCTTCTTGACAAACATCGGCAACCAACTGGGCATCCATATTTAACATTGCAGCCATACTTCCTTCACCAGGAGGTACAGCACTGCGCATTGCTTCACCCCTTAAACGTACCAAACGTACAGCCTCAAGAGGGTCAAATCCGCCAGCAGCACTTATTGCTGCATATTCACCCAGTGAGTGACCAGCAACATAGTCTGGTTTAAACCCTGTTTTCTCTTGCACTAGTAAAAACACTGCTAAAGCTGTTGTAACTAATGCTGGTTGAGTATTTTCGGTAAGAGTTAGGGTTTCAGCAGGACCATTAAACATAATATCGGTTAAAGAAAAACCTAGCACTTCATCTACAGAAGCAATAAATTTTGCACTAGCACCACCGCAATCAACAAGTTCGCGCCCCATACCAACACTTTGCGCACCTTGACCAGGAAATAAAAAGGCAGTTTTACCCATTTGAATTATCAATTCCTATTTTTTTATAAATATTCATATATTCGCCAAGCCTAGGATTATTAGGCTAAATTAGTTGGATCTTCTCTCAACTGCTTGTTGTTTACACTTTTATTGTCTGAAACACAATTTTTTTATGGTGTGTTAGGTACATTTTATAAGGCTATATTTACTACTGTTGGTCTCCACTATTTTTATCAGAAGTAACCATACTAAAGCGGGTTAAATTCAACTTTCTTGCGGTATCCATCAAATTTACAATAGAGCCATGTGAACTGTTTTTATCTGCCTGAACATGGATAACCATATCATTTTTATTATGAGATGCTCTTAAAAGTGCAGCTGGCAGTTGATCCTGAGACACTATTATTCCATCGATATAATATTGCCCTTTAGCATCAACTACCACTCTAATATCTTTATCTTTTAAATCTGCACTAAATTTTTTAGCTGTTTTTGCATTTGGCAGGTCTAACTTTATACCTTTTTCCGTTGAAAATGTGGTTGTTACCATAAAAAATATCAACAACAAAAAAACTACATCTACTAATGGGGTTACATCCATCATTAGTGGTGGCTTTTTTTGAGAGCGAAATTTCATATCAGTGACCAGATTTAATCTGTTCTATAACAACAAGAGCAGATCTCTCCAAAGAGACCACATGACGGTCTATTACCCGATTAAAATGACGATGGAATATAACGGAAGGAATAGCAACACTCAGGCCTGCTGCGGTGGTTATGAGTGATTCACCAATACCACTTGCAAGTACTGAAGGGTCTCCAACTCCAAAACTGGAGATAGTTGCAAATACTTTAATCATCCCCATAACTGTACCCAACAAGCCAAGCAACGGGGTTATTGATGCAATAGTACCTAACAAAGTAAGGAAACGCTCTAGATGCACAACCTCTTGTCTTCCACTCTCTTCCACCACATCTTTTATAACTTGCCGACGCTCACCAGCTTTCTCTAAACCACTGAGAATTATTCTTCGGTAACTGCTATTACTGGGGTTTGCTTGGCAAACCTCACGTGCTTCGGTAATTCTACCCCGTTTCACCAAAGACTCTATATGCGTAATCTCTTGTTGGGGGATGATCTGCTGAACACGCAAAGACCAAAGTCGTTCTACAATGACAGCAAAGGCTAAAACAGAACAGATTCCGATTGGAACCATGACTACCCCACCTTTGACCAACATATCATACATGGCTGGGTTCCTAAGTTAAGAATGAGGAAAAAGTCATATTCTTTAGATTTTGCTAACTAAGGAGGTGTTTAGCCTAGATAATGATATACCTACGCTAGAACATTTTAACTTGGTCTTTGTTTATCAAAATCCAGGTTAAAAGAGGAAAAAAAATGGAGCGGGAGAAGGGATTTGAACCCTCGACATCAACCTTGGCAAGGTTGCACTCTACCCCTGAGTTACTCCCGCACTACCATTACTACAAACCACAAATTACTTCTTACTATATAAATTGGAGGCCGGGGTGGGATTCGAACCCACGGGTGAAGGTTTTGCAGACCTCAGCGTTAGCCTCTTCGCCACCCGGCCAACAGAAAA
>JADGBW010000058.1:10149-20978 GCA_015231305.1 Magnetococcales bacterium | reverse complement strand
CCACAATCCTGGTGGTTTATCTTGTAGATTAAAGCGGGCATCCATATTAAGAAGGCTTATTTTAAACAGGCCTATATAGTGTAGCCCAAAAAATACTATCAAAGCCCCACCAACCTTAGACAGTATATCCATATTAGAGAGTAACATCTGCCCGATTAAACTAGCAGAAGCACCTAACGCTATAAATACCGTAGAAAAGCCCAAGACAAAAAATAGACTGTGCATTACTGCAGACAGCCCCACCTCACTGTCTCTATTGCTACGCAGGTTATCTACAGATACACCTGTCATAAAACTTATATAGGCTGGGACCAATGGTAGAACACAAGGAGAGACAAATGAGAGAAGGCCAGCTAAAAGAGCGGCGGCAAAAGATACTTCCATGGGGGGTAATGTTTCCTATTTTATGGATTTAAATACATTTAACCCATATAAATTAATACTATATAGTTCCATTTTTTGTAGTTTGAGCTATCCATTGAAGATATTTTGGTTCACCAATGGCTATTTTTGTAGCAATGATTTCTGGTAGGTCATACGGATGTAGCTCTTTAATTTTATTTTCTAAATCTAGATAGTTTGAGCTACAAGTTTTAATCAATAAAGTCCATTCAGCCTCTTTTTGTACAGCACCTTCCCATATATAGAACGATTCACCTTGGGCTAAAACATGAACACAAGCTGCCAAGCGTGAAGTTACCAGTTGGTCTGCAAGCTTTGAAGCACTATCTTTATCAGGAAGAGTAGTAAAAAGCAGTAAAAACTCTTCTGGAGGAATAACGGGGTTATTGTCCATGTAATATTGGCCCTATATAAGAGCGTAGCTGCTTGGCAGTAATACCACCAACATGGCTACTAACTATATTGCCCCGCCTATCTAGAAATTTAGTCACAGGAAGACCAAATACACCGCCTAGACCCTTAGCAAAATTCAACATTTTTTTTGATTTACCAAAGACAATAGGGTAGTTGATATCATGTTTTTCGATAAAACTTGCTAATCGCTCCTTGTTAGGCTTCTCCATAAAATCGATGCCAATAACTTGTACACCCCTTTTTGCAAACTCTTTTTGAAATTGAATTAACTCTGGTATTTCATCAAGACAAGGGGGACACCATGTTGCCCAAAAGTTTATCACCAACACCTTGCCTTTAAAATCAGCAAGGCTAAAACTCTTCCCCGCAACTGTATTTAATGGCATATCCAGCGAGGGAGACCTATCTGCCCATACAGGTGTATGTATAATAGTTAGGGATAAAATGAGTGCCGCAAAGCAGATGGTTAGTATGCGTTTCATGGGATAATAGATGTTCCTATGTCTTAAACGGCTGTTTGATGGTTATTAATTTTTAAATCTTATATTAATAGATAAAAGCCCCTTATAGAAACATTTATATTTGCCAAAGGTCAACGTGTGTATTGTTTTGCAGCATTAAGGCATTGGCCTTGAGTTCTATAAAACATATTCAAAATTAACAATAATATTGATTTTATCCAAATCCCACTCCTTTGGTAGAGGTGGGAGAGGAACTGATTGGCGTATCGCTAAAAGAGCTGATTGGTCCAAAATTTTTCTGCCAGATGGTCTGGTGAGACTTATATCCAATAGCTCTCCTTTTTCATTTACAGAAAAAATTAGCTGGGTTACACCCACCGTTTTGTTTAGCTGAGCCTGTATTGGATATATCCACCGCATCTTTATAATACGTTTTAACACAGCAAAGTAGTCTACATATTTAAATTGTTGGGTACTTAAGTCTATTGTAGCTTCACGTTTTTTAACTCCTCTACTCACTTGCTTTATTTCTGCTCGTTTTGCCAAACGTGATATAGAAGGAGACAGTTTTAACTTAGCTTGCGATGGTAGTTTTTTCTTTTTAGCTATCTTTTTTGTGCCATCTGCAAGTGGTTTCAGTTTAACAGGCTTTATTTTCCTTTTTTTAGGAGTTGTCTCGCTTTTAATAAGTTCCTGGCTTGGTTTTTTTTGTACCTTTGCTGATTCGAAAAACCTTTTACGGGTTGCTATTTTTTCTTTTTTTGCCACCTTCTGTACACGAGCAACTTGATTGGACTCAGATAAAAGCTCTGCCTTTTTAGGAACTTGTTTGGTTTTTTTATCTATAAACTCTATCATCAAGGGTTTTTGCTTGATGTCAGGGGGCTTTATAGGCTTGCTTAACAAACCAAACTGTAAAAAAAGCAAGGAATGAAACAAAAAGGCCAGCAAAAGAGCTATAAAAAAGGGTCGATTGTCAGGAATTATCGCCATACTATTTCCATAGTTTGGTGTTGGGCGACTCTTTTTAAGATTAAAAATGCCAAAAGACCGTTAACAAGGCCTGTAAACCAGGAGCCTATTAAAAACCAAGGTAGAGCAAGAAAAATACCGTCATGACCAATGATTAAAACCCATGCCATAACAACCTGACTAACCATATGAGCCAGTGAGGCTAAAATAGATACCCCAACGGGGCCAAGCCTAAAAGGAGATAGTGCAACAACTCCCATTAGAGCTACTGCTCCTGTAGCACCAGAAAAACTTAAAAAAAATGTTGGTGATAAAAAAGTACCCAAAGCCAGAGAACCAGCCACCACCCGAATGATAGAAACTATAGCAGCAGCACCCCAACCAAGATGAAAAAAAGCCACTAAGGTAAAAATATTAGCTAAACCCATTTTAAACCATGGGCCAGGACCGGGTATGGCTGCCTCTAATACATGAGCAGCAACAGCAGCAGCAGCAAAATAGGCTATTAGTAGATCGGGGCGAATATCCGTTTTCATCTTGCTATACCATCAAATAATTTTTCTTTTTGCTCAGTAGTTGCAGGTTTTTTATCACCTTTAATTTGAATTAAAATACCACAAGGAACACAAACTGCTATCTCACCTCTATTTTTTATCCACCCGGTTTTAGTGCCTATTAAACGTAGAGAGCTGTACTCTAATAGACGTGCCTGCCCGTCTTTAACCTCTATTTTTACCTCCCCCAAACGACCCTCAACAGGAGTGATAGAGTCTGAGTTTAGCGATAAATTCATAAGTAACTGGTTATCTTTATAAATGCTAACCTCATCCCCTGCCCTATGAGGTTGGATAACAAGGGCAATTAATATTATAGCTGAAATAGCCATTACCCAACGATCAGCAGGATAAGTTGCTTTTTTTAACAGGGAAAAAAATTTAAACCCCAGATTTTTCATAAATTAGAGCCACTCTCCCCTAAAACCTTTGCTTTGCCAGTGGGTACCATCGCTACGTACTATAAGAATTTCTACATCTTCTATTTGTTTTAACAGCTCTTTACTTGCCTTTTCACCTAAAACAAAAAAAGCGGTGCTCAGCCCATCTGCCAAAGTTGCACTATTTGTTTGAACCGAAACAGATTGCAAGCCAGATTTAGCAGGATAACCATTTTTTGGGTTAAGTATGTGATGATAACGTTTTTCTTTATAGATAAAAAAGCGTTCATAATCTCCCGATGTTACCATGGCCATATCAACATTTTGACCGTTCGACCACTGGGTAGCAACTATAAGTTTGTCCTGCTTTCTTGGATGCTGGATACCAACTCGCCACGGTTTATCGCCCTTTTTTCCTATACCTCTAAGATCACCACCTGCATTAACCAAGGCATTTTGTACACCAGATTTTTTTAAACTAACTATTGCCCTATCAATTGCATAACCCTTGGCAATTCCCCCAAGATCAAGAGCAATTGCTTGTTTTGTTATTGATATTGAATTATTTTTTTCTGAAATCGCTATACCATCACCTTCCTTAAATTCATTTAACCAGGAGGCTATCTCAGTATCTTCAGGTGGTTTGTTTGGCGGGTTATCAGTAGAAAAACCCCACATGGTGATTAATTTACCCAAACCAAGATCAAATGCTCCATTGCTTAGTTTTTTTATTCTTTGTGCCTCTTTTATAAGTTCTAGCAACTCTTTATCTACTATTTGTGACTGTTTTAGGTTTATTAAAGAAACTTGGCTGCTTTTTTTATGGCTGCTCATGAGAGATTCAACCCTTGCTATCTCTAAAAAAGCATCGGCAACTGCTTTGCTCTCCTTTTTATCTTCTACCCCCCATGTGGTGATAGATACCAAAGTACCCATTAATAGTTGGGTAGTGGTGTGTTTTTTGTTATTGGAGCTATTACTTCCAGTAAAAAAAGCTCCATATACTAAGGAGACAATAAATATCAATGAAATTAAGTTGCTACCTCTTTTTGCAAACAACCATTTCATCCCATATCTCCCCATAAAAGCTGACAACTACCCACCACAGCCACACCAGCAGTTGCCACCCTTAACACCCTTGGCCCCAAACCCACAACTGTAAAACCTAGCTGTTCTTTAGCCATGGCGACTTCCTCTACTGACAGCCCACCTTCTGGCCCTATTAGAAGAGTTACAGATTCACCTGGATGGGGAAGTTCATTTAGTTTTATAGCTGTAACACCCTCTTCTTCCCAAAAAAGATAACGTGGGCCTTCTTTAGGTAGAATTTCGGCAAGGTCTTGCCAGTTAACAGGTGAATGAACTTTTGGTATACGCACCCTGCCACACTGCTCTACCGCCTCAATTACAATATTTTGCCAGCGTTTTAATTTATTATCTTTACGATCCTTAATAGACCTACGCACACTGCGTTTTGCCACAAGGGGAATCATGGTTACAGCCCCTAGCTCCACCGCTTTTTGTATAACCATCTCCGTTATGTTTCCTTTGGCCAAACCATGTATGAGGGTAATTTTTAAGGGAGACTCTTTTTTTAAAGGTATAAATTTAAGCAGGTTAACTTGAGAAGTGTTTTGGCTTAGCTCTGCCTGCCATTCACCCTCATCGCCCTCACCATTAAATATAATTAACTTGTCCCCTGCATTTAAACGTAGGGTTCGGGTTAAATAGCGTCGTTGTCCGGCATCCAGCTCAACAGGCTTAAGGGGATTAATAGCTTTAGGAACGTATAGTCTAGGAATCATAAGTTAATTAAATTCAATAATAGGTTTGATAAAATACAAAACACAACACATTGTACATGGAAGCATAAGGGGATATTTTTACCACCAGTTACCACATTATCAACAATTTTGATTTAATTAGCCCCTTTTTATTTCGCCAGTGAGTTATGCCACACCTTTATACACTGCAACTTTTAAACCCATGGCAACAGCCTGAAGTGCTGCTTGAAAACCCAGCCTTGGGGTGTTCTGCTGATTTAAAGTCTGCATTAAAGTGTACCGGATCACTCACCAGCCACTTAGAGAACCAATTTAAACAAACAGTAGAAATTCAACTTATTAACCAAGAACACTCCCAAGATTGGGAAAATAATCCTAACCTTTGGAGCAAAAAGCATACGTTTGAATCTAAAAAAGGGGTAACTTTACGTAATGTTTGGCTGCAAGTTGGAGGGGATAATATTCTTTTTGCCCACTCGCAACTTGCCTTAAACAGCTTAACTTCATCAACTCGTCAAGATATTAAAGCAGGAAGACTACCTCTTGGTTCTCTTTTATTGCAGAGTGAAAATGCCATTGAACGACAGTTACTAGAGATATCACAAGCTATTATACCAGACTTAGCTACAGATATTGGGAGTGCTAAAGATAGAGTTTTTTGGTGTCGTCGTTCGCTTTTTTTAATAAATGGGGCTGTTAGTGCTAGAATTTTAGAAGTTTTTCTTATTAATTTCGATTAATAGGTTATAGTGGGGATGTTGGATTAAAAACTAACCCCCAGAATTTTAAAATAGTCATTTTCTCTATTTCTATTATCTCTATATGAACCATTGGATCGACAAAATCCCATCTTCCTTACTTAAAGAATCCCTGCGTCTTATGCGGGTTGATAAACCAATTGGCACTTGGTTGCTTATGTGGCCCTCACTTTGGGCATTGGTTGCAGCAAGCCCAGGTATGCCAGACTGGTATCTGTTGGGAGTATTTGCAGTTGGGGCATTTATAATGCGTTCTGCTGGCTGTGTTGTTAACGATATTGCCGACCGTAAATTTGACCCCCACGTTGCGAGAACCAAAGACCGCCCTTTGGCTGCCATGCGTATTTCATTAAAAAGTGCATTATTGCTGCTGCTGCTGTTGTTGTTTATTGCTCTTTTTTTGGCGTTGCAGCTCAATTTTTTTGCCTTAAAGCTCTGTTTTGCTGGGGCATTTTTAGCAGTTACCTACCCTTTTACTAAACGTTATATCCACCTACCACAGTTTTATATGGGCACCGCTTTTGGTTGGGGAGTAATAATTGCCTGGGCTGCTGTCACTGGAACCATCAACCCGGAAGCATGGATAATTTTTGCTGCTACTCTAACTTGGGCAGCAGCTTATGACACTATTTATGCCATGATGGATAGAGAGGATGACTTAAAAATTGGTATAAAATCAACAGCTATTCTATTTGGTCGTTATGATCTAATAGCAGTTGGAATTTTGTATCTATTAACCCTAGCACTATTGGCCTGGGCTGGCTTTCGCCTTGAGCTTGCAACTTTATTTTATATCTCTTTGGGGATAGCTTTTGTACAGATGTGCTGGCAATTATGGGTTATTCGTGACTATCCAGAAGATAAATTTTTAGCAACATTTCTCAGTAATAAATGGGTTGGTATCATCATTTTTTGTGGTTTTTTGTTTGGGAGAGCTTAAAAAAGTGGAAATATATCAATGGAGTGCTGAGACCAAAGATGGAGATAAAAAAAAGGGGGAGATGGAGGCCGATGATGCCGGCAAGGTATTGGCCCAACTCCGTAAAAGGGGCTTTAAAAAAATTAAAGCCAAGAAAAAGCCCAAGGGAGGGGGGCTGTTTAAACCGACAACGGTTACTGAAATGGAAGTGGTGGTTTTTACCAGACAGTTAGCCACAATGGTTGCGGCGGGACTACCCCTTGTTACCTGTTTTGACCTTGCTTCTAAGGGTGCAGAAAACCCCCTTATGCAGGAAATCACCCTTAGAGTTAAAAAAAATATTGAAGCTGGTACATCACTTACAGAAGCTTTAACCAAAGAACCTAAAATGTTTGATGAGCTTTTTATCAACTTGGTAGAAGCCGGAGAGCAGTCTGGTATTTTGGATGCAGTATTAGATAGGCTTGCGATATATAAAGAAAAGTCTGCAATGCTCAAGGCTAAAATGAAATCTGCAATGACCTATCCCATTGCTGTTGTGGTTATCGCATTTATTATAACTGGTATTCTAATGATATTTGTGGTCCCTGCTTTTGCCGATCTTTTTAACGGTTTTGGTGCAGAGTTGCCACTACCAACTCGTATCGTTATCTCAATTTCAGAGTGGACCCAAGCCAACTGGTATCTGGTGATTATATTTATAATTGCAGTAAACCGTGGTTATAGTGCAGCGTATAATAAAAGTGAATCTTTTCACTTTAAAATGGATAAACTGTCTCTTAACTTACCAGTATTTGGCTTGATTTTACGTAAAGGGGCCATCGCTCGTTTTGCCCGCACCTTTAGCACCATGATTGCAGCGGGAACACCAATTTTAGATAGTTTATCTAATGTTGCCAAAACAGCTGGTAACCGTGTGGTGCAAAAAGCCATTATGGAGTCTCGTGTCTCAATTTCTGAAGGCAAAACCCTTACTGAACCCTTGGCAGAATCTGGTATATTTCCCCCAATGGTAACTCAGATGATAAGCATTGGAGAGTCCACTGGTAATTTAGAGGTAATGCTTGAAAAAATTGCCGATTTTTATGAGTCAGAAGTAGACAGAGCTGTTGATAACCTTACTGCCTTGTTAGAACCAATTATTCTAGTTTTTCTTGGGGTAATAATTGGTGGCTTGGTGGTGGCAATGTATCTTCCAATATTCCAGATGGGTCAGGTGGTTGGTTGATGAAAATTCAATATTTTAATCAGTTAAAGCAGTTAACACTATTACGCTTTCTGATTTTGATATTTTTTGGGCTGGTTGTGCAAAAGGGTTATTTAGGGGTCGGTTGGTCGCAATTTGTACCATGGAATGACAATTATATATATCTGTATTCTACATTTTTGCTAGTTCTCACCCTAGCTAATCTTTTTTGGCTTAAAGTCGGTAAACATATTGAGATGTTTACCAAGGTGCAATGTGCCTTAGACCCAGTGTTAATAACCGTTTTAATACTCACTACCGGTGGGTTGAGCAGCCCTTTTTACTTTCTTTTTGGTGTTGCCATTTTAAATACCGCTTTTTTACTTGGCCAACGCCAAGCGTTTATTATGGCAGGTATGATTCTTATCTGTTCTGTGGGCTTGGTAACACTTATTCCGGTTTTAAATATTTTTGATTTCAAACCAGAAATAGGCACTATAAATATACTGGTTTTCCAGGGTATAGCTTTAATATTAACCGCACTTTTAGCTGGAGCCTTGGCTAGAAGAATTGGGGGAATTCAGAAGGCATTCTTAGAACAGACCGATAGTTTAACTAGCTTAACCTCCCTGCATCATCAAATAACCCAAGCCATACCCCACGCTTTAGTTTCTGTAAATATTGATGGTTTGATCCGCGATGTTAACCCCAGTGCAGAGCAAATTTTAAATATATCTGCAAATGAAGTATACAACCGCTCATTAAAGCAGTTCTTTCCTGCTCTACACTGGGCAGTTGAACATATAGATAGAGATAATATTTATATGGAGTTTAAACAAAACGGTATAATTTTGGGTGTTAATATTTCAACACTAATAGACAAACAAAATGTAAGCTCTGGTGCTTTGTTGGTTATCAAAGATTTAACCACCATAAAAGGTTTAGAAGCAAAGGTAGTAAACCAAGAGAAAATATCTTTAACCGGGCAGATGGCAGCAGGTGTTGCACATGAAATCCGCAATCCGTTGGCATCCATATTATCGGCCACTCAAATGTTTGGTGAAGAGACCCCGCGTAACGTAAAGCTTAAGGGAATTATTATTGAAGAGGTAGAACGTTTAAAAAAATTGACCACAGATTTTCTTCACTTTTCTCGCCCAACCTCCCCTACCCGGCAGAAGATTGATTTATTGGATTTTTTAAATAATGTTACCAAACAAATAAAAATCGACCCTAGTTGGGGCGAAAATAGACAATTAAATATTAACATTCCACCACAAACAGCTGTTTTATTTGATAGTGACCAACTGCAACAAATTTTTTGGAACCTGTTAATAAATGCAGCCCAAGCTGCCCCCAACGGTGGAAAAATAACTATCGATCTTGATTTATCACCTAATAAATCACAACAACTTATTGTTGTTGTAGAAGATGACGGCCCAGGCTTGGATAACAAAATAATTGGGAAAGTGTTAGAACCATTTTTCACTACCCGCTCAGAAGGTACTGGCTTGGGGTTGGCAGTTGTAACTCAACTAGCACGTATGAATGGGGGCTTAATCTCCCTACAACCGGGAAAAAACAGAGGTTTACGTGTTTTGTTAACAGTGGAAAAAGCTAATGTCTAGAATACTTGTTTGTGATGATGAAAAAAACCTCCGGGATCTCCTGTGTCTAGCATTAGAAGAAGGAGGCCACAAAACCCAGGAGGCTGCCAACGGAAGCCAAGCTTTAAAACTGTTGGAAGAAGATAATTGGGATCTTTTCATAACTGATTTAAAACTACCAGATATTTCTGGCTTAGAACTACTACGCCGGGCAAAAAAATTGGCAAGCAGCCGGCCTGTAATATTAATTACCGCTCATGCCTCTGCCACCACTGCGGTAACAGCCATGAAAGAGGGAGCATTTGATTATCTTGAAAAGCCTTTTTCAATTGAAGAGTTAAACCTTGTTGTTACAAGATCGTTAGAACAAGGCGCACTGGCTAAAGAGAACAAAAAGTTAAAAAAAGAGCTAAAAGCTCATCAAGAGCACCGGGAGATTATTGCCAATAGCGAAACCATGCGCCAGGTTTTAGAGCTAGCAAGCCGTGTTGCACGAACCGATGCCTCGGTATTGGTAACGGGGGAGTCCGGCACAGGAAAAGAGCTAATTGCCCGGTTTGTGCACAACAACAGCAAACGGGCAAATGGTCCGTTTATAGCTATAAACTGTGCTGCTATTCCTGAAAATTTAATAGAGAGCGAACTTTTTGGTCATGCTAAAGGGGCATTTTCTGGCGCTGTAAACAGCAGAAAAGGGGTGTTTATAGAGGCCCAAGGTGGAACTCTACTTCTTGATGAAATTGGCGAGATGCCTTTAAACATCCAGGCAACTTTATTAAGAGTTTTACAAGAACGGGTTATCCGCCCTGTTGGTGGCACAGGTGACACCCCAGTTGATGTAAGAGTTATCACCACCACCAACCGAGATTTAACCGTAGAAATTGCCGAAAAACGTTTTCGGGAGGATCTCTACTACCGCATTAACGTTGTAAATTTTAAACTGCCATCACTACGTAACCGTAGAGAGGATATTCCCCTATTAGTTGCCAAATTTGTAGACACCTTTGCAAAACGCTATGACCTACCCATTAAGGGGGTATCTTCTGAGGTGATGGACTGCTTAGCTAAAAACCCTTTATCTGGTAATATTAGAGAGTTACAAAATATAATTGAGGGGGCAGTATCCCTAACCCCTGGAGATACTGTTGAAATTTCTGCTCTACCTGAACATATCCGTAAAGCAAAAGCAAAAACCCTAACCCAAAATAATACCCAAGCCCAGTTTCAACTACCTGCTGAAGGAATGAACCTAGAAAAATATCTGCTAGATATTGAACTTAAGGCCATTAACCAAGCCTTAGAGCTTGCAAACAACAACAAAACCAAAGCAGCAGAGATTTTAGGCATGAGCTTTCGCTCGTTTCGCTATCGGTTGAAAAAGTTGAATATGGT
>JADGBW010000058.1:0-10049 GCA_015231305.1 Magnetococcales bacterium | reverse complement strand
GAGGAAGGAACAATCTTCTAAGCTTCTATAGGCCAAAATAGATCACTTCCCTTGTGGGTCTGAACAAAACCAACAACTTTGCCACAATAAGTATTACTGCTTAAATTCTCTATAATACTGAAAATATGCTTAACAACCTTAATACATGCTGCGGGGCTATCTTTTGCAATATATGCTTTTTGTTGTCGTTATAAGTGGTTACTATAGCTGTATTTTACAGAAAACAGTTTAATAATTCAATCAGAACTTGGGTAACAAAATTGCAAAACTGTGGCTTCTAACACGCTTGGTAAACAAAGAATGTTTGAAAGGATAAAAAAATCAAACATACAAATTTTTTTACCCTTTCAAACTTTTATACTTTCTGGAAATTGTATTCTTTAAAAAACCGGGGCATTTGCCTGTCATACTGAAAAACCTTGGGCTTTTCCCATACCCACAAGAGAAATGGTTATCCTAAACCCCAATATCTCAAACAAAAATTAGCTCAAATATTTAAACCATGCTGAAGTTGCTTCAGCTATGGTGTCTTGGTTCCAAACTGGGGCGTTTTTCCACGCATCTATGCGCTTTAACATCTCCCCTACTCCATCTTCAAAGGAGACTTTTGCCTTCCAGCCAAGTTTTTCCTCGATCTTGGTGGTATCAGCAAAGGTTATCATTGGCTCACCAGGGCGTTTTGGTAGGGGGGTTCTTTCTCCACCTAATAGCTCTAAAAGACGGTTTATACTTTGGTGTTCACCACTGCCTATGTTTAACGCATCGCCAACTAAATTTGATTTAGCAGCAGTGATAAAGGCATCGGCTACATCAGTAACATAGGTAAAATCTCGTGATTGAGTGCCATCACCAACTACAGTAAATGGCTCTCCATTGATTTTTTGCGCTAAAAATACCCCAAAAACTGCTCCATAAGCACCAGATGTTCTTGAACGTGGCCCATATATATTAAACAGACGTAGGGACATAGCAGGTAGTTTATAGGTGTTGGCCCAGTGAAGCACTAACTCCTCACCTAAATATTTTGTCAAAGCATAGGGATATTGTGGCTGAATCGCGGATGTCTCAGGAGTTGGATATACGTCTGGTATACCGTAACAAGAAGAGGAAGCAGCATAGACCAACCTTTTGATGTTGTGTTTTCTCGATGCCTCCAAAACATTTAAAGTACCCTGTACATTTACGTTGAAATAATAGACAGGCTCTTCAATTGAGGGAACAATATCTGCCAAACCAGCCAGATGAAAAACCCAGTCTACGTTCTCAAAACATGGTGATAATGCCTCTGAATCGCAAATATCAACCTTATGAACCTCAAGGTTTTTATTATCAATAAAATCCTCTAAATTCTCCATACGTCCTGTTGATAAATTATCAACCACCCTCACTGTATGCCCAGCCTTTAACAAAGCTTCACACAAATGACTGCCTATAAATCCTGCTCCACCAGTTACTAAAGAGATCATGGTATTATCTTCTTTCTATAAGGTATTATTAATAACAAACATCCATACATTACCCTGGAAGAGATAAATGAACAAAAAAAAACTGTCACTATGTTTATTTTCATTAGTATTTATTGCTTTTGCAAACAGTGCTCACAGCCAACAACCTCTGCCAAGTTCTCTACTTTCAAGCTCTAAACTGGTTTTTTATACTCTGGGAGATCAAGGCACAGGGGGTAAAAAACAGCGAAAAGTAGCAGCAGCCATGGAACGTGAGGCTGAAAAAAGTGGTAAACCTGACTTTGTGCTTTTATTAGGAGATAATTTTTACAATAACGGTGTGGTCTCTATTGACGATTACCAATGGCAGGAAAAATTTGAAAAAATATATAGTGGCACTCAACTAAAAGATATACCATTTTTTGCTGTTTTAGGAAATCACGATTATTACCAAAATAGCGATGCCCAGGTGCAATATAGTCAACAAGCTAAAGGTAGCAAACGTTGGCAAATGCCGGATAAATATTATAGGTTTGATTTAGGCCGTGTTAATAACCGGCCATTGTTGCGATTGTTAGGGTTGGATACCACCAATGTAGACAGCTTTGATAAACAGGCTAGCTTCATTAAACAATCTTTTAGCTCCAATAAAAACAAGCCACTTTGGAGGATTGTTGCAGGTCATCATCCTCTTTATTCTGCTAGTCGCCATGGCCCGACTAAATCTATGCACCCAAAAATCCTACCAGCTATGCAAGACTCAAAAGTTCACATCTATTTTGCTGGCCATGATCATAATTTACAGCTTATTAAATTGATGTTTAACCCTATTCAGGTGGTGTCAGGCGGGGGGGGCAGAGTGCTTTATCCCATTGTTCGTGGTCATGAAGGAGTACGTTTTGCTAAGTCTAAATTTGGTTTTGTAAAGGTTGTTGTGGGTGAGCATAATATGAAATTAACTTATTTTAACCATAAAGGGCGGGTTTTATTTGAAACTGTTGAAAACCACTGGTAGGTGATTTAGAAGAGATATTTAATGATTTTAAACTAAAGATAGATACTCATAAAACAGCATGGTGTTTTTAGAGCGAAGGTGGGAATCTTAAAAATTCAACTTTGCTGCCCTATATTCCCACCTTCGCAGTAATAACATGGGATTGTTTTAGTGAACAGTTTTTAATTGAGTCTATAATATTTTTAAATCCTATAAGATAAAAAAGCTTTTATTATTAAAAATTAAGGGAGGCTATCCCCCTTCAGGATTTACGTAAAAATCATTAGGGTTTGCTATAATCAACCAGGAAATTGATTCCCCTGGACCTCAATTAACAGAGGCAAAATAAAAGCTTTATTTACTCGCCTTTTTACGGCGTCCAATCCATCCAATCCCTTGCTGCTAAATGATTTCCCCGCTCTTTTTTTGAATAGTGCGAAGCAAGATATAAAAACAGTGGGGTAATTTCATTGGGCTGTGGAATTGTACTAGCGTCTTCACCTGGATAAGCAGCTGCGCGCATTGCTGTTGCTGTTGCTCCTGGGTTAACTGTATTCATACGCACCGGGGTTTTTTCAAGTTCGGCAGACCATGTTTCAGTCAAGTTAGCCAAAGCTGCTTTTGATGCTGCATAAGCCCCCCAAAAATGCCGACCTTTAAATGCCACACTAGAAACCACATTAATAACCGAGGCATCTTCACTTGCTTTTAATAAAAGCAGCATCTCACGTATTAAAAAAAACGGTGCGGTTACGTTTATGCGGAATATTTTATCCCACAATAAATTGTCATATAGGGCCAAGGGTGTAAGTGCGCCTAAGTCTCCTGCATTATTTACCAAAATATCTAAACGACCAAATCGCTCATATAGGTTTTTAACTATCTCTGGCACAAGTCCTAGATCGTGTTCTAAATCCATGGGGACTAATACCGCCTTACCCCCAGCTTGTTGAATTAAATCGTAGGTTTTTTCTAGTTTTTTATGTTTGTCATTTCGCCCTAGAAGTATAACGGTAGCTCCATGTTGAGCATAATTTTGTGCAACAGCCTGACCAATGCCAGCTCCTGCTCCTGTTACCAAGGCAATTTTATCTTTAAGTATCATTATATTTTCTCAGTTGAAATTGTTAAACCCTATATACGGCAGTTGGAGTTGTGTGGCGGCAACAGCCGTATATAGGATAATTGCTGGAGCTTAGAAGCCACTCAGCAGAAAATATACTCTGTCAGTGGGCTATATTTGTCCACGTTTTTTATTGCTTCCTTGGGCAAACTTAAAAAAATAGGTATGTTTGCAGCTATGAAACACAATAAACCAGTTATTTATTTAATGGGTCCTACTGCATCGGGCAAGACAGGTTTGTCTTTGGATATTGCTAAGCGGTTTGATTTAGAGATTATCAACACAGATTCGGTACAGGTGTATCGGGAGTTTACCATAGGCTCAGCAAAACCGACAAAAGCGGAGCAAACCAGGGTAGTGCATCACCTTTTGGACCAGGTATCGGCTAGAGAGGTTTTTTCGGCGGATAGGTATAGGGCAGCTGCTTGGGATTTAATTGACGAATTTCATGGGCAAAAGACAGTCCCTTTTTTTGTTGGTGGAAGTGGAATGTATTTTCGTGCGGTGGAGAAGGGTTTAGCTGTTATGCCACCTATGGATATTGAGATTAGGGAAGGTATTAAGCAAGAAGGGCTAAGTTTGGGTTGGCCTGTATTGCATGAGAGGCTGGCTGAGGTTGATCCTGAATTAGCAGCGCGATTGCCACCTACTGATAGCCAGCGGATTTGCCATGGTTTAACTGTTTATGCTGCGACAGGTAAAACTTTATCCCAGTGGCATAGGTTGCAGCCCCCTCCTCCTGATTTTACTATACTTAAAATGGCTTTGGATTGGCCTCGTGAAAAGCTAAATGGACGGATTAATTTACGGTTTGATCAGATGCTTAAAGAGGGACTTTTGGAAGAAGTTGAGTATATTTTGAAGAATTTCAAGCGGGATCATCCGGCTATGAAGGCGGTTGGATATAGGCAGTTATTTGCATATTTTGATGGGGAGGTTTCGTTGGATGAGGCTATTGAGTGGGGTAAGCGAGAGAGTAGACGGTATGCAAAAAGGCAGATGACGTGGTTACGCCGAGAAGAAGGTGTTAAGTGGATACCATGGGACAGGCCAGAATTGGCAGTTGATGAAGTAAAAAATTTTATAAACTAGTGAGGGTCCAGAGAAATCATTTGTAGTGACTCAAACTTTATCTGACAACTGGTTTCAGAAAATATACTAAAAAGAGAAGGCGAGATGTATTTAATAGAAACTGACAGATTGCTTCTTAGAGAATTATCTCTTGATGATTTGGTACCACTTACTGAAATACTCAGTGATCCTGCTGTCATGAAATATTCAGTTGGTGGCATATATAACGAAGAAAAAACTAAAACCTTCCTTGAATGGTGTTTTAAATGCTATAAGTCACATGGAAATGGACCTTTGGCACTGATGGAAAAATCTAGCTCGCAATTAATAGGTTTCTGCGGTATTAGTCCTGAGAAGGTTAAAGAAAAAGAAGAAGTTAAACTTGGCTATCGGTTAGCAAAAAAATATTGGGGAAAAGGCTTTGCCACTGAATCATCCATAGGCATACTCAACGATGCTTTTCGCAACCAAAATAAAGAGTCAGTAATTGTTATCATTAATCCTGAACATATTGTATCACTAAAAGTTGCTAAGAAAGTAGGATTCAAAGACTTCGTAAGCTGTGTTTTCCATGAACAAAAAGTTCATCTATATCGGTTAAATTACTCACAATGGATACAACACATAAAAAAGTAGCTACAGCGGACAACGACTGTCAGATAAAATCAAATCTTTTACAACTTGTTTTTTAAACTAATAACAACTCCGTTAGTGCCTCTAGCATCTCTGGGGTGTCGAATTCTAAAATTACCTTACCCTTACCATTTACACACGTTATAGAGACCCCTGTCTTTAGTTCTTTGCGAAGGCGGGCTTCCATATCAACAATCATGGGATCTCGCCTTCTACCCCCCTTCCCTTTGCCACTATCTTGCTCTTTAACGTCATCTCTCTCAACTAAAACTTCCTCAGTCCTATCTGTTTCCTCCTCCTCTACCTTACTTTCCCCCATCTGCCTTATTATAGCCTCTGTGGCTCTAACAGATAACCCACCGTCAATTACCTTTCTGGCTAAATGCATTACCATTGCTGGGCTTTGATCCATGCCTAATAGAGCCCTTGCATGTCCCATGCTTAATTTGGAAGCAGCAACAAGGTCTAATACCTCTGAAGGCAAGTTCAACAACCGTAGCATATTGCTAACCGCAACCCGGCTTTTGCCAACCTGTCGCCCTACCTTTTTATGACTATAACCAAAATTTCTAATTAAGCTCTCATAACCACGGGCAACATCAATTGGGTTTAACTCCTCCCGTTGCACGTTTTCTAATATCGCAACCTCCAAAGATTGATCGTCGTTCCAGTCTCTAACCAATACCGGAATTTTACTCAACCCAGCAAGTTTAGATGCCCGCCATCGCCTCTCACCTGCTACCAATTCATAACGTGGTTTTTTGCTGTTTCTATCACCAAACTGCCTAACCAATATAGGCTGCAAAACCCCCTGCTCTTTTATAGAGTCTGATAACTCAGATAAAGAGTCCCGATCTATAACTCCCCTCGGCTGGTTTTTATTAGGGATAATCTGATCTAAATCAACCTCTCTAACCTTCTCCTTTACCGACTCTAAAACAGTCTCTTCACCTAATAAAGAACCTAAACCTCGACCTAATGTAGATGCCATTTTAACTGTTTCCTTTTTTGTGTCAGTACCTGCAATCATAAAAACTTTTTACAAGGTTCTGGTAACCATAAACTATAGAACAACTCTTTCAAAATACTCTTCAGCACCCAGCTTAAACATTAAAATTTTCCTAACCCTAAAGGTAGATGATCAACCTTAAGCTGCATACATATTTTTAACTATCTTTCTTTTTTCTGATTAATAGCTCATGAGCCAAATTAAAATATGCCCACGAAGCTTGTGACCAAGGATCATACCAAACTACGGGTTTACCATAACTTGGTGATTCACTCACCTCAAACCTTCTTGGTATAACAGTCTTAAACACCCCCTCCCCCATATGGCTTCGAACCTCCATGGCCACCTGGTTATTCTGCCCTTCTCCTTGGCTAAACATTGTTAAAACTACCCCCTCAATTGTTAATTCTGGGTTTAATTTTTTCTTTACAATATCTACCGTTTTTAAAAGCTGGCTTAACCCCTCCATAGCTAAAAATTCACACTGCAAAGGAACAACAATAGAGTCAGCAGCAACCAAACAGTTAAGTGTAAGCAGCCCCAGAGATGGTGGGCAATCAAGTATGATTAAGTCATAATCTTCTTGAATTGTTGCCAAAGCCCGTTTTAAAAAAAACTCCCTCTCTTTTTCATTTACCAACTCAACTTCTGCACCTGCAAGGTCAGAACTGGCTGGTATTATACTTAACCACGTCGGTGTAATAGTCTGCACACATTCTTGCATTGTACTGCTACCAGCAAGGAAATTATAAATGGTAGCTAGGCCGTCTTCTTTATCTACGCCAAAACCAGTGGAAGCATTTCCTTGTGGGTCAAAATCAACTAGCAAAACCTTCTGTTCACTAGCAGATATAGCAGCAGCTAAATTGATAGCTGTTGTGGTCTTCCCTACTCCACCCTTCTGATTTACCACCGCAATAGTACGTCCCATTTTTTACTCGCAATATATTATAAATAACAGGTTAAAATAATTTGCATTCACGGTCTGTAACTTTGTTCCACGTGAAACATAAAAAGCTATATTTGCCAACTATATTTATATAGAATTTAACCAGAAATTCTTTCATCAAATATGTTTCACGTGGAACATTTCCTATGTATTTTTACCAGCTATGTTTCACGTGAAACCTTTTTTAAGCTCACTATATTAGCTCCGCCTATCTCTTTTATTTCACTAAATAGGGGTTTCTCATATAATTCATTATATGGGCTAGCAAGAAAGTCTTTTATCTCTTCTTCTGATCTCTCCCCTTTTAAGGCTAGAACAAAGCCACCGGGTTGCAGCAGATCATAAGAGAGTTTTGCTAATAGGGATAATGTACCAACTGCACGGGAAACTACAAAGTAATATTCGTTATTTTTATTTAACGAATGTTTCTCGGCGCGTTCGTTATAAACATTGCAACGATCTTTTAGGTCTAGTTGGTTGACAATATATTGAAGAAACCTTGCTTTTTTTCCTGCAGATTCTATTAAATTTATTTGGGCTGGTTGCTTTAAAAAAATTGCTAATATCAGGCCAGGAAAGCCAGCACCGGAACCGATGTCGGCAATTATTTTGTTATTTTGCAGTAGGGGGAGTAGGGGGGCGGAATCTATGACATGGCGATCTAAGATTGATGGAATTGTTGATGGTCCAATTAAATTATAGCTTTTATTCCATTTTAGTAGGTGGTCAATGTAGCTTTTTAGTTGTTCTTGTTCTTGTGATGTTATTGGTCTTTTTATTATGGTTTCTAGCTTATCAAAGCAATTTTGCCATTCGTTGTTGCAGACCATTTTTTCCTCTTTATTTAGCTTTTTGTAATTTGTTATTGTTCAAGTTAATAATAACCTGAGAATAAGCTGTAATTAACTATTGCATTGTTCTTAGATATACTATTAATATCGATATAGCAGTGGGTGTAACGCCGGGTACTCTATAGGCTTGTCCTAGGGTTGTTGGGGCTATTTTTGTTAGCTTCTGCCTTACTTCTATAGTCAAGCCCGGCACTTTTTCCCAGTTTAAATCAGTAGGTATTTCCATTTTTTCTGCGTTACGAAATTTTTCAACTTCATCTTCTTGTTTTTGGATATAGCCGTGATAATGTGCTTCAACCTCAACAGCCATTGCTACTTCTGGGTCGATATTTTCTAATCCACACTCTTTTAAAATTAGCGATCTATCCAAGTCATTACGACTTAATAACTCCAATGCTGGTTTTTTTTCACCACCAACACCATTTTTAATACGATTTGGATTAACCTTTGTCGCTCCTAAAATCTTTTTTACCTTAGCGATGGACGATATTTTGTTCGTATAGATTTCCCACCTTTCGTCACTGACTAAACCTATTTTTCTACCAATTGGGGTTAAGCGAGAATCTGCATTGTCTGTTCTAAGCAAAATTCTAAACTCTGCCCGTGAGGTAAACATGCGATACGGCTCGTCTACACCTTTAGTTATTAGGTCGTCAATCATCACACCGATATAACTCTGCCCACGATCAAATGCTACTGGTTCTTTTTCTTGGGTTAACAAAGCTGCGTTTATTCCTGCCACAAGACCTTGGGCTGCTGCCTCTTCATATCCGGTTGTGCCGTTTATTTGCCCTGCTAAAAAGAGACCTTCAAGACATTTTACTGCCAAGCGAAAATCTAGTTGAGTGGGATCTACCATATCATATTCAATTGCGTATCCTGGTCGTATTATTTGAGCATTTTCCAGCCCATTTATTGAGTGTATGACATCAAGTTGAATATCTATGGGAAGGCTTGTTGATATACCGTTAGGGTATATTTCTGAGGTACTTCTACCTTCGGGTTCTAAAAATATTTGATGGCTATCTCGTTTATCAAACCGTACTACTTTATCTTCTATAGAGGGGCAATAGCGGGGGCCGATTCCTTTTATTTGCCCGGAAAAAAGCGGTGCTCTGTCTAGGTTATCTTTTATGAACTTATGGGTTGTAGAGTTAGTGTGTGTTATGTGGCAGGGTAGTTGGTTAGTGGGTAGGCTTTTAGTTAAAAATGAAAAGGGTAGGGGGTCAACATCGCCATCTTGAACGATGGTTTTTTCCCAATTAATTGTATTGCCATCTAACCTTGGGGGTGTTCCTGTTTTTAGACGGTGCATTGTAAGGCCCAAACCCTTAAGGGAAGCACTTAAACTTTTGCTTGGTGCGTCTCCTAGCCTTCCTGAGTCAAAAGTTCTATCTCCTATATGTGCTAGGCCTCTTAAGAAAGTTCCTGTGGTTAGAACAACTGTAGGAGCCATAATGGACATACCCCAATCAGTCTTAATACCTTTTATTTGGCCATTTTCAATAATTAACTCAGTAGCCTCTCCTTGTCTTAAGGTAAGGTTAGGGGTGTTATCCAGGGTATCACGGGTGGTTCTTCTATATTCAGCTTTATCAATTTGCGCTCTTGGCCCTCGAACAGCTGGTCCTTTTCTTCTATTTAGCAGACGAAATTGAATGCCTGTTTTATCGGCTAGCTGCCCCATTATTCCCCCAAGAGCATCTATTTCTCGTACCAGGTGGCCTTTACCTAAACCACCAATAGCGGGGTTGCAAGACATCTGGCCTATGGTATCTAGGTTTTGGGTTAGCAAAAGGGTTTTTACACCCATAGCAGCTGCTGCATGGGCTGCTTCGCAACCTGCATGGCCTGCACCGACTACTATTACTGAAAATGAGTGAATTGACATTTTTTATATTCTTTTAAAAAAACTACCATGGGGGTTTGGGTAAGATTTTCTCCCCCAATGGGGATGCGGGGGCAAAGCCTCCA
>JADGBW010000179.1 GCA_015231305.1 Magnetococcales bacterium | reverse complement strand
AAAGGCAATGGTTTTCTTCATATGTGGGGATGGTGTAGACTATTAAATTATGAAAACTCAATATGATTCACGTCCAATTGGTATTTTTGATTCAGGGGTAGGGGGGCTAACGGTTTTAAAAGAGCTTCTTGCTGCTTTTCCTAATGAGAATTTTATCTATCTTGGTGATACAGCGAGAGTTCCCTATGGGGCTAAATCTACTCGTACAATAGAACGTTACACAATCCAAGTTGCTGATTTTTTAATTCGCCGTAATGTTAAAGGCTTGGTTGCAGCTTGCAATACAGCTTCGGCTCTTGGGCTTGGGGCGTTAAGGGCACATTGTGATACTCCCGTTTTAGGAGTTATTCAGCCCGGCTGTCAGCAAGCAATGGAACATATTAAAGATAAAAATAGCCATATTGGTATTATAGGAACCCGCTCAACTATTGCAAGTGGTGCTTATCCTAATACCCTTGCGCTTTTTGAACCGCAACTTAAGGTTAGCTCCCTTGCCTGTCCGCTTTTTGTGCCGTTAGTTGAGGAGGGGTGGTTAGAACATACAGCAACTAGAATTATTGTAGAAGAAAATCTGGCTCCTTTTATTAAAAATCCTGTTGATATTTTAATTTTGGGTTGTACTCACTATCCAGTGTTAAAGCCTGTTATTGCACAAATTCTTGGTAAAAAAACAATTTTGATTGATTCTGCCGAAGCGGTATCAGAGTCATTAGGCAAGCTTTTTAAGAAAGTTATTCTACCTACCCAAAATAATAATACTCAAATGGTGGAATTTTATGTAACTGATGTTGCCGATCGCTTCCAAGAAGTAGCAGGACGCTTTTTAGATAGCTTGAATGTTGCAAGTGTTGAGATGGTTGACCTTTAAACTTGATTATTCAATCTAGGATTTTCAAGGTTCTCAGACAAATATTGCTTACTAGCTTTCATAAATAGGTGGATCTAATTCAATAAAAAGTCTAAAATTCGACAAAGGGTTTTTAATTTTTTTACCTGAAGGCAGCAGCTTTCTTAGAACGGAATTTTCTAAAGTGTTTCGTTATGAAAAATTTGATTATAGATAATTTTTCTATTCTAGAGGAATAATACCAACATGATACCATCAGATAATGCCCAGCTAAGCATGAGGGGGTCTCTTCACCATGCGATGCGTAAAAAGGCTGTTTTTATAGATAATTTATTAGTACCAAGTAAAATTTGGAATCTTCTCAAGATGTTTGTTAAGTATCTATTCAGACTTGATGCTATTAATGTCTATCCTTTAATGCTTAAAATTGATGATACACCGTTATGCCAACTTAAATGTCCAGTTTGTATCCATATTGATCATGTAAAAAACAACTTCTCCCAACAAGATTTTAAGAATAAAAAAATGGATTTTGGCCTTTTTAAAAAAGTTGTTGATGAGGTGGCGGGAAAGACCTTAGTGCTGAGTTTTGGTCATCTTGGCGAGCCAATTTTAAATAAAGATCTTGCTAAAATGGTGCGCTATGCAAGAGATAAAAATGTTAACTCCTTTGTGACTACTAATTTTTCTGTAAAAATAACTGATGAACAAATGGAGGCACTTATCTGCTCTGGCTTAAAGATTATCTCCATTCCAATAGATGGATATACCCAAGAAATTTATGCCAAAACACGTGTAAACGGTAATTTAAGCTTGGTGAAAAAAAATACTGAACGGCTTATTGAAATGCGTAATAGGTTAGGGGTTAAAGATCTTTTCATTGAGGTGCAGACAGCCACATTTACACATAACCCCCATGAGATACCATTAATTGCTGAATACTGTAAAAAACTAGGTGTAGATTACCACCGTGTTTATGGTGGGGATGAAGGAAACTGGATAATAGATTGCAGACCATTTAATGACCCAAGAAAACCACAGGCGATACCCTATTGTGCTTGGCCATTTTTTGCGAGCGTTATTATTTATGATGGCAGAGTATTGCCGTGTAGTGCCTATCATGTAGATAATACATTTTCTGTTGAGGAAGAAAGCATTCATATGGACAACGTAAACAATGTTTCATTTTCATCAGTCTTTAATAGTAAAAAATACAATACATTACGGCGTTTGATGTATAACCCCAGGGCAGATGATCATAATCCAGATGTTAATTTTTGTGATGGGTGTTCTGTTATCAACCACCAACCTGGTGATAAATGAGTGTATTCAAGGTTTAAGGTTTTGTTCAGAATTCCGATATATACGTGCAAGGGATACTTTATAAATTTTTAACCATAGGTAGAATATTATGAAACAAGCAAAAATATTGTTTTTAATAATGATTGCAATTACGTTTTCAGCATGTAGTTATCCAGCTCATCAACATGTTTCTGGGCCTAATGGCTCAAGCAATGGTGATGGTCCAGCACATACTAACTACCCAGAGATGCCTTATGTAAAATCAGCACCAATACCTTCCACTGGTATGCAAAAGCATGTAAAGGCAGTCGTAGTTTCTCCATATACTCCTCAAACTTATGTAGGGCCAGTTTTTGTACCAGTGCAATAAAGCTTTAACCTACTAGAAACGGCAGTTGTCTCCATGTACTTAACGTATGCTATTGATTAACCTGACATATTAAGTAAAGCTCTTGTCACCAAGAAGGTATGTTGGGGTTTTCAATGATACACCAGATAACCCAATATCTTACACTATGTACGGAATGCCTAGCCCGGATATTTCATGAAGAATAGCCGCTATGCTGCTCCAGGGATTGCCAGAACTGCGTTGCAGGATAAATTTTTAAGGATCACATACGGTCAGTATGTTCACCTGAAAAATTCAACCTGCGCCTTGTTCTGACAACCCCTGGAACAACCTTTCGGCCACTCTTCATGAAATATCCGGGCTAGCTGCCGAACCTAGCATAAAATTTAACCCTAAATTCGGTAGTTAAAGTAACTGCCGAATTTAGGGTTAAACTAGTTGTATATGTTTTTAACTAGCTGTATTTTATAAAAATATCATTACAATTTAGGGCTGCTACGGCGTAAAGGCTGCCGTTTTTTATAGGCCAATGACCGCCATAGCCACTCTAAAGGTCCATAATAAAAACGTTGAAGCCACCAAGTGGAAAAATATATCTGAAACAGCCATATTCCTACCACTATTAGTGCGAGTTCCCCGTAGTCTTTATTTCCAAACCAGTTTAAGCCAAATCCACTAAAAAGCAGTAAGCCAAATATGGATTGCAAAATATAGTTACTCAATGCCATTTTTCCAATTGCTGCTAAATATTCCACTGTTTTGTTAAGTTTTTTTAATTGCAACAACAGCATAAAGCCGCCTATATAACCTAAGGCCATGAACAGGCTTGAGAAATATAGGTAAATCCGCCCCTCATGTAGTGAAAAAATAAGTTTCCAGCCATGGTTAAAATCTTGAATTAAACCCACTATGGCAATGGTTAACCCCAAGACCAAGCCTAAAAGCATGCGTTTATGCCATGATCTTTGTTCGATATGAAATATATTCATTTTAAACAAACCCATACCAATAAGCATAAGAGCTGATGATTTCCAAAAATTAAGTGTCAGCAGTTGGAAGGTGAGCATAAACGCCACACTATCTAGCCTGGGTATTATCTGCTGTAACCAACTACTTTGGTGTGTTGCAAACTCAGCAGCTACTAGCTCAGCACTGGGTATCCAAAGAGTTTTTGTCAAATATTTTAAATCCCAAATTGAGCTGTTATCGAGTACAGTTTGTAACTGCCATGCTGTTACAGTAGGAGCTAAAAGCAGTATACCAGCAATTATAAAAAGCTGTGGGTGAGGTATTTTGCGTAACCAATAGACAAAAAGCCCACAAATTACATAGGTCAGTAGAATATCGCCATACCATATAAATGTACTATGTATTATGCCGAATATAGCTAGCCAGAACATGCGTTGTAAAAAAATAGGCGTGGGGTTGTTACCTTTTTTTTCAAGGCTTTGGCTTTGTAAAAGAATTCCAACACCAAATAAAATAGAGAATATAGCAATAAATTTAAAGTCTGCAAAAATGCGACCTATCCCCCAAAAAAGCCAATTTGAAAGTTCAAGATCTCCCATAGCTGTGGGGTTTATATAAGAGGCATGAATCAATCCCATTCCTTGAATGTTCATGATTAATATACCCAAAACAGCTATACCCCGAAGGGCATCAATGGATATAAACCTGTTTTGAATGGTCTTGGCTGTAGGCATATGTATTATGGGTATGATTTTTTGTTCATAATATTGTGAACAGTATCACAATTAAAATATATATTCTGATATTTACCGTATATAGTTGTTACATATTTATTGCAAAAGACAAAAAATATTATATTATTAAGATACTTGGGAAACTAGATCCTTACATAATTTAGTTGGTCTTTTGTTGTTACTATTTGTACATTTATTTAAAATTATTAGAGGGTTTTTTGGGATAAAAATCTTTTTTATAATAATATTCAAAGGGTTATGGTAAATAACTATGTCTGATAAAATACAGCTATATTCAATGGGAACACCAAACGGCCAAAAAATTTCTATAGCACTTGAAGAGATGGCTATAGAATACGATGCTCATTTAATAAACATTATGAAAGGCGACCAATTTAAACCTGAATTTTTGAGCATAAACCCAAACTCTAAAATTCCTGCTATTGTTGACCCTACAGGTGACAATGGTAGCCCTCTTTCTATAATGGAATCAGGGGCTATACTCTTATATTTGGCTGAAAAATCAGGAAAACTTTTACCGACAGACAAGGTAAAAAGATCTCAAGTTTTGCAGTGGTTATTTTTTCAGGTAGGTGGTGCTGGCCCCATGTTTGGGCAGTTTGGTCATTTTTATCGTTATGCAAAAGATAGTGTAACAGATACTTATGCTTTAGATCGGTATACAACTGAAACAAAAAGGCTTTTAAAAGTAATAGACAACCAATTGCAAGATAATAAATATATAGCTGGTGGTGAAATAAGTATTGCAGACTTTTCTCTAGCACCGTGGATTGTATGCTTAGATCATTTTTATAAAGCTAAAGAGTTACTCACCCTGGATGAATATAGCAACTGCAACAGATGGTTAAATGAAATTATGGCAAGACCAGCAGTTAAGAAAGGCATGAATATATTGAGAGATTTTTAAGCAACATATTAATGTTGGTAGTTTTTTTAGATTTGATATTTAAGCCAAGCTATAGGCAATAATGCCATATGTACACTAATAATTGAAGCCACAAAAGTTACTCTACAGTGATCGTAAGCTCTGAATTATTATCATTTTTCTTCAAGATATCTCCAAACGGCTCCATAGATAGCCCTGCTTTTTCTCCTGTTGCAAGAAAAGTTTCCATGTTTTTGGGATCCACTGCCACCAATAATCCGCCACTGGTTTGAGGATCACAAAGTACAGCCTTAAGGGTATCATCTATACCTAGAATATGTTTACCGTAACTAGACCAGTTGCGGTTAGTGCCACCTGGTATTGCTCCCTTGTCAATATATTCCTGCACACCTTCAATCACAGGAACTTTAGCACTGTCTATGTTAGCTGTGACACTACTGCCAAGGCACATCTCATTCAGGTGGCCTAAAAGGCCAAAACCTGTGACATCAGTCATAGCCTGCACACCATCAAGTTTGGCAAATTCAATGCCTATACTGTTGAGGCGAGTCATAGAGTCTACGGCTAAGCCAGCATGATTTTGTTTTAGAATACCCTTTTTCTCGGCTGTGGTAAGAATGCCAACCCCCAACGGTTTAGTCAGAAAAAGTTTAGCTCCGGGTTTTGCTGTATTATTGCGTTTCAAATTGGATATTTTAACCTGCCCGGTAACTGCCAGACCAAATATTGGCTCTGAAATATCGATACTATGACCCCCAGCCAAGGTGATACCTGCCTGATAACAAACCTTACGTGCACCAGCAATAACCTGTTTGGCGATATCAGTGGAGAGTTTTTTCAAAGGCCAGCCTAAAATTGCAATAGCTACCAAAGGTCGTCCTCCCATAGCGTAAATATCGCTAATAGCATTAACTGATGCAATTTTTCCAAATAGAGTGGGATCATTTACAATTGGGGTAAAAAAGTCTGTAGTACTAACCAATGCATCACCATTACCAAGATCATACACAGCAGCATCATCATTGGTGTGGTTTCCAACTAGCAATTTGTCATCAACAGGAGGTGAAAAAAAATCACTGCTATCGAGTATAAGCTGTAGATCTTTAGGAGAAATTTTACAGCCACAGCCAGCCCCTGGGCTAAAGGCAGTAAGTTTAATGGGTTCCATAGGTGTGTCCTGTTAATAATACTATCATTAAACTGGTTTGGTCACCTAAGCCCATAAAACTGAGAAAAGGTAGGTTAAAATACGCGCTTCTAACTATCTAATTTGTATTAAAGAGTTGGATAGAATAATGGTTTTTGTAAGAAATATGATTATGCTCAATTTATAGTTCTGTTTCTTGAGAGCAAACTTAATACCGCTGTCTTTTGGTATTAGTTTACCAATTATTTAATTATTTACAAATAAACTAACAAAAAGGGGTTTCGAAGTTTTATAACTCTCTATTAAAAGCTATAATTTGTTAAAAATAATTTAGT
>JADGBW010000178.1 GCA_015231305.1 Magnetococcales bacterium | reverse complement strand
AAATTATAATAATATTCTTAGGCTGCTATCTATACTGCTTTGTAAATAAGGGAAAATGGTTGGACAGTGAGTCCGTGGCTATGATAATTTAGCCTCTCTTTTCTCTTATGTGGTTTAACTTGTGAACAAAACATCTCAAACTTTTGGGCAGTTTGTGTCTGAGTCAACGGCGCAAATTTCACTTATCGAGTTCAGCACTAACCTGTTGTTGGCTTTTTTGCTCTCCTATGCTGTTGGTATAGTTTATACCCACTTTGGACAAGCTCTTTCCAATAGACGCGCATTTGCTCGTAACTTTGTTGTGGTCTCAATGTCCACCATGTTCATTATTACAATTGTTAAAAGTTCATTGGCACTATCTCTGGGCTTGGTAGGTGCGCTCTCTATTGTGCGTTTTCGTACTGCTATTAAAGAGCCTGAAGAGTTGGCACATGTGTTTCTCTCTATAGCTATTGGGCTGGGAATGGGAGCAAATCAGAAGTTGATAACTGTAGTGGCTACACTGGTTATACTCTCTGTAATCATGCTGCGAAGCCGTTTTTCTCCTGCTCGTACTGATAGAAATTTACAATTAATTGTCACCAACAATGAACCAGACAAACTGGGAATTGATGATATTGTCGATATTTTAAAAGAACACTGCCTAACCGTAATTTTAAAACGTTTTGATGAAAAAAAAGGTGAGTTGGAGGTGGTGTTTATTATTGAGATAGCACAATATGATAATCTAATAAAAGCCAAAAAAGCGATACAAGATCGCAGTGAAGGAGCACAGTTTACTTTTTTAGATAACTCTGGGGGATATTATTGATTTTAAAAGAGTCAAAGCGCCTCAGAGGGATACTTCATGTATTCAACGTTAGGGGTTCACCTTTATTTCACGGGTTAGGTTTTTTAACTTCGAGTCGTATAGGTCGCTTAAAATTTCCTGCGTTCACTAAAAAGCGAGCAATTATTTTGCTAGCTTTTCCTGTTGTAATTGCAATTGTTGCCATCTTTTTGTTTAAAGGGCAAACAAAGCAACTCTATTATACCGCTTTAGAAAAACTACAGCCAAAATATACCCACCTTAAGGCTTTAATGCTAGCCGACCCTAAAATTATAAGCATAGATATTAAACAGAAACATTTTAAAAAGCTGCAATATAAACGGAAGGAGGCACTGGATAAGGGGATTCTTATGACCAGCAGTGCTGACTATGTCCCCGCCAAAGTCACCTACCAAGGCACTGAGGTGGATGTAAAAATACGCTTAAAGGGTGACTGGCTCGACCATTTATTAAATGAAAAAAAACTCTCATACCGGGTTGCTGTAAAAGGAAATGCAACTATTTTGGGTATGAAACGTTTTTCGTTACAACACCCTAAAGTTCGTGCATACCTGCCTGGGCAGGTTTATCACAAATTACTAGGCCATGAAGGGCTTATAGAACTGCGGTATATGTTTGTAAAAGTGATTTTAAATGGTGAGGATCTTGGTGTTTATGCCCTTGAAGAACATTTTGAAAAAAGGCTTTTAGAGCACAATGAACGCAGAGAAGGGCCAATAGTCAAGGTATCTGAAAGTTTAGACTGGGAAGAGCGGTTACACTATGGAATTAAAAGTCATGGTGGTGTAGACACTGAATTTCTATCTTCTGGATATTACCGAATGGTTATGGATACTTTCCAGTCGGGCAAAGCGTTAGAAGACCCAAAAAAACAGATGCAACATGAAAAAGCCATGTCTTTTCTGGAAATGTTTAGAGATGGTAAAATGGTTACATCCCAGATATTTGATGTTGAACAGCTAGCAATTTATTTTGCTTTGAGCGACCTATCCGGTTCCCACCATGGAAATGCTGTTAACAACATGCGGTTTTATCTAAATCCCGTTACAGCAAGGCTAGAACCCATTGGTTTTGATGCCAATAGTGGGAAAAAGATAGATCAGCTTATTTTGTTGACCAAGCGTCTATATCCATTTCTAAATAATGTTATTTCAGACCCTGTTTTTGAGGCGAGATATATTCATCACTTAAACAGGGTTTCTCAACCGGGTTATGTAGAGACATTTTTTAAAGGGATAAAGCAGGGCTTAGACCGAGACTTTATGATAGTAGCTAGTGAATTTCCGGCAAATGATAGAGAAATTAAAAAGGCCAAGGCTAACTATTTAACCAATCAAAAGTTAATTCGTCGTTACATCAATCCACCAAAAGTTCTCCATGCTTATTTTGCAAACTATGAAGATGGTCAATTACATCTTAAAATTGCCAACCTCTCTACTTTTTCTGTGAAAATTTTGAGTGTTAAAACAGCCGATGGTACTAAATACAAGGCTGAAAAGCAGAAACGTCTGCCACCTTTGTTTGGTTATAAAGAGGCCCAATATCACACAATAGCTTTTATGCCCACTAAAGGATCTAAGCCATTTTTAGATGTGATGAAAAGTGGCTTAACTGTGAGCTTTAAAATTCCGGGCCTTGAGAAGATACGTAGTGAAAATGTTTTTTCTCGACCGAGAATTGTCCCATTATTTGACACTGTAGAACCCATGAAACAGGCAGGAAATGTAGCCGAATTTGCTTTTGCCCAAATTAATGAGGCCAACAAAAGCATTACTTTAAAGCGAGGTAATTGGCGCATTGATAGAAACTTGATTATACCTGCCGGGTTTAAGGTTAGTGCAAAAGCAGGTTTCGAGTTGGATATTACCAAGGCTGCAATGGTAATTTCTCACTCTGAATTAAGTCTAGAAGGCAATGAGGAGGATCCTGTACGGTTTTTTTCATCTGATGGAACAGGGCAGGGTATAGTTGTTTTAAAAACCAAAGGGTTGTCTGTTCTTCATCATGCACAATTTGAAGGGCTAACTAACCCCCAAGTTGCAGGTTGGAACTTAACTGGAATGGTTACTTTTTATGAAGCACCTGTAAATATCTCTCACTCTCTATTTTTAAACAACCACTCTGAAGACGGTCTCAATGTCATACGCTCTAACTATAGGATAGATAACACCCTGTTTCATGGTAACCTAAGAGACGCCCTAGATGCTGACTTTTCTAAAGGGACCATTACCAATAGTAGGTTTGTTAATGTTGGTAACGATGCCATTGATATTTCTGGGGGATCATTATGGAGCAAGTCTGTATTTATTAATAATGTTGGCGACAAGGGTGTTAGTGCGGGAGAGGCAGCCAATATCAACATAGATGGCATTATTGTAAAAGGTGCTAAAATTGCCTTGGCTAGTAAGGATCTTTCCCTTGTTAAGGTTTTAAACATGAGAATAGCCAATGCAGATATTGGGTTTGCGGTGTACCAGAAAAAGTCTGAATTTGGCCCAGGTCGCTTAAATGCTGGTGTTAAATCTTATGAATCAGTAAGAGATAAATTTTGGCTAGAAGTAGGTTCTATGCTGACTCTCGACGGTATAATTATTAAGGCAAACAAACAAGAGGTGCTTAAACTCTTAAACCAAGAACCCCAAAATCAAATCTCAGAGCAAAAAAGCAAAAAATCCTCCATGCATAAATCTCAAGGTGTTGGCTCTAGGCTGCAAGGGGAGGACAAATGATGCTTTTTCTTAATTTTTTGTTTTTTGCAGAGTTTATTAAATGAGCAAGTTTGAAAGTGGTAGCAACTCCTTTCGCTATGAGCGTAAGTTTAATCTCGGTCATCTCTCGGCTGTTGAGGCAGAAACTCTTGTAAAATCAAATCCGGCAATTTTTAGAGAGTGCTATCCTTCTCGGTATATAAACAATATCTATTTTGATACTTTAGATGCGCTAGCTTTTAGCGACAATGTAGAAGGCTTATCAAGTCGTAGGAAAATTCGTGTTCGTTGGTATGGAGATCTTTTCGGATTAGTTGAAAAACCGGTTTTAGAATTAAAGATAAAAGAGGGAAGCGTTGGCGAGAAAAAGCGTTGTATGTTGCCATCATTTACTGTGGATAAGAATATACACGATACAATTTTGGGGCATTTAAAGAATTTGGATGGCCTAACACCTTTTGAGCTACACGTTATTGAAAAAAGCCGTCCTGTACTTATGAATAGATATTTCAGAAAATATTATCTTTCCGCTGATGGTTGTTTTCGTCTAACTCTCGATTATAAGTTACAATTTTTTGCAATTAACAGATTTCAAAATCTGTTTTTACGGCGTTCCAAGTGTAATGATGTAATCATGGAAGTAAAATATGATACGGTTTTGGATGATAAGGTCCAAGAAATAACAGCACATTTAGGACACAGGCTGTCAAAGTCATCCAAATATGTAACTGGTTTTCGCCATGTAATTGGCCAGGTGGACAACTGAAATTTGAAGTTAAACTTTTATGTTTGATCTGTCCATCATACAATTTTATATGGTAATGAGAATCAATGTTATTTATTGTGTTAGATAAGAAAATGATAATGAATATTATTAACACCTGAATGTATCTGGTATATTATTTGGTAAAATTTATATAAAAACAAAATACTTACAAAGTTTCAAGTGAGCTTAATATAGTCGGTGTAAGATAATCAGAGATAATAATATTTTTATCTTTTAAACATTATTTTCTTTAAAAAAAAGTGTGAATATGTTTAATAAAAGCAGTGAATTTTTTTAAGCAACTTGGTTTTGAGGTATATATCGAAATAGGTAGGGCCTCTTACGAAGAATAAGCTAATTAATAAATAAAATTTATCTGCCAATAACTGCCTAATTTGGATTTAGTGCTAAAAAAAAGAGATATTTGGAATGGATGGTTCAATAAAAATAGATTTTTTAGGTGTTGGATCAGCATTTACAACCCAAGAATACCACCAACCAAACTTACTTATTACAGCACTAAACGGTAAAAAAATGTTGATCGATTGTGGTAGTGATATTCGCTTTTCACTTGGCGAGTGGTGTGAACAGCGAAATTCAAATACTCCTACAATTGATGCTGTTTATTGTTCCCATGCACATGCTGATCATATTGGTGGGTTAGAGTGGCTTGCGTTTGATACTTATTTTAACCCAAATATTAAAAAACCTTTAATGTTTGGAGTTGGTGATCTTTTGGAAGATATTTGGGATAAGTCTTTAAGAGGTGGTGTTGAATATATAGATGATAAAGTAATGACTCTATCAGACTATTTTCAACCAAAAGTCATAAGTCACTTAAAGCCTTTTAGCTGGGAAGATATTCAATTTATACCACTTAAATTTCTTCATGTTAATAACAGCATTAAGCCAATGTATAGTTACGGTTTGATCATTAATTCTGATTCTGATGGTGACTCGTTCTTTTTTTCATCAGATGCAAAGTTTACCAAAAACTTGACTCAAACCATAAAGAAGTGGGAGCCAAAGGTTAAATATATTTTTCAAGATACTGAAACCACTCCATATCGTACTGGAGTGCATGCTCATTATGATGAATTGTGTACTTTACCTGATAATATTAGAAAAAAGATGTGGTTGTATCATCACAATCCACACCCAAAGCAAAAACCTTGTGAAGATGGTTTTCTCGGCTTTGTTGAGAAAGGCCAATCATTTTTCTCTTAAAGTATCTACTAAGCATTATCCTAGATTCGGCAGTTGTCGCTACGCACCTGACGCAAGCTATTGATTCACCTGGCATATTTGGGGAAAATCTTATAACCAACTAGGTGACCACGATTTTCTAAAATACACCAGATAAACCAGTATCTTACGCCTTGCACGCACCCCCAACTGCCAAATCTAGGATTATAGATATTCAACCAATAAGCTATAGTAATGCCTCAAAAAAATTACTAAAAAAGCTGTGGCCCAATAATATAGGGGAGGGGGTGTATGCCCCCTCCATTTTATTTTTATAAATATGAGCTTAGTTAAGAGCTACTTTCTTCTTTTTAGAGTACCCCAAACATCTGGTGCAACTGATTTTGGTAAATATGAGTGACAGGAATTACATGAGTTTTTCATGTTATTCAAAGCTTCCAGCAGACCTATACGGTCGTCTTCTTCCATATTTTCATGGGTTGAAAGAATTAATGCTTGCATGGCTTTTTTACTTTTTCTAGCCATTCTCTCAAATTTATCTATATCCATGTCAGCGTTATTAGATTTTCTTTTCTTCATAAGTTTGGCAGACTCAGCAGCGTGCCAGTCCATTGGTCCTAGTAGACCAAAGGTTTTCTTGATGGCAATAGCGTGACGAACAATATTATCTGAATATTTCATGTCACGTGTTGTTAAATTTTTAATTGAGTCAGCATGAATACGAAGAACAGTAATTACGGACTCTACGTACGTATCCCTATTAAATTTGTCAGAAGCCTGAGCGGTTGAGCCAATTGATAGGCATAATAGTGCAACAATAAATGGGGTAAGTAGCTTTTCTCTCATAATGTCCTCTTAAAAATGTCATAGGGGTGCGAAATAATTAAAAAATTTATGCAATTAATGATACCTGATAACCTGGAATTTTAAGCTATTTATAAATTGTTTATAACGGCTTTATTATATATATCTATGTATCATATTTTGATAAAACAAACATTTTTTTTAAAATAATTTGGTATTTTACAAAAATTTAAAACTGTTGATAACATGTAGATGGATTAAAAAGAAGTTTTAGAATAGATTTATATTGAA
>JADGBW010000177.1 GCA_015231305.1 Magnetococcales bacterium | reverse complement strand
AATCAATTCTTGCCATGATGGCTCAATCCATAAATCATGATTTGGATAGTGGATGTATAGGTGCTGTGCTTGAACCTTTAGCATTACGGTTTGATCATCTTATGCAAAATTACCCGTATTCAAACGTTTCACTAAAGGGGTTTGGTAGTATTCCCTTAGATAAAGATTTAATAGCTGCTGAAGCAAAAGCAAGTAAATTAAATCAAGAATGGGACAGGATAAGGCAGGGAGAACAAGAGATTGTTAAGAATAGAGGTGATTTTGATTGGTTAATAAGTACATTCCAAAAAGATCCTGTTTGGTACGAAGAAAAAGCTGTCACACCACTAGGCAAGAAATTGACTATGTTTTTTCTATCATATCTAAAACTGTTGGAAAATATCAGGTTAAAGTATTTGCTAGAAGACATGGGAGGGCATTTTATAACCGTCAATTAGAGGATGAAGCCTAAATAAACAAGGGCCATAAGATAATGAAGTGGTTCAGGCGTTTAATGCGTTATGTTCAGGAAATAGGGGTAAGAGACGATAACCCACTTTTAGAAATGATGATAACAAGCCCTACCAGTAGAGAAGAGGTATGGACAGAAAAAGAGCTAGAAAAAGTTGTGAAACTCTTGATATCAGGAAGTACAGCAACAAGCGGTAACAAAATACCTCCCAGGCCATCAATAGCGCTTGCTGCACTCATTGCCTATGATACCTCACTACCACAACAAGACATATTAGCTCTTAGATGAATCAATTTGATGGTGAAGGGCTTACAGTCACCCATATAAAGAAAAGAGTGGGTAAGGCTGTATGGTTGCCTTTAACAGTACGCACAAAAGCCATAATTCAAAAGATAGACAAAAAGACATCGAGTTATATAATAGTCTCTGAAGAGAACGGACAACCATATATAGATACCAATTCAGCTATACACGGTAGCCGTTGCAGGATCTTCTCAAGGATATTTCGACGTTTTCGAGATAGAGCCGATATTAAACGAAGGCTTACATTCCATGATTTAAGAAGAACTGCAATGACAGAATTGGGCAACTCTGGTGCAACCAATGCGGAGATTGTTGCCTTTCTGGCCATAAATTAAATTGTAGAGTATTAGACGTATATGTTAAGCCTGATAGGACAGCAGCAAAAAGGGGGGCAAAAAAGCGAGAAAACACAAAAAGTCAGAATTAGTCAGAATTAGTCAGAATCAGAAAAATGTAACTAATTGAAAAAAATGGCGTCCCGTAGGAGAATTGAACTCCTGTTACCGGCGTGAAAGGCCAGTGTCCTAACCTCTAGACGAACGGGACTTATGAGGTGCAATAGTTGACATCAAGCTGGCTACACTAATGCTGCTTTGCTCATAGTGCAACTACTTTTCTGCATTTTTTTGATTTTTTTTTATTTGCCCTATGCTTCATAATTCTCTTAACCTTTCTAGATTAATGCTATAGCGCGGTTTAGTTGTTAGCCAGATGGTGAAAAATTTGTTATGATTATTTTTTACTGAAATCTAGAACAGCCACTTTTTTAGAACATGTACAACCACTTTTGCTAGGAAAATTTATGAGTGATAACCATTCACCACTTGTTACTCCAAATCAAATTACCATTACTCGCTTTTTATTGATTGGCCCGCTTTTTTATGCTTGGTTTGCTAGTGAGTCAATTAATTTTCGTATGGGAATATGTTATATCTTTGTTCTTATATTTGTAGCAGATGCTTGGGACGGTTTGATTGCCAGAAAATATAATATGGGTTCTGTATTTGGTGTGTACTTTGATCCTATAGTAGATCACATATCATATTTTGCCCTCTGTATTATGCTTATAAGTGAGGGGTTTCTCTCTTTATGGTTTTTGTTTATAATTATTGCAAGAGACCTTCTGGTAGTTTTTGTTAAACAGTATGCAGGGGCTTCTAGGGTAGTTATTAAAGCTTCATTTTTAGCTAAGGTTAAAGCAGACTTAGTCTCAGTGCCTCTCGCTTGTCTATATATTATTAATGTGGTGGACCCAAAATGGCAACTCTATGTTGTTGTTGCTATTGGGTTGTATCTTCTGGCCTTTAAATTTATTTTTGATCCAACACCAGAACATACAGTTACCTTACGAGGCTCTATAATATTTTTAGCATTGGTATTTTTCTTTAGACCAGATTCCATACCATTACCACAATACTATGAGCAGGTTTATGTTGTAATGGCGATTTTTGCCACAGTAGGTTCGGCTTTGTTATATTTTTGGAACAGTAAAGCTCTATTTTTTCCAGATACGGATACGGTAGAGAAATAGATTAACCTGTATAAAAACTTTTAAGATACGCATTGAGAATTCTCTAAAACCCATTATGGCAGAATTAATTTTTGAAGATAAGTTTTCCCGCAAGGTTTTGTCTAAACTTATAGCGAAACACAAGATTGATAGGATAGTTACGTCTGGCTTTATAATGCGAGACCCAAACTATAAGGGCTTAAAAAAAGCCTTGGAAAAACAGGCTGTGCCTGTAACTAACATGAAAAGGGTGATGACTCTATCAAACATTGACTCCGCTTTGAGTGATAAAAAATTTCACCATATTTTGGTGGTAGGTGGTGGAAGGCTGGTTGATTATTGCAAGCTCTTATGTAGTCGTCGTAACCGAGATCTATCTGTATTACTTACCAACCTCTCAAACGATGGCTTTGCCTCTGGTTGTTCTGCATTGCCTTTAAAAGTTGGTGGAGATTTTGAAACTATTAAATCTCGTGTTCCTAAAAATGTTTTCGCTTTTCATGATGTTCTATCTCTAATGCCTAAGGCATTTTTACTTAGTGGCTTGGGCGAATGTGTCTCTAAACTACAGGTAATGGAAGATCTAAGGTTCGAACATAGCCAAAGGATGATTGATAAACTTTTTTGCCAACCATTAGAGTCACTTTTTGATCTTCTTTTTAGAGATTTTACCATACATAATTTTCGTGATAGGGAGTTTGTCTTTAGACTGACACAAGCCCTTTATCAATACTCCAACCTAATGCGCGATGGCAGCACCTTGTGCAGCAGGTCCGAACATGAATTTGAGAAGGCCTGCACTATAAGTGGAGTAGAGTTACGCCATGGAACGTTGGTTTTAATAGGGGCTTTGGTATCTATGCATATACGAGATAGCAAACCATCGCTATATGAAGGGCGAAGACCAAGTTTTACTTATGATACGTTGCTTAAGGTTATTGTAAAATTTAAATTAACTAAAAATACTCATAAAGCACTAGAAAAACTTAATAAAAATTTATCTAACCCTGTTTTTAGTAAAAACCTATTAAACCTATCCAATTTACGTCCTGACCGTATTGGTTTATGGAACTATGTCGATAGCCGTAAAATTAAATGGTTAGATCTATTTAATGAGATACAACAAGATTTGTATGAGATGAAAAGAAGCCCCAAAAGAGAGTTGTTTGACGTTTTAGATATGTAAATTCAAGTGGTTATTTAAACAAAAAGTTGCATTGTTTCGAGTTGCAATGCCATTAATAAAAAATATGAATAGTCAATAAAACTGTTTAAATTAACTAGTTAACAAAGAGTTTACACAAGAAAAGAGAGATGTAATGAAAGTAATAATATTAGCTGCAGGATTTGGTTCACGCCTTGGAATGGATAAAAGCAAGGGTTTGGTAGAGATTGATGGAGAAGAGACATTTCTTGATAAACATTTCCGAACTTTAGCCAAGCTTGGCATTGACGACGATGTAGTTTTAGTTGCAGGCAAAGATTATGATGATGTCCATGCCAGATATAACAAACAGTGCGTGGAAGTTATTCGTAATAACCATGTGGAGTTAAACAATGGTTATTCGCTACTATTGGCAGCTAAACATATGGAGTCTGGTTTTATACTTATAAACTGCGATGTTATTTGTGACACTGCAATAATAGAAGAGTTGATAAACAGCAGTGATTTAAATAGCTTGGTGGTTGATGCAGATAAAGGACAAGACCCAGAAGAGATGAAGGCCTGCGCTATTCATGGTTTACCATACCGTTTAAAAAAGAGCATAATACCAGAAGACACCCGTAATATGGTTGGTGAGTTTGCTGGCATGTGTAAAATAGGTGATGTAAAGTCAATAGACAGCCTTATTTCTATACTAAGTGACATGTCTGAAGCCAAAGTTCCTTTTTATTGGGAAGATGCCTTGGAAGACCATATGGGTAAATTTCGTTATGGTATAACCTACACCAAGGGGCGTAAGTGGTTAGAGGTTGATTTTATGGAAGATTATCATCAAGCCAAAGAGATGTTTGGCTATCGTTAGAGGTACAAAAAGTTGTCAACTTTAGAATCATATATCGGTAATACTCCACTGGTTGAACTTGCTCGCTTGGGTCCAGCTTCAAATAATATAAAAATATTTGTCAAATTAGAGGGCAATAATCCTGGAGGATCTGTCAAAGATCGCGCTGCCTTGTATATGTTTTTAGGAGCAGAAAAGAGGGGCACACTAAAACCAGGGGTAAGAATTATTGAACCTACCAGTGGCAATACTGGTATAGCTTTAGCCATGATAGCAGCTAGAAGAGGATATAAAATAACTCTTGTGATGCCAGAAAGCATGACTGTGGAGAGAAGAGCGGTTATGTCTGCTTATGGGGCTGATATTGAGCTAACCTCTGATGAAGGAGGAATGGAAGGCACTATAGACAGAGCATGGGAGATGGTTAACGCTGGTGAGGGGATTATGTTTGACCAATTCTCCAACTCAGATAATTGGGAAGCCCATGTACAAGGCACAGGGCCAGAAATATTACGGCAAACAGATGGACAAATAACCCATTTTGTCAGCTCAATGGGAACCACAGGTACTATTATGGGTGTGTCTAGAGTGTTAAAAAATCACAACTCTGATATTCAAATAATTGGTGTACACCCTGATGAGGATTCTAAAATACCTGGTATTCGCCGTTGGCCTAAAGAGTATCTACCAAAAATATTTGAACCAGCGCGAGTAGATAGAATTATGGATATCTCAGCCGACCAAGCCCAAAAATTTACCCACCGATTAGCAAAGGAAGAGGGGATTTTTGCCGGGCATTCATCAGGCGGCTCTGTTGCAGCAGCTATCGCTTTATCTAAAGAGTTAGACCCAAGTAAAAAAGCCGTAATAGTAACTATTCTTCCTGATCGTGGAGACCGTTATCTCTCTACCGATCTATTTCACGGCTAAACATAAGCCAAAAAGCTTATCCATAAAAAATACTATGATTTTTTTGTAATATTGTGGAAAGGCTCCTACAAATTAGGAATAAAGCACAAGTATGATTTTTTCAGATAGCCATGCCCACCTTAATTTTTCTGACTTTTCAGATGATTTAGATAGTGTAATAGATAAATGTAACAGTGCAAATGTAGGTTACGTTAATACTATATCTACAAAATTAACCGATGTTAAAACACTGCTAGAAATATGCGATCGTTATCCAAATATATATACCAGCGCTGGTATTCATCCACATAACGCCGATAAAGCTGAAGACTCATCTGTAGAAGCTATAGTTGCCGCAGCAAGAGGAGATAAAGTTGTTGCTATTGGTGAGGCTGGCTTAGATTTTCACTACAATTTAAGCAGTAAAGAGTGTCAAGAAGAGGTTTTCCGCAACCATGTTAGAGGCGCAATAGCGGTTAACCTACCGTTAATAGTGCATACACGCGAGGCCGAAGAGTTAACAATCCAAATTTTAGAGGAGGAGGGAGCAGTAAACTGTGGTGGGGTTATCCACTGCTTTACTGGAACCCAAGAGTTAGCAGATTGGGCTTTAGGCATTGGGTTTTATATTAGCTTTTCCGGTATTTTAACTTTTAAAGGTGCAAAGTCACTACATGAGGTTGCAAAAAACACCCCACTTGATAGAATTTTAATTGAGACCGACTCACCATATCTAGCTCCTGTTCCTCATAGGGGAAAACGTAACGAGCCATCATATGTTGTTAAAATTGCCGAAAAAATAGCTGAACTTAAAGGAGTTTCCCTAGAAGAAGTAGCCCTAGCTACAACAAATAACTACAAAAAACTATTCCGTATTGAACAAAAAAACCAAGAGACAAAAAAAGAGATATTGGCTTATCCCATTGGTAAGGGGTTATATATAAATTTAACCAAGGGTTGCACACTGCATTGTGAGTTCTGCCCAAAGTGGAGTACGCCAGTGGTTCATGATTATGATTTAACACTTAATCACAACCCCTCGGCCCAAGAAATTATCGATGCAATGGGTGATTTTTCCAGCTATGAAGAGATAGTTTTTTGTGGTTATGGAGAGCCTACCCTACGTCTCGAAGTATTGTTACAAGTAGCAAGTGAAGTAAAAAAAAGAGGCTCTCAAAAAGTAAGAATTAATACCGACGGTCTTGCCAACCGAGTATACCGTAAAGATATAACCCCACGTTTTAAAGGTCTTATTGATTCTATTTCAATATCTCTAAATGCCCAAGACGAAGCCATATACAACCGTCACTGCCAACCCGCCATGAAAAACTCATACTCGGCAATGCTAGAGTTTATAACCCAAGTAAAAGCCCACGTTCCAGAAGTTACTGCAACAGCCGTAGACGGTCTTGAAGGGGTAGACATAGAAGCCTGTCGTCAAATAGCTGAGGAAAAATTAGGTGTAAATTTCCGTAA
>JADGBW010000057.1 GCA_015231305.1 Magnetococcales bacterium | reverse complement strand
TACAACTGACAATCAGCTTTTTAACATATTTTTTATGGAGCAATAGCAGGTTTTGTTTGCTTTGGTTTGCTATGTACTGGGAGCACAACAATATATTGCTTATAGATTTTGTATCATCTGGCTTAATGGCTATTGTTTTGTGAAAACTGATTATAGCTTCGGTTAAATTTCCCTGTTTTAATAGCACATTTCCTAAATTACAGTGGGCACTTGCATAGTCTGCTTTAATAGCTATTGTTTTGTGGTAGCTTGCAGCTGCGGCATCTAGCTTAAGCTGTTTTTCTAATACTACACCCAAATTATAGTGGGCTTTATAATGGTCACCCTTAATTGCAATGACCTTCTTATAGCTTTTTGCTGCGGCATCTAGCTTCATCTGCTTTTCTAAAGCTACACCCAAATTATAGTGGCCTTCTATATAGTTTGGGTTTTTAGTTAAGAGGTGGTTTAAGGTTGATACTGCTTCATCTAATTTGCCAAGATCGGTTAAAATATAAGCGAGGTTACTTTGTGCTATGGCAAAATCACCTTGAATAGCTATGGCTTTTTGATAACTTGCAACTGCTGCATTTAGCTCTCCGATCTCTTTTTGTAAATTCCCAAGATTGTAGAAAGCTGAAGCAAAACTAGGGTTAATTACAATAGCTTTCTGATAATTTTCTATAGCTTTTTTTATTATGCCTTTATCTTCATAAGCTATTGCAAGGTTACCGTAGGCATCGGCAAAATCTGGTTGAAGTAAAATAGCCTGTTTATAACTACTAATGGCTGCATCAATTTGACCAAGATCTTTTAAACTAATGGCAATATTAAAATGTAGATCGGCAAAATCTGGCTTAATTAACAAAGCTGCATTATAACTATTAATTGCCTCTTGAAACCTACCTAAAGCCTGTAGGGCAACTCCCATGTTAGTAAGAGCAGTTATATTTGTAGGATCTACTGCTATAGTTTTTTTATACCACTCAATAGCTCCAGCTAAATTACCATTATTATGTAGAGATAACCCATATTTAAGTATGCTTTGCGAATTATGTTCATCTATGTTTGGGGGTTGGTTATCTAATATGGTTTGTAGATAATTGATTATCTGGAGATTATCTGGCTCTATCTCCAAAGCCCTGTTTAAAGCCGTTATAGCATCATCATTTCTGCCTAACTGCTTAAAAGAAACGCCCAAATTGTAGTAAAATGTTCCAATATTACTAGCAATTTTTATTGCAGTTTCAAAGAGCCCTATTGCTAGGTCATGACGGTTAACATTTTGGGCGATAACACCAAGCATGTTAATGGCATCGACATTGCTGGGATGCTCCTTAATAATAGCAGAACATAGTCTGTCAGCCTCAATAAACTGCCCAGCATTAAAATGCTCAACCGCTTGTTTATAAGTTATGTCAACATTAAATGGAGGTGTAGGTTTGTTCGGTTGGTTTGTTAATTCATTACACATAACTATTAATTACTCTAACAGACACCATCTTGCTAAATTAATCGTTATGATCTTAGCTAAGTATGCTGCTTTTATAATATGAAAAAAATGTTGCGAGAGCTTATGTATAATCCTAACAAAGCGCGTGGCTATTTAAAAGTTTAAGTTATTGTGAAACTTATATATAGATCCATTAAAGAGCATAAAAAAACAGGGTTGGAAATATCCAACCCTGTTTTTAATGTTACCTGAATAACTAAATTGAATTAGAAACCAACACCAAGCCTTAAGGTAACTTGGTTTTGGTCTTCACCTGTACCGGCAGTAGCTGCTGCTCCATCAACAGCAGAGCTGTCTGTTTTGTCATAGTCAGTGTCGCGTTTCCACTCTAAAGATGCTGTTGCATTTTCAAGAACATTAACTGAAACCCCTGCAATAAAAGTGCTCTTTGCCATTCCTAGGCCAAGGGCTTCATCGCTGTTTTGATAACTAGCAGCTATGGTTGTCTCTTTTTGAGCTATTTCAAAGGTGTATCCTACCTCTGTGCTCCAAGCTGATGGCTGTGCTCCACTGCCGTTGAAAGTTATTGCTGTGGTTTCAAAGTCTTCTACAGCAGTGACATATTCACCGATAATGGTTAAACCTTTATAACCCAATGAGGCATGAATTTCAGCACCAGGGATACTATCAGTCATTGCTGCTACTTGAGTTGGTATAGCATCTTGTACAGTGTCGGAATCCTCAAGAGAGTTTATCCAGCCTGTGCCAACTTCAACACTTAAATCGCCAGTTGTTCTGCTGTAGCCCAGAGCAAATCCATATTGGTCAATGGTATCATCACCAGTGTTGGAACTACCGTTAAACACATATACGGAAGCTGAGAAATTATCGTTAGTAGCACCTAGTAAAGCAGCAGTTTCTACAGTTTCACCAAGAGACGATGTCAATGGGTCTGATAGTAGGTTAGAGGAGTAAGAGCCAAAAGGTACAGTAATATTGCCTAGTGTCAAAAAGATGGGACTTTTTTCAGGGTTTGCTATAGTAATTGATGCTGAATCTACATCTAGAGGGGTGTCATCTTCTTCATATAATAAGGTTATGTTGGCAGACACCCAATCGTTAACAGTACCATCTATTGCAAGTTCAACAGTTGAGACAACAAGATCACTTGTATCTACGTCGGCATAGGTACTATTACTGACTGCATCAACTTCGACAGCACCACTTATAGTTATATTATCAGTCCATTTTGAGGCGCTTTGGTGTGAGTCGGCTTGTGCTGTGGCTACAGTTGCCATTGCAAGTAGTGACACTATTGAAGCTAATGCAGATTTATTCATCATTTTTCCTTTAGTTACATGCGGTATTGCTAATTATAAAATTGTATATTGTTGTTGTTTGATAGTGAAAATATTGTATTCTTGTCTATTCTCTCTCTTTTATAGTTGTGCTAACCCTCTTTATTTTTGTTGAGTAATCTTAATAAGCAAAAACCGGGCTAATTATAAACGGTTTGTTAAATTATCTTAATATTAAGCAGATTGAGTTAACTATTTGTGAGAATAGTATTGATGCAGTTATGTGTATAATATAATTTATTTAAAAGGAAATTTATCCCTGTGATCTAACAACGATAAGGATATTATTTGTTTTAAATAATTTGTAACTGACTAGCAAAACAGTAAATTTTATAAATGGTTATATTAGTTGAGGATTTTTGAAGTATGCCTGGTCCACACAATAAACAGAGCAGCAGTTATATTCATAACCACAGCATAAACAAGGTTAGGGATAACCACCTGTAGGCTATCTAAGATGATGGTAGCAGTAAAAATTCCAACTGCTGCATTTTGAACTCCACACTCCATGGTTATGGCTATGCGTTCTCCCAAAGAGAGTTTCGTTATATACGCAACCAGAAAGCCACACCCCATAACTAAAATATTTAGTAATAAAGCCATAATACCAACTTCGTAAAAATGCTCAACCAATGAGTCCCATTGGCTGGTAAAGGTTGCTGCTACAATTATTAAAAAAAAGATAATTGCAATTTTGTGAGTTGCTTGTGTAACCCAGAGTTTATCTTTTGCTAAATAATGACGGATCAACATACCTAAAAGCACAGGAAATGTGGTGACTAAAAATACCTTTAACATCATCGGTGCAATTAGAACCGAGGTAACCTGCCCATCAATTGCATATAGTTCAAGACCTAAACTAACAACCAATGGTAGGGTGAACATGGCAGACAGGCTTACAACTGCAGTCAATGTAATGGAGAGGGCAGAATCTCCATTAGCCAACCGAGTTAACATATTTGATGTAACTCCACCTGGGCTAGCAGCTGCGATAATTAATCCTAACGATAGTAGGGGGTCTAATGACCAAGAAGCAACAAGAATGAAAGCTAGCATTGGCAGTAGAAAGACCTGACAGATAACGCCAACAAATACTGCTTTTGGTTTTTTTAGCAGGCGTTTGAAATCCGCAATTTCAAGCTCTAGTCCCATAGACAGCATTATGAAAGCCAAGCCAACTGGTAAAAATTGATTTATAATCATCTATTACTCATTTATTTTAAATTATCTTATATAGACCCGCTTTTTTTTGGGTCAATTAGTATGGTACCTAAGTGAAAACGTATTATGGCTATAAACTCTGGAAATATTTTCAATATCTGGTGGCAAGCTCTTAGACCTAAAACTCTTACATTAGCAGTTACACCTGTTTTAGTTGGTAACGCCTTGGCATATGCAAAGCAAGGGTGGTTAGAAGGTATACCAATTTTTCTTACCCTTATAGCTGCTATTAGTGTTCAGGTAGGAACTAATCTTTATAATGATGCTGCCGACTTTGAAAGGGGTGTGGATAAGCCAGACCGTTTAGGCCCAAATAGGGTCGTAGCAACAGGGCAGCTATCTGCAAAAATAGTTTATAGAGGTGCACACTTAGCTTTTGTTCTTGCTTGGCTTGCAGGTAGCTATCTAATGTGGTTAGGGGGATGGTTTATTTTTTTTATTGCCCTTTTTTCTACTTTAGCAGGATATGCTTACACAGCAGGTCCAAAGCCTATATCTACTACTCCCTTTGGGGAATTGACGGTTTTTCTTTTTTTTGGTGTAGCGGCAGTAGTAGGTACGGTTTATTTGCAAACAGGGACTGTAGAACAGCTCTCTATAATAGTTGGAGCTTTGGTGGGCATGCCCGCAGCAGGGGTGCTTATGGTGAATAACTATCGAGATTCTAAAAACGACAGCTTAGCAGGGCGACGAACCCTGGCTATTGTAGCTGGTGTTACGGGTTCAAAAATCATTTTTACCTTTTTAATCACTACTCCTTATCTTTTAGGAGTTTTTATCTACTTTACAGACCAGCTGAGCAGTGCTTGGTTATGCTTGATTTTGCTATCTTTTTATTCTGCTTTTACAATTATAAAATCCTTTTGGCAAACCTCTGTATCACCTGCATTTAATGTAATTCTAGCAAATACAGCTAAACATCAAATGTATTTTGGGCTACTTTTGAGTATTTCATTTGTATTATCCCGTTTGAAATTATTGTATTTATGATATTATTAAAGCTACTTGGTTTTGTTGGTTGAGCATAGTCCTGGTTTTCGTTAAGGTATGATTATTGCGTGTTATGTGACTAGTTGAAACTTTAACTAGGAATCTAATCATGCAAAATGCTATTATAACAAAGAACTCTAAGGGGTATTGTGTACATTGGAATGAAACGCTAATGGTCGAAGGTTTGACACATCTGCATGCTCGTGACATTGCGATCCATCTAAATATTCTGTTTGGTGATGATAACATTACAGATAAACAAACAATTTTTAATCATATATACATATTATAAGTAACTACATTTCAATAGGAGTGTTTGATGAGATTGCCAAATTATTTAAAGTTTTTATTATTAAGTATAGTAGCATTAACCCTAGGGGCTTGTACTACAGGTTCCTCTCAAGATGGTTGGTACTATAAGGGATATTATCAAGGACATCCTCACACAGGAAGCAATGAGCTTTCTTCAGCTGGAAAAACTTGCTTTTTCTGCAAAAAAGATCCTGCCAAAGATGAGGATGGTGATGGTGTAGCAGATAGTAAGGATAAATGTCCTGCAACTCCAAAAGGTGTAAAAGTAGGCCCAACAGGTTGTCCATCAGATAGTGATGGCGATGGCATTGCTGATAATATGGATAGCTGTCCTGATACATCAGCAAATGTTACCGTTGATACCCATGGTTGCCCACTTGATAGTGATGGTGACGGCGTTGATGACAGCATGGATACATGTCCAGATACATCTGCAAGTGTTGAGGTAGACTCCTTAGGCTGTCCTTTAGATAGTGACTATGATGGTGTTATAGACTCACTTGACCAATGTCCGGGTACTAAAGAAAATGCTGAGGTCAACAAAAAAGGTTGTCCACTAGACAGTGACGGTGACATGGTCAGTGATGATGTTGATAAGTGTCTTGGAACTCCAGCCAATGTAAATGTAAACTCAAATGGATGTTGGGAGGTAAAAAACCTTAACTTCAGAAGTGGAAGATCTAAAATCAATTCTAGCTCATATCCTGCATTAAATGCTGTGGCAAATACGTTTATGGCTAACCCTAACTTAAAAGCAGAGGTGCAAGGGTATACCGATAGTCGTGGTAGCAACCGTATAAACACTCGCATATCAAAAGCCCGCGCCCAATCTGTGGTTAATTACTTAATTGGTAAAGGTGTATCTTCTAATAGGTTGGTCACTAAAGGCTATGGTCCCAAAAACCCTATTGCCGATAATTCAACCAGAGAAGGCAGGTCTAAAAATCGCCGTGTGGAGATAAAGCCTATCCAGTAATTTTTGGTAGGTAAAAATACAACATTAAAACGGCTTCCAATCCTTATAGACTGGAAGCCGTTTTTGTTTATGGTGAAATAATTACGATTTCTGTTTGAAGATTTAAGTGGCAAACATTAAACCTAGATCCGGTAGTTGTCGCCACGCGACCTGGCGCAATCTATTGATTAAACTGGCATATTTAGGGAAAACCTTGTCGCCAACAAGGAGGCTGCGATTTCCCCAAATACACCAGATAGACCAATATCTTACGCCGTGCAAGCACCGCCAACTGCAGAATCTAGGTTAAATTTTCATTTTATAGAGTAAACTGTTGAAAAAGTAAGTAAGTACAAGCAATTTAATATATTTTTTCATTCCATCTCAATTTTTCCTTTAACGTCAATGTTAAGGGTTGTAAATTTATATATATAGATATATACAATCTGTTTTAACCCAAAAATTTTTATAACTACTAAGCGATCTTGCCCTTTACCTAAAGGCTCTAGAAGCCCATACTCATACTATGAGATCTTCTGGTTTAGGGTAGTATCATTTTTCATGGCATGTCTGATTTGATTATTCCTAAATTGCTTCTAATCTTTTTAAAAGATGATTCAGATCCGTCTCTATTTGACAGTAAACTTTGTATCAAGCAATACATGACAGTTTTGCTTGTAAATTCTAACAAAAAACATGCATTGGAGATGTCTTGCCCATTAGGGTGCTGACAACCAGGTGAATAATATGAAACTACTGACAATAGATGACTCAAGAACACTGCGTAACATCATCAAAGATATTGGCAATAAATTGGGTTATGAAGTGTTAGAAGCAGAACATGGCAAAGCTGCATTTAAACTTCTACTGCAAAGGGCTGATGAAGTTGGGCTGATTCTACTAGATTGGAACATGCCAGGAATGAATGGCTTGGAGGTGCTTAAAACCTTAAAAGCTGCTGACGCATGGAAACATATTCCTGTAATGATGGTAACTACTGAAGGAGAAAAGAGTTATATAATTGAAGCTGTTCGTAATGGTGCAATTCAATATGTAACCAAACCATTTACCCCTGAAAATATGGCAGAAAAAATAAAAGAATCTCTGGGAATGGGTGAAATAAGATAAAGGTGTCTGGTAACACCACTACAAAAAAAAATTACGGCTGCTTAGTTAATATGTAGTTTTAAGTTTGGGTACTAAAGAATAAATTTAAGGCTTGTTAACCATAAAAGGTTTGATAAAAATGTTAAATCTCATCAGGAATGCCAGTATCAAACAGCGCATTAATATTATTATTTTTCTAGCCTTTGCAGGAATTATCGCAAATGGTTTGTATTCTATACTATCAAACAAAGAAACCATGCTTGAAGATAGGAAAATAAATCTTCAACAAGTGGTAGAGGTTAGCTACTCTATTCTTACCTATTATTATGATCAGCAACGAGAAGGCCATTTAACAAAAACTCAAGCCCAACAAGCTGCCGCAGCCCAAATTAATAAAGTTCGGTATGGGGGTGATGGTTATTTCTGGATCAATAATTATGATGCAGTAATGGTAATGCACCCTATAAAACCACAATTGAATGGAACAAATTTATCTGCTTCTAAGGATGCTTTCGGAACAAAAATATTTTTGGCTTTTGTTGATATTGTTAAAAAGGATTCCGCTGGATTTGTTGAATATTTCTGGGACAAGCCTGGGATAGATAAGCCAGTTGCAAAGATATCTTATGTAAAGGGTTTTAAGCCTTGGAACTGGATAATAGGCACAGGTATTTATCTAGATGATGTTGATGCCGCTGTGGAAGAGAGTCTAATTGATCTGCTGCTTGAAATTTTTCTTATTTTGCTCATTATGTTGCCTGTTTCAATATTCATATCAAAAACAATACTAAAACAACTAGATAATAGTGTGGGTGTAGTTAGTCTCCACTCAGGCAGTATAACTGCATGTGTAGCAGAGATTGTTAAAATTCGCCACCTTGTTAGTAGTGATGCAAAATCTGCCCACAAAATTGCTGTTGATACCTTAAGCCACAATACTAAACTAGATAATGAAATTAATGAAATTAGCAATACTGTTGAAAAAGCAGCTGCAAATATTGCGACAATCACCAGTTCTGTTCAAGATGTTTCTAACAGCATAGTTACCGCAGCTGCTGGTTCAGAAGAGGCCAGTGCCAATATATCTGCTATGGCATCGTCGGCTGAAGAAATAACTGCCAACTTAACCAGTGTTAACAGTAGCTTAAAGCAGGTTGACACATCAGTAAATGGAGTGGCTACTTCAATTAATGAAATAACAACATCTTTAGGTGATGTAAGAAAACTATGTATTACAGCCAGTAAAGAGTCTAATAAAGCCAAAGAGCTTACTGATGGCGCTGTGCCAGTTATGGAGCGACTCTCATCTGCTGCTCAGGAGATTGGTGATGTGGTTCAGGTTATTAAAAATATTGCGGGGCAGACAAATATTTTAGCCCTTAATGCATCAATTGAGGCTGCTGGAGCTGGAGAAGCAGGCTTGGGGTTTGCGGTGGTGGCAAATGAGGTGAAAGAGCTTGCCCGTCAGACAAGCGATGCAACCCAGATGATCAACGATAAAATAATTGGTATTCAAGATAGTTCTACAGAAGTTACCAACGCTAATAAACAAGTTGCTGAAGTTATTGATATTATAAATCAATCAAACCAAACAATTACCGAGTCTGTGGAACATCAGAATAACTCCATGCATAATATTTCTGAAGCAATGAGAGTGGTATCTGAGGGGGCTGCAGAAGTTACACGCAATGCAGCTGAACTAAACTCTGCTGCTAGTGATGTTGCAAGATCAGCCAATGAGGCTGCTATTGGTACAGCAGAAATTGCCCAAACTTCATCTATTATAGCTTCTAGTGCAGAGTCTGTCGCAGAAGCCAGCATGGAAGCTAGTTCTCAAGCCGAAAATATTAGAGAATCTATGGTTTCCGCTGCTGCTGCTAGTCATTCGGTACAAAAAAAGATGGAAGAGTCACTACAAATCGCTAATCAAGCACGTGGCTCTGCGATGTTGTTTGGTAGGATAGGTGATATTTTACAAGGTATGGTAAGTGCTCTTTTTGCTGCTCAAATGGAGGTAGAGACTGAAGAGCCTGCTTTTGATATGCGAGCTATTAAAGCTGCTCATCTACAACTCCAAAGTAAACTTGAGCAGGCAATTCCTGGTAGAATTAAATTACAGCCCAGTGATCTTGCGTCAGCTAAAGAATGTGTTCTTGGTAAATGGATAAAGAGTGGTGAAGGTGAGAGGTTGTTTGGTAACTCCAGCTATTATCGCGAGATGGTCTCATACCATGATGATGTTCATGATCATGCTCAAGAAACGCTAAAAATTATCAACACCAAGGGGTGGGATGGTCGAGCTGAGGCTAATGCAGCGTTGAACAAATTTATTAAGGATCGTGATATTGTTTTTGATCGGCTCAACCGTCTATATTTAGGTGAACTAGAATTTAGTACACCAAAACAGTTCTTCACCTGGAGCAGGTCCTTTAAAACAGGTATACCTACAATTGATCATGATCATAAGACTCTCCTTGGGATGATCAATGATATGCACCAAGCTATGAAACATGAGAAGGGGGTTGAGGCAATAGAACAAATTTTGAGTGATCTAGCCAAATACACAGTAGAACATTTTGGTCGTGAAGAGGAAATATTTGATAAGTATGGCTATGAAAACAGTGTTGAACATAAAAAACAACATAAAAAACTAGCCGATACAGTTAACAAATTAATACAGCAGTTTAAAGATGGTGAGTTTACCGTAGCTATGGACCTGATGGTTGTTGCTAAAGCTTGGCTTATACAACACATATTAGAAGACGATATGGCTGCTGCTCCATTTATGAGAAAACATAATGTTAGGTAAGAGGCAGCCATATAAACTATGCTTGGCTAACATTTATTACATTATTGAAAATACTATGGGCTAATTTGATTAACAGTGCTTTCAATTATAAGCAAAACATAATTTGTATTTAAAAAATGCAACATCAAGTTTATAATTATTCACTTATTGTGTTGTGAATATATAGTTGTTTTAGTAGTTGATATTGCCTTCTGCTTTTTTAATGGTAGGTTCTTTTTGGCGCAAAGTGTTATGTATGCGCATGCATTTAGCTAAATGCCACCATTGTAATTAGGTTCTAGTATGTTGCGTAGTTGTTCGGTTCGCTGTCGTGTCATTTTTTCTAAACACTCATCATAGAAGATCATATATGCGGTTCCACCACGGGAACGAAAGGTTGTTGCATCGCAATGACTATCTCGAAATTTTATCCAATCTTGCTGTGCTTGTATAAGTGATCTTTTAAAATTTGGTTCCAAATTTTCAGTGAACGTCTTCCATGTATGGTTTAAATCTTCGTCAGCATAGCGATATAATTGTGCGGCACAATATTGTAGATCTGCTGTTGCCAAAGCATTGCTACAGTCAACTGAGCTGTTCTGGTTTGCAACAGATACTTGCAGGGGGAATATTAAGGCAACGAAAATTGCTGCTAACCACAAAATATCCCTTTTTTTCATGTTTTACTCCACCCAATACAAAGTGATTTGGCTTATATATAGTAATATTGTAGTTGTCAGCATGCTTTGATATTGCATCTATATTTTCTCAATTTTTAAATGACATAGAAGACTCTCTAAATATAATCCTAGATTCGGTATTTGGCGGTGCGTGGCGACAACTACCGGATCTAGGGTAATTCTTGCGAAGGTGGCAAGCCAGAGAATTAGGCTTTATTGGCCTATATTACTTGGCCGATATTTTTACTGTATCGAAAAAAAAATTCTGTTTTGCTGCTTTATTCCAGAATATAGGCAAGGGTAACGTGATTTATATTAAAAAATAACGTTTAGGAGAAAGCAAAACAACTCTCACTTACAGCTGCTATACACAAAGAAACAAAAATTTACATCCGCAGTAGCAAACGCCTTGCTGTAATGATTTTTTTAAGTAACTTAAGCAGCTGGTCAATTAATAGATAGTGAGATATATATCAATTATGTATGAAACTATTTAAACATCTATTGTAACGTGATTTTGTCTTGAATTTGGTTGTTATCACTTGTTTTATCATACGTTTGCATAAAGAAATATTCTTCATCATCATCAATAAATGCATCATTAAAATCTAAATATGCTTTGTCGCTTATGGATGTATCCATAAGTATTGTATTTATTGTCTCTTTTGAAAGAGGGTTTAATGTTGAAGCCAATCTGCTTCTAGTATTTTCAATGCTAACAGTATTCATGTTGTTTTCCCTAATAAATAGATGTCCAAACTTACTATTGGCATATATCGCAAAAAGCATGCCTTTGCTGCATTATGAAGTTCAATAGCCCATTTTTACTAGAAGATAGAAACCAGCCCTGCCACCCAAGAATATTTTATTGTATGTTAGAAGTTTAAATTAAATTAACCTAGAAACAGTAGATGCTAGCATGAAACAATAAAAACTTATTGATTTACAAAATTTATCAGAGGAAAGACTTATCACCAAAAAAGGTGGTTGTGCTTTTCACTGATACACCAGTTAAATTAAAAGGTTACTCTAAGTATCTGCTTTTAACTGCCTTTTTTGGATTAAGTGTTTGGGGTGTAAAGTGAACAATAATACTAAAATTTTATTACTAGGAGTTTTTGTTATCGGTCTTGGCGGTTGCACATCTCTAAACAGCGAGATTGCAAATTTATCGGCTGTATCATTAAAAGAAGGAAAACAAGCCCAAGCCGGTAAAATAAAGTGGTCTGACTATTATACTCGTGAATATAAAAGATTTTTAGGCTCAAAAGCTCTTTCAGGGCATCCTGGAATTGAGCTGAAACTGCAACAAATTCGCAGCTTACTCATGTTGTCTTATGACTACGAATATGGAAAAATTAATAAGAAAAAATTTGAGACACTAAAAGCACAGTTGATATCAGAATATAATGCCAAACAAGCTCCAGTGTCTCAACCGCAACTCCAACAGCAGTACCAGCAACCGCAGCCTCAACAGCAGTATCAACAGCCCCAACTACAACAGCAGGGTATAGCTCAACCTCAACCCCAGTATCAGCAGCCCCAAACAACACAACAGGAGTATCAACAACTCCAACCTCAGTACCAACAGTCTCAACCGCAACAGCAGGGTTTACAACAACCCCAACCCCAGTATCAACAACAGCCGCCAGAATATCAACAACCCCAACCACAGTATCAACAACAACAACCGCCAGAATATCAACAACCACAGTTGCCTGAGTACCAGCAATCACAGTCTGAATATCAACAAACACAGCAATATCAACAATCACAGCCTGAGTATCAACAACCACAACAGCAATATCCACAACCACAGCCTGAGTATCAACCACAGCAGCAATATCAACAACCACAGTCAGAGTATCAACCACAGCAGCAATATCCACAACCACAGTCAGAGTATCAACCACAGCAGCAATATCCACAACCACAGTCAGAGTATCAACCACAGCAGCAATATCCTCAACCACAGCCTGAGTATCAACCACAACAGGAATACCAACAACAGCTACAACGGCATTACCAACAGCAGTAACAGTTACAAAAATACTTCCAAATGTATGGCGGTTTTGTAGCTATCACAGCACATATAGGTAATAAAAGAACAGTTGGCCCATTTTTAACAATATAAAATAATGCAAACATTTTCATTGTTATTTGCTTATTTACAATGGCCTAAAGCTGTTGACTAATAACTAGAAACTAAAAAATAATATCTAGTTGTTTGTTACTCATATCACTTGCTTGGAAGCCTAGTTGGAACAGGGCTTGCTTAAGGGTTGAATAGTGGTGGTGGGGATTTTTTTTGTTACTTCTTTGTTTTGTGCTTTTAGATTAGTAAAAACCGGATGCTGATATCATGAGAAGACGAGAATTTATAACCGTGGCTACTACCGGTGTTGCATTAGGTGCTGCTGGTGTCGGCTTGTTTTCAAAAAACACCAAAACTCCAACGTCTGCAACCATTTCCCCTGTTTCTGGACCAAAGCTGGCCCAACATGATTTAAAAGAATATCTGAGTAAAGTACGACAGTTTGATGGTAACCATGTTGGCGATACTTACATGGATGAAACCAATTTCCAAATCTTATCCAATACCATGGAAAGGTTGCACCGTTTACAGAGTTTGGTTGGCTTTGGAAATTTTTCATTGCTGGATTTTGACGATGCTATAAAACATGCATACCACCATACATCTGTGGGCAATTTTACAAGGTCTGAGTTGAACTTGCTTGAGATGCTTTTTTATGAGCAGGCTTCAACATATGGATTTTATGGAGAAAAACCATTACAAAATATAACAGATAGTATACCAAAACTTGAGGCAGTTAATGTTCGCAACCAGGGTATATTTTTGTTTAAAGGGCTACCACTAGAAACTTATAACGCTATTGAAAAAAAGGTTGGAGATGATGTGGTGCTCACTTCTGGTATACGTAGCGTCACCAAGCAGTTTTTATTATTTTTAGATAAGACATATAAAAGTAATGGTAACCTTTCTCGCGCCTCTCGTTCCCTCGCACCACCTGGCTATTCGTTCCATGGTATCGGCGACTTTGATGTGGGGCAACGTGGGTTTGGCGAGAAAAATTTCACCGATAAATTTGTCACCACTAACGCATTTAAACGATTGGAAGATCTTGGATATCTCACTCTACGATATCCTGCCGATAACATGTTAGGAGTCCGTTTTGAACCATGGCATATCAAGGTTAGCAGTCGGGCTTAATAAGCTGAGAAAACCCCATACTAGGTTTTGTGGGTTAACTATCTTCTGCTAGATGATAGAGCTTACTGTTTTTAGGTTTAAATGGGAGCCTTGCGAACTCTTCCTTGACGCTTCTGACACACAAGTCACTTGCATTTACGAAAAAAGCTCTTTTTTCGACAAAGAAATGACACTCTAAGCTATTGTAACTATTGATATTATAGCAATTCCAAAAGATAAATTATTCTCACCTTTGCATGGCATTTAATTTGCATTAATTGTGTTATCAACTATTTTTTGTAACTGGAGTGTAAAATGAACGAGATGAATTTACTTGGAGAACCAAGGGTTTTTAGAGCTAATATGCTCAACTTAAATCGCACATCAAAAAACAGTTCATCATCTGCAAAATCGATTCCCAGTGCGCAGGGTAATAAAGCCAAGCAAATAGACTTTGCAAACATTCTTAAAGAGGTCTCCTCGCCACAGTCTGTAGTTGAGACTGATGTTGATAATATGCAGCTAAATGCCTTGGGAAGCCGCAAGGAACAAGATGCTAGTGGAGCCATAAGGCAAAAAAACTCTATGCCAAACTCCAGCCAATTACGCTTTAATAATGATACGCATTCTAACGTTAGCAGGGTATCAACTGATTTTGTTCGCAGCATGTATAATGCTCTGGGTAAAGCTTAAACGTAAGATGAATAGTGATATGGTCAATGAGACCAAAGGTTCATCAGTTGTAGACACACAAACTACCTCGACTCAACATCTTATTTAGCTGAATATTATGAAAAAAAAACATGACTCCAGTATAGCCAACTCTCTCTTTTCTATTAAGACAAAGATACCGAAAAGTGAACCTAAACGCGAAACCCCAGTAGGTGGTCCCAGCCTTATTGAAATTACCAATATGAGAGCTGAGTTGCGCCAGCAATTAGAGACTATAAAGACAATAGAAAGAGAGAGAGAGGCTCATCATAAGATCAAAAAAAGCTCTTTGAAACAGGCAGAAGCAAACCTGGACCAACGTCATGAAGAATTAAAAAAGTTAGAGGCATCATTAAGAGAAGAAAAGCAAAAGCTAAAGGATACAGAAATTCTTCAAACTCAGCTAAAACAGGCACAAGCAGATTTAGACGAGCGTTTTACAGAATTAAAAGTCAAAGAGAGTAGTTTAGCCAAGGCACAAGCAGATTTGGATGATCGTTCTGCAAAGTTTAAAGATTTTGAAGGCGCAATAAAAGAGAAAGAGCAAAAGTCTATAGAGAGCATCAAGGCTAACCATCAGCAATCTCTCGGAGAAATTGAAAACCTGAAAGCAGAGTTGTGTAAGCAACAAGAGAATATTGCAAAAACTATAAAAGAGCAGGATGCCGATTTTAAAAGGCGAGAAAGCTCTTTGCGGCAGTCTCAAACTGCATTAGATGGGCAGTTTACAAAATTAAGACAGCTGGAAGATGCTTTAAAAGATAAAGAGCAGCAGGCCAAAAAGAGAGTTCAAGAAAACCATAAACAATCTCTTGTTGAAATTGAAAATTTGAAAGCTGAGTTATCTCTACAGCAAGAGAATATTGCAAACACTGAAAAAGAGAGAGAGGCCGATTTTAAAAGGCGAGATAGCTCTTTGCAGAAGACACAAGCAAATTTAGAAAAACGCTCTGCAAAATTAAAAGAGCTAGAAGTAACTTTAAAAGAGAATGAGCAAAAGGCGAAGGAAAGTATCCAAGCTCAGCAAAAGCAGGCCAAGATAGAAATTGCAAACCAAGGGGTTGAGTTACGTCAGCAACAAAAAGCCTTGAAAGTAACCGAAAAAGAGATAGAGGCTCAGTTAAAGGATAAAGAGAGTGCTTTATCTAGACGGCAAGCAGATCTTGATAAGCGTAATGCTGAATTAACTATATTTGAAGCTACCCTTAAAGAAAAAGAGGGTACATTACCTCAGGCCAGAGCAGATTTAGAAAAGCGTACTGCTGAATTAAATATGTTGGAAGCCTCGCAAAAAGAAAAAGAGAGTGCTTTATCCCAAACCCAAACAGAATTGGATGAGCGTACTGCTAAAATTAAACAGTTAGAGGTTGCACAACTAGAAAAAGATAATGCTTTGTCACAATCTCAAGCAGATTTAGCAGCGGATTTAGCTGAATTAAAACAGTTGCAAGATGCACAAAAGATAAAAGAGAGCTCTTTATTTCAAGCTCAAGCTGAATTGGATGAGGGTTTAGCAGAGTTAGAGCTGTTGAAAGCTGCTCAAAAGGGCAAAGAGCAGGAGGCAGAAAAAAACCTTCAGAAACAGCATAAGCAGGCATTAGATGAAATTGTAAATCTAAGGGTTGAGCTGCGTCAGCAACAAGAAGCCATAAAAATAACTGAAAAAGAGAGAGAGGCTCAGCATAAGAGTAAAGAGAGTGCTTTGTCCCAGTCTCAAAAAGATATGGATAAGCGGTATAATGAATTAAAACAGCTAGAAGTCACTCACAAGAAAAAAGAGAATTCTCTGTTGCAAGCCCAAGCTGATTTAGATAAGCAGTCGGCTGAATTAAAAAAGTTAGAAGAAGATCAAAAAGAAAAACAGAGCAGCCTGTCACAAGCTCAATCAAATTTGGATAAGCGTTTAGCTGAATTAAAACTATTGGAAGCCAACCTAAATGGAAAAGAGCGTGAAGCCGGTAAATCTCTCCAGAGACAGCATGATCAGGCACTTAACGAAATTGTAAACCTGAAAGTTGAGTTGGGTCAGTTACAAGAGAAATTAAATAAGGCAGAAATTGATAGAAAAGCTGAGTTTAACAATAAAGATAACGAACTATCTAAAGCGCAAACAGTTTCTAACGATAGTATAGCTGAGCTAAAACAGTTGGAAGCTGCTCTACAACAAAAAGAGCATGCATTATCTAAATCTCAGGCAGATTCCAAAGATAGTATAGCTAAGTTAAAACAGCTGGAAGTTGCTTTACAGGAAAAAGAGAACGCATTATCTAAAGCTCAAGCAGATTCCAGAGATTATTTAGCAGAAAAGAAACAGTTGGAAGTTGCTTTACAGGAAAAAGATAACGCACTTTCTAAAGCTCAAGCAGATTTTAAAAATAACTCTGCTGAACCAACACATTTGAATGTCGTTTTACAAGAAAAAGAGCATGCTCAAGCTCTAGCTGAAATATTGTCTCATACACAAACTAAAGCAGATAACAAAGATAGCTCTACTGAATTAACACCTATAGAAACTACTTTAAGAGATAAAGAACGGGCATTAACTAAAGTTCAAACAGACTTCAAAGAGAGTTATGCTGAATTAAAACATTTAAAAGCTGCTATACAGTTAGAAGAGAACGAGGCCGAAGAGAACATTGCTTGGCTAAACAAACAGGCACAAGACTTAGAAGATATTAAACTAAGTAATGAAATTCGTTCTGTAGAAATGGTGTCACCTGTTGTAAGTGAAAACCTAGAAGCTACAAAATTGAATACACCTGCTGAAATAAATATTGTTCCTTCTATTAACACAGCACCCAATGATAAGACAATGGTGGAATCTAAAAGGGGTAAAAACCGCCTTAGAGCCATATATTCTTTGCTTGTTCCAAAAACATCTTTAACAAAATTGTTGAAAAATGGGTTTGGTTTGGTTTTGCATGGTGTTAATTGTTATGTTATTCAGCCTTTAAAAATAAAACGTCCTGCAATAGTTTCAGTTGTTGCTGTTTCAATATCTCTTGTTGCTGGTTATTATTTAAAGGTTCCAGGCACAGGCTCGTTATCAACTAGTTCTACACAAACAGTATATACCTCACTTAAAAAAGATACTTTGTACTCAACAACTTTTACAAATAAACCAGTTGTTAAACAGAACGAGAAGCGGTTGGTTGATCTATCATCACTAAAAAAGGATACTGCTGAACCAAAATATCCGTTAGTTATAACCCAAAAGCCAAAAATGGCGTTAAATAAACCTAAAGATAGCATAAACCTAAACGTTGCAGTTGGTGGCAATAAGTTGGCGCAACCAATTACATCGCCAACAATAAAAGCAGATAGTTTTCTTGTTAAAGGGGGTGCTGCAAATCCTTTAGTTACTACAGATAAAACAATATCTAACACCTCACAATCTCTGCCTTCCTCTGTTTCAAAGATATCGCAGCTTATCCAACACAAGATGGCTATACCTAACCCTATGGCAAGAGTTAGCGGTATTAAATATGACAAAATTACCCTGGATATGGCAGTACCAACACCAATGAAACGGCATTTAAAAGTTAGCTCGATCAGGGATTTAAAGAAACCAATATACCTATCTAATATTATCCAGTAACTATTGGACGCATATTAAGGAAAGTGGTGAAATTGGTTTGAGTTGTGATACATTGTTAAGAGTTGTTGAGTTAATGAATTCTAACTAGACTGGAATAGTTAAGTGTCTTTATATTCTAAAAACATAGATAACATACTTGATGAATATGATGCTAATTTTGATCATTACAAGTCATATAAGGACAGGCTTGTCGTAATTCTTAAAGAGTTGTTTAACAAAACGACAATTCCTATTCATTCTGTATCTGGCAGCATTATGTCAAGAGGAGAGTTGCGCAGTAAATTAATAGCCGCAGGTGCAATTTATAATAGTTTAGGAGATATACACAATTTAGTAAGTCTAACGGTTGTCACATATTTTTATGATGATATTAATCTATCATTATCACTTATTGGTAAAGAATTTTTTGTTGAAGAAATTGCATTATCAGAGCTTGAAGAAGAAGCGCAAAAACATTTTGGTATATTAATTAAGCGTCACTCTTTAATGTTGCCGGATTCAAAAAATGGTCGTGTAGAAAATGAGCGGTTTTCATCAGTAAGAGCAGAACTTAAAGTCAGAACATCTCTCCAGGATTCATGGTTTTTGGTGAAAAATGTATTTAATGATATAGCTGATAGAGACAACCTTACCATTAGTGAAATAGATCAGTTGGCCCAGGTTTCATACTTATTAAAGGCTGCTGATACAGAGCTTTGCAGAATTAAAACATCATTAGCAGAAAAAAAAGAACAAGACAAAACTGCCAATCAAAACCTTGAGCTAGAAGAAGTACAAATAAATAATACTGAACAAGAAACTAACGAGAGTTAAGCGCACAACGATATACCTGAAAGCATACAAACAAATGACCAGCCTCAAGGGCACTCACCCCAAACCAAACAAACTGTCCAATATGATGAGGTAGAAACAGCTGAGGTAGATTTAACTGAGTTTATTTCAGAAATTGATAAATATATATTGAACGATAACCTTGTAAGAGAGTTAGACAGGAACATATCAGACCACTTTGATACCAGCCTTACATATAACAAAGAGTTTGCAGAGTCTTTAGCTAGTATATTTAAAAATATGCAGTTGGGTAATATAGATGCTATAAAGTCACGTCTTTATGGCAATAGGAAAATAATCAGCACTTTAATGAAACATATTTTTGGTGATATGACAGAAACCCAGCCAACAAATGTTCATAGAGGTTCATCTCTACTTATTTTATTTTACATACTAATAGCAGAGACTTGTAACATCGAAATTATCAAAAGGCATATAAGAGATTATACAAACTTAGAGGGCCTAACAGTTGATGAGTTTGCTAATGACTTGTTATTTTATTATAAAAAATCAGTCTAGCAATAGTCAATTTTCAACCATTTATAGCCCTGCCAAGTTTCTTTTTATTGATTATTAAATTTTGAACTTTTTAGTTATTTCGATAAGTATCTCAGAAGTATTGGCAATTTCATTGGCATTATCTCCAACTGTTTGGCTGAGTTTATTGCCATTTTCTGCTAAATGCTTTACGCCAAGTAATGAGTCTACTATACCTTTAGACGATTCAGTTGCCATTTCAACTTTATCATTGATTGCATAATTAGACTCTGCTGCCTCTTTTACGCTTACAGCCATGCTTTCAATACTAACAGAAGCACCCCCAACATTGTTGGTTACTTCATCAATGCCATCAGATGCTTCACTTATTCGTCTTGTGACATCTTGATTATCGTTTGCGACATCTGACATTGCGTTAGAAATTGATTTGGTGTTTTCTCCCTGTTCGTCTGCTGCATATAAAATATTATCATTTGCTTCGCCTAGTTCTGCAATAATTATTGATATAGCATCAACTAGGCTACTCATTTCGTTAGCGTTTTCTTGGATGTCACTAATTTTTTCAGATATCAGATTAGTTGCTTCACTAGTTTGGCTAGCCAAACCTTTAACCTCATTAGCTACCACAGCAAACCCCATTCCAGCTTCTCCTGCACCTGCTGCTTCGATGGAGGCATTTAACGCTAAAATATTGGTCTGGCCAGCAATGCTTTTAATTGAATTTACAGCGTGATCTACATCTTTAACTGATTGTTTAAGCTTATCAGCCACAAGAATATTGTTGTTGACATTTTTAACAGCATTTTTTGATTTTTCAGCAGCCTCTCTACATAATTTTCTAATACCCTCAGATGAGCTAGCAATCTCCTGGGCAGAACGAGAAGCAGCAACCACACCATCTTGGTTACGTAAGGCAGCCTTTTGAATTACAGATAGGTTATTAGTTGCCAGTTCAGCTGCTGATGAAATGGTCGTCATATTGCTGCTAGATTGGTCAGCGGCTGAAGAGACACTGTTTAAATTATCTGTTGCCTGTTTTGAAGCAATAGCAACATCGGCCATGGTAGAGCTCATAATCTCTGCTGCTGCTGAAGAGGAAAATGAGTTCTCTTCTAGTTTGGTTGAGGTTCCCTGTATTTCTGTGGAGACACTTTTCAAACTTTCTGAGAAGTTGTTTAAGGTTTGTGACACACCTTTTATTTCGCCAAAAGATCCGCGAAGTTGCTCAACCAGTCTTTGTAACGCTAGCCGTGCAAGACCAATTTCATCAGGTTTTCCAGGATTAATTGATACGGTAAAATCTCCATCACCAACCCTTTTTAAAGTGGTAGAGATATCAACTATAGGTCGAATTACTTTGGCATTTAAGAAAATAGTAGCACCAATAACAATACATAATAGTATTAGCCCCGTAGTCAGGGTGGCCCAAAGAATAGTATTTTGTTTTGAGTTAGCTATAATTTGATAAAGATCCACCAAGTTGTCACTACTTGTGCGTAATTTATTGGATTGCTCCAGAATATCTATCTGGGCTTGGCGGAATGCTGTTGAGCCTGCTTTTGCTGAAAATCCAGAATCGATTATTTTTATTAATTTGGCATACTCCTCTTCAATTTCAGATATTTTGTTTTGTATCTTTTCATCTTTAACTGCGGAGAGAGTACCGAAACTTTTAAGCTGAAG
>JADGBW010000176.1 GCA_015231305.1 Magnetococcales bacterium | reverse complement strand
CAGAACCACCATGTGGATTTTTGCTCGTTGCATGTCTACCTCCGATCACAACATTAATTAACAGACGACTTGCTCTTAATTTAACAAGTCCGCCGAACTCGAGAATAACCTATACTCGATCTAAAAAACTCAATGAAAAAACTCTAAAACTCACCCTGTGCTGCACCATGCATCATTTTTTGCAATACACCACTCACTCGCAAAGCTTCTTTACGAAGTTCTGGAGGTAATTTTTTGCCACCATAAATCATCATGTCAAGATTCATGGAGTACAGCCAAAGCTTGCCATTTTTATCTTCTACTAGTGCGATACGACACGGCATAAAGCCAGTATAAGCGTCTCTATAGTCTGCCATCATTTTGCCAACTCTGGCATCACAAAATGAGAGAAATGTAATGTGACGGTAATCTTTACCAGTCTGTGCCTGAACTTGCTTATAAAAAGGAGCAGCACCAACAAAAAGAAAATTTTCAGAAGAGGCAATACTCTTTAATGAGTCCATTACATCCTCTGGTGTTAGGTCTGGATCCTCAACAGGAACCGCCCACATCATTGCTTCACCAGGATCTTTCGTTGTTAAAAGCTTGGTGGCAAATTCTGTATACATTTTCACGTATCCAGGATCAAACTCAGCAAGAATTGGTGATACTTTCATGTAGCCATAACCACCGCCAACAACTACAACAAACCCAATAAGTGCTAATAGTGTCCTAATTAAACTCATGACCAGTCAACCCCACTATCTTTTCAGGATTCAATATTTTGCAAACAAAATGTAAAAAATAAAAAAGACATATTTATGTGATTAGTAAGGCTCACTCTCCCCGAGCACCTTACGTAACAATTCATCTATTATCAGGATAGAAGATTGAATATATAGTAGAAGGATGTCAACCCTGTATTTTTTAATATCATATTAAGAAATTAAGATCATTAGCATACTCTAAAATAGATTTTTATGTAGTTAATAAGTTGCGTTAACTAACTAGTACAACTAGCTTTTTTGTGCAGTGCAGCAGAAGAGTTTTTAAACAAATTCAGTTTATTACGTTTTAGTTGCACTGCACAAAAAGTAAAAATAATGTAAAGATTTTAAATGCAGAAATTACGACTTATAAAGAAGCAAAATTTGAAAAACAAGACAAAATTTGCGTATTTAACACACCAATTATTGTGCAATAAAAATATTTATTTTTACAATTTTGTTTCTATTTTGTTATAAATCTACGCAATCCACTCTTGATGAATTCGGCCTAAATGAGTATTTGTTGGTTTAGAAACTGAAATTAATCGCGCCAAATTTTCACCAATTGCAGGATATAATGAGGCATTAAGGAGAGATTTTTCCCCTAACCAAACCAATTCGATGGCTGTTGTCTCTTTAATATTGATGGTAGGGACACCTATAATTGAGGTGATATCGAACAATAAATGCAGAACTTCTCTACCTTCAACAAGTGTTTCTGCTGTAAAAAGCAAATCTCCAACTGTTACCTCTACACATAACTCTTCAGTAAACTCACGAGCTAATACTGCTCTTATCTCTTCACCGTCTTCATGGTTACCACCTGGTAGATTGTAGCGGTCTTTACCGCTATATTGATAACGCATTGTTAATAATTTATCGTTTTCTATATAAATACCAGCTGGCCGAATGATCATTATACCCCCTAGTTTAGCATTTTGTACCTTTGCCCAAACCCCACAATGTAAAGTGGTTTTAGCCCTTCCCATTCTCACCCAATAAAAACCATTATAACAGTGTTTAACGCAAAATAAAAACCACATACATAGTAATAAAAAAAGGAGCCTAAATAGGCTCCTTTTTTTATTACAGGTAGAAGAAACTAGCCCTACCCTTCAACTATGTAAAATAATATCTAAATGAGAAAACTAGAACAGCTTACCAGCATCAACCAGTTGCTGCTTTATTTAGTTTAACTTCTACTTTGTCCGACTCTTTAAGGCCTGCATAATATTTTTGAAGAATAGTTACCACCTCAGGCCGGCTAAATTCTGGTGGTGGCTGGGTTCCTTCAGACAACATTTTACGTAGTGCAGTACCGGAGAGAAGCAGACGGTCATCTTTACCGTGTGGACAGGTCTTCATAGAGGCCATACCACCACACTTATAACAGAAGAATGTCCAGTCAATTTTAAGAGGACGGCACTGAAGCTCTGCTTCGGATACCTGATCAAAAATCAACTGAGCATCAAAAGCACCATAATAATCGCCTACACCAGCATGATCACGACCAACAATAAGATGGGAGCAACCAAAATTTTGCCTAAAGACAGCGTGCAAAAGTGCCTCTTTAGGGCCAGCGTAACGCATCTCCATAGGATAACCAGCCTGAACAACAGTACCATCAACAAAATAGTTATCCATCAATGTGCTTATAGCTTCAGAACGTACTTCAGCTGGAATATCACCTGGCTTAAGTTTGCCAAGTACCGAGTGAATCAACACACCATCTAGAATTTCTATAGCAATTTTTGCCAAAAACTCATGGGAGCGATGCATAGGGTTCCGAGTTTGGAAGGCAGCAATATTCCTCCAATTTTTCTCTTCAAACAGCGCTCTGGTTTCAGCAGGACGCATGTAGATCTCTTTATATTTCTCAGGGAAACCACCTTCAGAGAAGACCTTAACTTCACCACCAAGGTTAACCGCCTCTTGAGCCATCACTTTTTGCACACCAGGATGGTCCATTTCATCAGTTTGGAAAGCACTTAAACACTCTTTTTTCTTGTCGATTGAGTATTTATCTCTGATGGTCATACTACCCCTAATTTCGCCGGACTCTTCATCAACCAAAGCAACCTCTTGACCAATATTTAAACTGTCGGCTTGGGCTTGAGAAGCAGAGAGAGTTACAGGCAGAGGCCAAAAAACACCATTAGCAAGTTTGGAATTTTCAACAACACCAGCCCAATCGGCCTGCTGCATAAAACCATCTAGAGGAGTAAAAGCACCCATACCCAACATTATTAGGTCTCCAGCTTCCCGGGAACTCATATTAACTTTCTCTAGAGTTGCTGCTTTGTTTAAAGCGTCTGTTAAAGCTTGGCCTTCAAGCAGTAACACTTTTAATTCACCACCACCGTGGGGAGGGACTAGTTTCGACATAAAATATTCTCCTCAACTTAATTATACGTAACAAAATAAAAAAAGGCTTAACAAGCCCGGATATTGTATTTATTTTTCAGGTTTGAAACCGTTTGAAAAAGCCTGCAAAGCACGACCTCTGTGGCTCATTGTATCCTTTTGTTCTCCATCCATCTGGGCAAAGGTAATGTTATGACCTTGGGGTATAAAAATCGGATCATAACCAAAGCCGTTGTTACCTTGGGGAGTAATACTAATATGCCCTTCAATAGTACCGTTATAGCTTTCAGTCTCACCTGCTGGTGAGGCGAGAGAAATAACACACTGAAATCTAGCAGTTCGTACATTATTTCCAAGGGCTGCCAACTGCGCCAGCACTTTATCTAGGTTAGCTTTATCAGTTGCGCCTTCGCCTGCATAACGGGCAGAATAAATTCCTGGTGCACCATTAAGAGCATCAATCACCAATCCCGAGTCATCAGCTAATGCATGGCAAGAAGTATAACGAGCAACCTCTATAGCCTTTTTTTCGGCATTAGCAACAAAGCTATCGCCATCTTCAATTACTTCAGGACAATTGGGGAAATCGGCAAGGGTAAGAAGCTCTATAGAATCATCCTGGAGCACCCGTCTGATCTCTTCAACCTTCTTTTTATTTCTGGTAGCAAGGACTATTTTCAAGTTAAGTAATCTTAAAATAGTAAATTAGAAATTGTTAATATTAGCACATACTGAATGGGAATTGATGCCTTGTCAAGACATGGACCTATCATAAATTTTTATCAACTAAAAAATTATTTTTATGTGAATTAACGTGCATTAGCAACATAAAACCTAAAACGGTCAACGTTGCAATATATTGAGAATATGCGGTGTAAAATACACTATGACTCCAAAAGCTACAGCCACAACCACTGCCATAAAGCCTATCCAAAGTTTAATGATCCACTCTGCAACATCTATACGACCACTTAGTTTATCAGAAATTTCTAATATCTCTTGGCCCATATAGATATTTTCGATGATCATACCCAGATGGTAAGCTGCCTTTTCTAGCTGTTCCCGGTCTTTTTCCGTGAAACCATCTTTTTTATTGCGGCCTTTTTTATTTAAAACTTGAATAGCACCAGGAATATTAGAATTAACAGGGCTTTTTATGGGTACACAGAGCATATTTTCAGTTTTAAAACCGGTGACGGTTTCGACTGTTTTTGCAAATGGTGAACGCTCGTCCCTTTTAGTGATATTTACAAACTGACCAGTCGCAATAACCTGACCTACATTAGAGCCACTTCTAGGGACAATAATAGAGCGTTCAGGTAGGTTGGTCCCTGCTTTAAGCCACACTTCGTCAGTTGTGGGGTCATGGATAAAAATACTGCAACGCTCTGCATCAACTACCTTAGCAAGCATTTCCATAAAAAACTCTAGTAGTTCAGTGTTTTCGTTTGGATGCCATTTACGGTTGATGCGCTGATGCCAGCTTCTCAACTTTTTGAGACGCCGAGCCAACTCCTGCCGTTTTTTTCCCATTAAACTAAGCCCCTACCTAACAATATGGAAACACCGCAAAGAGCAAGCCTTTCCTCCCCAATATAATTAAAAAATTATATACCATTTTTACCAAAAAACATAAAAAAAAATGATTTTCAGTAAAATATTCTAATAAAATATAGAGTTTAAGATAGCTCTATTAATTTGAAAGCAAATAAAGCTTCATTCGTCATCTGGCCAGTGTAAATCTAAACTGTACTGCCGATTCATTCCTAAAAGATTAAGAAGATCGGTCTCCTTTAAAATTGTTATTTTATAGACACGGGCTGTAACCGCAACAGAACCAGGTTTGCGACCAATAATGAGATAATCTGTTTTTTTTGATATTCGCCGAGAGAAAAGTGCACCGCGACTTTCTAAAGCTGCACGAACTTCGGCATGGGAGAGAGAGCTTAAGCTTCCTGAAACAACAAAAACTTTATTAAAAATTCTACTATCGCTACCTAAAGGGGCGTTGGATTTTTTATTTACAGTAATATCAGTATTGCATTTATTTTTCTTTTTCCGTTTTTTTTGTTGTTTAGACGTAAGTGCAGCGGTCTCAACACCAACCAACCCTGTCAATTGACGATCACCCACAAGATATTCCCCAATCTTCTTAGATTACGATATTACATTTAAAGTAAGTAACACATGTAAGGAATAAAAGCGAGTAAGTAAGAGTTATTAATCTAAATTATGATATCCAAAGGTAAGTGGAAAATAAAAAAGAACAACTTTTCAAAAATTAATACAATATTTAAATTTAGCAACAACTTAACAAAGCATAATCAGTTAATTTACAAACATTTAACTTAAAGCAACTATAGTTAAATGTTGTCTAATAAATTATTACTTGCCCATAGGAAAAGCTGGCAACACAATTGTGAAGATTGCTCCTTTTGGTTTGGCAGACTTCAAGGTGATATGACCATTCATCACTTCAAGATAACTGCTTACAATAGCTAAGCCCAGCCCGGTTCCTCCTATAGTTTGGTCACTACTTTTTACTGCTCTGTGAAATCTATCGAAAATAAGTTCATGGTGTTGGGGTGCTATACCTGGTCCGTTATCTTCTACTTCAATTATTACAAGATCTTTTTGGCGTTGCGCACGCACCACAATATCACTATCAAATGAGGTATATTTTACAGCATTGCTAATGATGTTGGAGATAATCCTAGATAGAGCGTGTTTATCAGCAACAATTTGTAGATCAGGGGAAACTTCAATATTTATCTGTTTTGTTCTCTTAGAAGCCAAGCGTACTGCTTCTACGTGGTTCACAATTTCACTCTCTAAATGGAGCATTTGCATATCAGTTATATATGCTCCGGCATCCAAGCGAGAGAGAGCAAGAAGCTCAGAAATAGTTTCGGTTAACCTTTTTGCATTGCGATGAAGAGCGTCCATTAAAGGGTGTGGCTTGGTACTATCACATGCCCCTTCATCTAATAACGTTTCTGCATTTGCCATAATTACACTCACAGGAGTGCGTAGTTCGTGGGAAACATTAGCAACAAACTCCCGGCGCATCTCCTCTAAGCGATGGATATCGGAAATATCATGTAAAACAGCAACACATCCACCACTTTTTAAAGCTGAAACTCTTGCTAACACACGTATTTTTTTAGGGCTGGCTGTAAGGTCAAACTGTTTAGTGCCCTCACCACCAGCAATAGCATTATCTACAAGTTCAGCAATTTCTGGCCCACCAATAACATCTTTAAAATTACGTCCAATAACAAGATCTGGCTCTTCAAGAAGCTCAGCAACCGCCTGATTAACAAGTGTGACCCGACCTTGATCATCTAATGCAAAAACTGCTTCAACCATCCCCTCTAATACAGTCTCAAAGCGATCACGTTCTCTTGATAGAGAAGTTAGTGTTTCTGTTAAATCTTTTTTTATATTATCAAAAGAAAGAGATAAGTCGCTAATTTCATCGTGTGATAAACTATTTTTACTACCAAAACGGCTAACACGTTTAGCCAATGATCGTAGGGTGCGGGTTAGAAAGTGGGTTGCAACACCAGATATTACAATCAATACCCCCAAACCCCAAAGCCCTGCTATAAGGAGAAACAGACGTATTTTATTAATTATCTGTTCAACATTAGATAGAGATGTTTGAACACGAATTA
>JADGBW010000011.1 GCA_015231305.1 Magnetococcales bacterium | reverse complement strand
TAACTATTGAAGGAGTTCCAGAAGGAGCTACCCTTTCTAATGGTGTCGATAATGGTGATGGTAGTTGGAGCCTAGATGCTAACGATCTTGAAGGTCTTAGCATAACACCTGCTGCTAATTCTGATGAAGATTTTAGCTTGAATGTTTCTGTAACATCTTCGGAAAACAGTCATGGTAATAACAGAAACCATGAGAACCATGATAATAATGGCAAACATAATGGTAACAACAGTGAAGGCTCAACTGTTACTGGCGTTATAAACGTCTCGGTTGCTGCTGATGCTGATGCTCCAACCTTAACCTTGGAGAGTGCTTCAGGAGTTGAAGATAGTGCTATATCTCTAGATATCGCTTCTGGCCTTACAGATACTGACGGTTCTGAGTCTTTATCTATTACTATTGAGGGTGTTCCAACTGGGGCTACCCTATCTAATGGTACTAATAATGGGGATGGTACTTGGACACTTGGGGCTGAAGACTTAGCTGACCTTAGCGTTACTCCTGCAAATAACTCTGATGAAGACTTTACCCTAACAGTCACTGCTAGTTCTACAGAGGCAAATGGTGGTGATACTGCCTTTACAACTCAAACAATTGATGTTGCAGTTACATCTGTTAACGATGCACCTGAAATTACTGGTGAGACTACAGGTTTGGCAGTAGAAGATGATGTACAAGTTATAACTGGATCTTTGTCCATTACAGATGCAGATAGCGGTGAAAGTAGTTTTGTTGCTGAGACTATCACCAGTTCCAAAGGCTCTTTAACTATAGACAGCTCTGGCGAATGGACTTACACGTTAAATAATAGCTCTGCGCAATCAATGTATGATGGCGAAGTAGCTACAGATGTTATTGAAGTAACATCTGCTGATGGCACTACTCAGCCAATCAATATCTCAATAGTTGGTACTATAGACTCCCCTACTCTAACTGTTACCGATCACGTAACAGGAGATGAAAACAGTGAAATTGCTTTGGATATTTCATCAGCATTAACAGATGTTGGTGGTTCAGGGGTTCTCTCTATTATTGTTGATGATGTACCTGAAGGTGCAACTCTTTCTGCTGGCAGCCAAAATTCTGATAATAGCTGGACATTGAGTGTTGATGATCTTGAGGGATTAACCATTACTCCAGAACAAAATTCTGATGAAGATTTCACCATTTCTGTTTCAGCTAGCTATGAAGAGAATGGAAAAACCGCTACCACAACTGCAACCATTGATGTAACAGTCGATGATACTAATAGTGGCGACACAATAAACGGAACAAATGGTAGCAACTGGATTTCTGGTACTAATGATGACGATACTATTAACGGAAATGGTGGTCACGATATTATTTTTGGCAGAGATGGCGATGATGTTATTAATGGCAATGATGGTCACGATATAATCCTTGGCAATGATGGCGATGATTTAATCAAGGGTGGTGATGGGCACGACTATATTTCTGGTGGTAATGGCAATGACACCATGCATGGCGATGATGGTAACGATAGAATTATTGGCAGAGACGGCGATGACACCATTTATGGTGGTGATGGCAATGATCATTTAGATGGTAATGATGGTAATGATCATTTAGATGGTAATGATGGCAATGATACATTACATGGCCATGACGGCAACGACACCATCAACGGTAATGACGGCAATGATAGAATTGAAGGTGGTAGAGGTGATGACGTCATCACTGGTGGCGATGGTAACGATAGAATTGTAGCTGGCAAAGGTGATGACACTATCTTAGGTGGTGATGGCAACGATAGGATCAATGCTGGCGAAGGAAACGATATAATTGATGGTGGATCTAACCATGATACACTAGAGCTTAGTGGCAAGATTGATGACTATAATGTAGCTGAAAATGTTGATGGTACTTTTACCATAATTGATACCCGTGGTAACGATGGCGTTGATATTATAAGCAATATCGAAGCATTATCTTTTAAAGATGGTAACCTCAATTTAAGCGATGCTGTAAACCAAGTTGTAATTGATCCTATAGTAATAGATTTAAATGGTGATGGAATAGGCTTATCAACACCAACTGAAGGCCTTAGCTTTAACATGTCTCCAGATGGTCAACAACAAGCAGTTGGTTGGATTAGTAGTGGTGACGGCTTTCTTGTAATTGATAGAAACGATAATGGTCAGGTAGATGATATAACTGAGATGTTCTCAGAATTTTACCAACCTGGTGTAAATACAGGCTTAGGTGCGTTATCAACCCTTGATGAAAATGGTGACTCAGTACTTAATGCTCAAGATTCAGGGTTTGCTAATTTACAAATTTGGCAAGATCAAAACAGCGATGGGCAGACTGACCCAGGAGAGATGCAATCTCTATCAGCTCATTCAATAACAGAGATAAACCTATCTGTAGAACAGGTAAACGAGTGGAGTGACAGTGGTGTTGTTCTCTCCGAAGGAAGTGTCACATACGAAAATGGTGATGAGAGTGCATTTGGCGAGGTTGGCCTTACTGTTGAAAACGCGATTGATGAGATTGTTGAAGAGACCAGCAGCGAGGATATATTATCTACCTTCGGGGATGGTGAAGGTGTACAGGTAGAAGTTACTCAGCTAACAGTTGAAATCGAGCCTCCACAACCAGTAGAAGTTTCAGATACTACATATCTATCAACTAGTACAACAGATACTACAAACCTTGATGACAGTGCTAGTGGTAGTGAGGTAATGTCCGCATTTATGAGTGGAGACGGCATTAGAATTGAAGTGAAAGAAGAGGAGTTTGTACAACGATTTGCTGACGATGATACAAGCGTTGAAACTTCTGCCACAGGTGATGATGACGAAGTTGAACAAGAAAATGATTTTTATGTATCTGGTGATGACGATTCATCTGATGGTGACGTTACTGCATGGGTAGCACCTGATGATGGCTCTGATACAAACTTAGACCATGACGTTGATCCATCAGTTTTCTAAGATATTTGATCTGGCAGAAACCAGTTACTATAATGGTAACTGCCAGATCAAAATAATTATTATCAATTATCTACACCCTAATATACTCATTAAAGAAGTATTATACGTTATACCGATTTATAAGGAAAAAATAGCCTACCTTTAAATAGATTAATCTATAAGATGAAGGTACTTACATAGAGGTTACCTCTTAGCAGTTGGTTGCTTTAAACAATCAAGAGGAAGAAAAATTGTAAAACATGTGCCGTGACCTTTAGTGCTATTACAAAACAACCTACCCTTAAGATTTTTAGTGACTATGGTCGAAAAGGCTGGCTATTCTCAAGCGCAACTCGTGGTGCTGATGCATCCACGAATTTGTATAGCTTGATTGAAACTGCCAAAGCTAATGGTCATGAACCATACCAATATCTGCATCACATTTTTACAGAAGTACCAAAAGCAGAATCCCTAGAAGAATTTGAGGCCCTTCTGCCAATGAATTTACCTACCAAAACCATTTCCTAAGAATCAAAATAAAAAATCTACGGGGTTTGCTAACCGCTTACACATAACCATGGTCCGGAAAGAGAAAGCTGGAGTTTAATAAAATTGTTTCAATCAAAAGGTAGCCATTAAATAAAATTAGATTATGACATAATGTTAAAAAAATTTGTTAAAAGTATTTATTTAGTTATTGCCCAAAAAGTATAATATCGTCCTTTCCAGTCCACTTTGGATACTTGGGCATAACAGCTTTAAACAGCTGGGAATTTATAAAACTTTCAAGCCAGTGTTGAAGAGCTTTATAGTTTGTACTGTCAAACCACGCTTTATCAACAAAAGCGAACTGTCTTATAAACGGCAATATAGCATAGTCTGCCAAACACGGTTTATCCCCTAAAATAAACTTTGTTTTTTGGACTCTTTTTTCTAAACCTGCAATAAATAATTCTGCGTTATGCCTATGTTCTAATGGGTCTACATTTTCATATCTATCGGGATACTTATAGCGGTCTAAGTCATTTTTAAATTGACTATCATTTACCTCTATTAACTCTATTACCTCTAACATGTCTGGTTTCAGCCAACAATTAGGGTCACTCATTTGTAACGCCCAGAGCATAATATCCAAACTTTCATCCATAACAGTACCATCAATTAGTTGCAATACTGGCACTGTGCCTTTGGGTGAAATATCCAACATAGCTTGAGGCTTGTCTTTTAAAACCACTTCTCGTAGCTCACATGTTGTATTGCTATTGTAAAGTGCTAGCCTTGCTCTCATTGCATATGGACACCTTCTAAAACTGTACAAAATTGGATAAGAAATATTCATATTAAAAAACCTTTTTTAACTACAATAAAAGCAACATTATTATTCACAATATACTTTAGCTTATTTACAAAATTTATAAAGCATATCTAAAAAAGTTTAACTGAATTATCTACATATTATTTACGTATTTTAAAAATAACAATTAAAATATACATTGTTTTTAGCTTTAATTTTAAGTTAACTACCCACTAAAAAAATCATTCTTGCTAAACTAGAAGATTAGCACTACCGCAACAATGTTGCCAAAAAACATCACTACAAAGTCTTACACATCTTACATGTAACCAACTGTTAATCATTGATATTTTATATTACAAAAGCCTGACAAAAAATAATTATATAAATAATTTGTAAACAATGTCGCAAATATATCACTTTTGCAAATATATATTTATTATATTAAATTTTAACATATACATACACCTATTCTGTTGATTTTTAACTATATTTTTCCCAACCAAAACAATTTAAACACATTTTAAATGTAAATATAGAAAGAATAATTGTTAACAGAACAATTTTTATTTGTATTTTAAATAGTTTTTGACCATAATTACGTAATTAGTTCTCAAATTTTTAGAGATTTTTGGGGGGGCTAATGGTTAGGCAGTGGTTTACGACTCCCACTGCCTAACCAAATTTCAATAAAGGTTTTTTCATAACAAATGAGAACCTCTTCTTACTTGTATTCTCATTATGAACCATCACCAGTTATTTTATTAATAGAAATTACAAATTAGTAATTATTGTTTTTTCTATGTAAAAAAACTGTTTTAAGTATGTATTTAAAATCACTTTCTGTGGGGGGGAGATGATGGATATAAAGGTACATGAAAATAAAGATACAGATGAAGTTGTTATTACTCTTGGAAAACGGTTTGACTTGAGCATAAAAGAAAATTTTATTTCTGCTTACTCAAATTTTGAACCTTCAAGAAATTATCGAATTAACTTTAAGAATGTTGAGGTTTTTGATGAGTCTACAAGAAACATGTTACTGCTATTGAGAAATTTTACTGGAATATATCCGACCATTACAATCGAAGGATGTCAACATAAATGCGTTAACACTATCAGACATTTTATCACGATAGTTTAACCTAAATTCGGCAATAGGCAGTGGATACCTTGAAAAAATAAATGCCTTATCTCGTATATGTGGATAATTAAAAATCGCCTTGATGGTCTTAATAGCTTCACCTTAATTACTCTGTGAATCAATAGCTTATACAAGGCATGTGGATTAGCAACCATATCGAGGTAAAAATGAAGAAAATAAGTTTGAAATATTTAAACAGATGATTAATCCGCCACAAACAGCCTCCCCCTTTTCACGGCTATCTTTTTCTAATAGCAAAGGTTTCAAGAAAAAACTTGCTCTTATGCTATTTTTTCCAGTTGTTGGCATGCTCTTCTTTGCTATTTCCGGTGCATTGGAAAAAAACCATATAGAAAAACAGTCTGAAGCAACCCTGAAATTTGTAAAATTTTCAGTATTAGCCAGTGCATTATTACATGAACTTCAGATAGAAAGAGGGTTGACTGCTGGCTATCTAAGTAGTAGAGGCGCACAGTTTGAAAAAAAACTAAAAATACATAGAAACAAAAAAACCGACCGCGCACACAAAGTTTTGCGACAGTTTCTTGTCGATTTTGACCATGAAAATTATGGTGCAAAATTTTCTGATTTTTTAACAAAGTCACTACATAAACTAGGAAGCTTAAAACAATTTCGCCAGCAAATAGATAAGCAGTTACTCTCTCCTGGCGAAGCCATCCGTTATTTTTCTAATATGCACGCCATTATATTAGACGCTATTTCTCAAATTCATGAGATGGCAACCAACATTGAAATTTCTAACTCGAGTGATGCATATATAAATTTTCTACAAGGGAAAGAACGTGTTGGTATTGAACGAGCTATATTAACAGATACCTTTTCCAAGAATAGGTTTGAGCCTGGAAAGTTCCATGAATTTGGATTTTTAATTGCAAAGCAAGCAGTTTTTTTTAAAACATTTAGATCCCTTGCAGATTTAAAGCAAATTGCATTTTTTGATAATAAAATGCAACAAAAAGAAGTGGTGGAAGTGGAGCGAATGCGAAAAATCGCTTTAAACTGGGATATACATAATAAAGACCCATTTCGTATCAACCCTAGATACTGGTTTAAAAACATAACAATAAAAATTGGCCTTTTAAAAGAAGTTGAAGATATGTTGAGTGAAGGAATTGCTAGACAAGCTCAAGCTTTAAGCAAGCAAGCTTCAAAGATATTCAGCTTTTATATTATGCTTATATTTATTAATATTATCTCAGCCTTCTTTTTAATTTATGTAGTAGGTCGTGGACTTAATCTACACTTATCTTACGACAGACAAACAAAGCTGTTTCAACTTATGAACTTGGGATTAGAACCACTTCCCTTGGATATTATCCTCAAACGCAGCTTAGAGCTAATTCATAGCATTCCGTGGATCTCTCTAAAACATAAAGGGAAAATATATCTGTATGATGAAAAAACTGGGCAGTTTGTATTATCTGGACACAAAGAGTTACCAAAAGGTGGCAATGCTATTTCTTCTATAATAGAGGAACGATGGTGTAAATATAATTATTATGATAATGGACATAACATACTCCCTAACTATTTAGATGAAAATGCAAATAAAATTTGTTTTGAGTGTATGCACATTCATGGCAATGTTTGTATTCCCCTTAGTTTGGGAAATAGAGTAGTTGGCCTACTTAAAATTTATATTAATTCGCAATATTCACAATCTCCTGAAGACAATATTTTTCTTTCATCTACCGGGCACATACTCGCCACAATTATTGAACGAAAACAGGCTGAGCTACAAAAAAACCTATTGCTGGAAAAACAGAAAGTACTACTTTCTCTGTTAGAGTTAGCTATTAAACCTACGCCTTTAAACCAGCTTTTAGAATCCGCTTTACAGACTATTTTTTCTATCCCTTGGTTAGCTATTCTCTCCAAAGGCAGCATCTTTTTGGCTGATTCTAATAACGGATCTTTAGCAATGGCAGCCCAAAAAGGATTATCTACTGAACTACTATCAAAGTGTGCTAAAATTCCCTATGGCTATTGCTTATGTGGACGGGCAGCCTCTACCAAAAAAATTGTATTTAAAAATTCAGTTGATGACGACCATGAAGTTAGGTTTGATGCAATGCAACCCCATGGTCATTATTGCATACCGATCCTTTTTGAAAAAAATTTATTAGGTGTTCTAAACCTTTATATTTCCGAAAACCATGTTAAACAGAAAAAAGAAGAGGATTTTCTTCAGGCTATAGCCTCTACCCTTGCTTTGATTATCAACCAAAAACATGAAGAAGAGCTATTAATAAAGCTCTCTCGTGCTGTGGAGCAAAGTCCAACTACAGTTATGATATCTAATTTAAAAGGGGTTATTGAATATGTTAACCCTAAATTTACCGATATAACTGGATATTCTGCACAAGAGGCCATTGGGAAAACCCCTGCTTTTTTAAAGTCTGGCAACAAAAGTTCTAAAGATTATAAAGAACTTTGGTCGACAATATTGGCAGGGAATGAGTGGCGTGGAGAGTTTAAAAACAAAAAAAAGGGAGGGGAAGATTTTTGGGAATTTGCCTCTATATCTCCAATTCGGTCAAAATCAGGTGAGTTGACAAGCTTTATTGCCATTAAAGAGGATATTACAGAGCGCAAAAAAATTGAGAAAAAAATTAAAAATGCGTTGGAATTTCAAACGATAATTAGCCACCTACTTCGTGCGGGAATTCACCCCCTCACACTGAAAGAACTTTTTGATTACACCTTGGACCTAGTTATGTCTGTTTCTAGTTTTGCAGTGGGTTCTAAAGGTGTGGTTTCCATGTATGACCAGAGTTTAGATAAAATGGTTTTAATAAGCCATAAAAACATGCCAGATCATATAGTTGCAAGCTATGACCAAATTTCATTAGAAGAAGGTATCTGCCAGCTTGCACTATCAAACCAAAAACTATATTTTTCTGAGTATGTATCTGGTGGTGATATGGTTGGTATATCTAATACTGACCAATTCTGCCACTATTGCGTGCCAATAGTTTTTGACGATCAGCTACTTGGTATGATCAATATATACCTAACAGATGAACATCAACGTAACCCAGATGTAGATAAATTTTTAACAACATCAGCTCATACTGTTGCTAGTATCATAAAACGCAAAGAAGTTGAAGAAGAGCTTTACCAACACAGAGACCACCTAGATAAACTTGTAAAAATTCGTACTGCTGACCTTGAAAAAGCCAACCAAACAAAAAGTGAATTCTTGGCTAATATGAGCCATGAACTCCGTACACCATTGCATGCTGTGCTGAGCTTTACTGAAATGGGAGGCCGTAGAATTAATAAACTTGTTGATAAACTCGCTGAATTACCTGAAACAACTGACCTTGCTACTATACAAAACTCTTTAAACATTTCGAAAAACCTAGATAAAATAGTTCACTATTACAGCCGTATAGGCAGTAATGGCAAGCAACTACGTGGCCTAATTGATAACCTACTAGATTTGGCAAAATTTGAATCAGGAAAAATGGACTTTGACTTTCAGATACATGATTTATTATCGATCATAGGTATAGAGAGAGACAGACTAGAGACTCTTCTTCTTGAAAAAAATCTAACTATACAAATCAAAGCCCCCCAACACAAAGTGAAGGTTTATTGTGATAACATTAAAATTGGTCAAGTTATTCTTAACCTGTTTAGTAATGCAATAAAGTTTTCTAATGAAGGAAAAACAATTTCTGTATTATTTTCAGAGTCTACCCTCAACGGTATACCAATGGTGGTATTTTCGGTGAATGATGAAGGAACCGGTATTCCTAATGATGAACTGGACCTAGTATTTGATAAGTTTGCACAGAGTAGCCGTACTAAAAACAAAGCTGGTGGTACTGGGCTTGGGCTGGCTATCTGCTTGGAAATAGTGACAGCACATAACGGCACAATTCGCGCTGCAAATAGACCAGGTGGTGGAAGTATATTTACAGTCATGTTACCCAAACAGGAGCCAAAACATGTTTGAGAATTTGGGACAAAATAATACAAAAAGTAACACCGACTCTAAGGTTATTTCTCAACATGATATTAAATCTGCAAAAATACTAGTGGTGGATGATAAGCCGGATAATTTGGATATTCTTGTGGATCAACTAGAGGAGTTTGGCTACACAAAAATTGTTAGCACATTAGACCCTACCGAAGGGGTTAAATTATATACCGAACAGAATTTTGATTTGGTGCTTCTTGATATAATGATGCCCATAATGAACGGGTTTGAGGTGTTGGAAGTGTTTGAGTCCGTTGGTAAAAACATTCCAGTTATTGTTCTAACTGCATTACAAGATAAACAGACAAAATTAAAAGCACTTAACGCTGGCGCAAAAGACTTTTTAACAAAACCATTTGATTCTGACGAAGTACAAGCACGTGTAAGAAATTTATTAGAAGCACATTTAGCCCAAAAAAGGCTCTCTATATACAGCCAAGATCTTGAACAACAGGTTTTGGATCGTACTTTGGAGCTATCACAAAAAAACAGTGAATTAATAAAAACTCAGCTACATGTTGTGCAGCGACTTGGTAGAGCTGGCGAATTTAGAGATAGCGATACTGGCTTACATGTGGTTCGTATGAGCCATTATTCTCATATACTTGGAAAAGCATGTGGCATGCAAAATGATGAGAGCTTTTTATTGCTCCATGCTGCCTCAATGCATGATATCGGTAAAATAGGTGTACCAGATAGAATTTTACTAAAACCAGGGAAGCTGGATAGTACCGAGTGGGACATTATGCAGCAGCATGCCAAAATAGGTGCAGAAATTATAGGCAAACATCCATCAGAACTTTTAGAGATGGCAAGAGCAATAGCCCTGACACATCATGAAAAGTGGGATGGAACGGGCTATCCAAATGGACTTCGAGGGACAGATATTCCACTGGTAGGACGAATAGTTGCTCTTGCAGATGTTTTTGATGCTCTGACAACTAAACGCCCCTATAAAAAAGCCTGGCCTCTACCCCAAGTAATTGCATTAATTAAAGAAGAGAAAGGCAAGCACTTTGACCCAGATTTAATACCGCTTTTTCTTGATTTAATGCCTGAAATATTAAAGATTAAAGATCAGCACCAAGAAGTAGAATAATTGAGGTAAAAAGTATGGAGCAAGATTTTTATACAGTTGTTTTGATTGTAGATGATGACGAGTCAAACAGAGAAATGCTGGAAGAGTTATTGGAAGATGAAGGGTATAAAACTGCAATGGCTAGAGATGGTGTTGAGGCATTAGAGCTATTAGAGGCTGACCCTAACCTATATGGCACAATTTTGCTAGATAGGATGATGCCAAGAATGAACGGTATGGAGCTTTTAAGAATTATAAAGCAAAATGAATTATTGTGTAGAATTCCCGTTGTTATGCAAACAGCCAATGCACTATTGGATGAAAGACTTGAAGGAATGCGCGCTGGGGCTTGGCAGTACATTACCAAACCTTTTGAAATTCAAGAAGTTCTAGTTGCCGTTCAAGTAGCGATTAAACACTATCAAGATTACAAAGCGTTGGAGCAACAACTATTAAAAAATACCAACCCAAAATTTACAATAACCCAAAGCTCCCATGAATTTAGCTCCATGGATGATATTCATGAATTAGCTACTACTCTTGCTCAAAACTGCCCTGACCCTAACCGTGTTTTGTTAGGACTTGTTGAATTGCTTAATAACGCTATTGAACATGGTAACTTGGGCATAACATATAATGAAAAAAAGCAGTGGCTTAAAAAAGGTACATGGTATGAAAATATCAATATCCGTTACCAACTAGTTGAAAACTCAGAAAAAAAAGCCTCCGTTACATTTAAGCGCAGTGAAAAGCAAATTCAATTTTTAATTGAAGACCAAGGAGATGGCTTTGAATGGGAGAAATATATGCAATTTGATTCCAGTAGAGTTTTAGATCCAAATGGCAGAGGTATAGCCATGGCCATGGCTTTAAGTTTTGATAAAATTATTTATCATGGTAAAGGCAATGTAGTACAAGCAATTGTTGATTTATAATATTATTTCTTAGTGATTATTTTACTGTATTTTAAGTAATATAAAAGGTCCCTTTTTTTAAGCTACGCTTTTTTTAAGTTCTGCCATAACTTGGTTATTTAAAGACCGCCATGATCCAATTAAACCAACTATAAGCACAAGAAAAACCCCTGCAAAAAAGGATATTACAGTTAAGTTAAGTGTCCATTTATAAACGTCATTCATTAAAAGATGTATAACCACAGCTGTTACACCTTGGGCAATTACTACTGCTGGTAGTGTGGTTAGCAGACCTAAAAGTAAAAACTCTGTTAGTGTTGCTCGCAACATAAAATTTTGCCCTGCTCCCACCAGCCTACATATGGCAGACTCCTTTGCTCTTCGGCGACGTGATGCTGCAACTGAAACCATAAGCACAAGCACCCCAGCAGCAATGGTGAAAGCCCCCATTACAGTTACAACCTGGGCTAGACGGGTTAGATGCTCTTTGGTAGTATTCATCATCTCTCGCACAGGTATGGCAGTAACGTTAGGAAACTCACTTAAAAGCTGTTTTAAAAGACTGTTTTCCTTATCCTGTTGCAAGGCTATGGTGGCAAAGAGAGAGAGAGGCGCGCCTTTAAGTGCAGCAGGAGATACAACTATAAAAAAATTAAGATCCATACTAGACCAATATAGCCTGCGGATAGATAAAACTGGTAGTTGGATCTCTACTCCTTGCAGATCAAATGTTAGTTTATCCCCTACTTTTAAACCAAGATCATTAGCCATTCTAACCTCAAGGCTAACCCCCTCTTCACCTTGTTTCCACCATCTGCCAGCAGTAAGAACATTACCTTTTGGTATATTTTCATGAATAGCCAGTGGATATTCGTGATGAACACGCCATTTTAAAGATGGATCATCGGCATTATGTTCTGATATAGCTTTATTGTTAATTTTAGAAAGCCTGGATCTGGCAGTTGCTACTATACTTACTCCTTCTTTTGTATCAGCATATTTTAACCCCATTTTTTTAAATTGCTCTGCTTGATGAGGAAGAATATTAAGAAAGAAAAAACCAGGTGCACGTTTAGGTATCTCTTTATCCATATGATACTGTAAATTATATTCAAGAAAAAAAACTGTCATAACTACCGATAAACCAAGACCCAAAGCAGTAGCGTTGGAAAGGGTAGATCTGCCGGGAGTTATAATTCCTAAAAGCCCAAAACGTATAGCTGGGTTAGAAGGGCTAAAAAAAGCAAGCATTTTAACCAATAACCATACAGTTGATCCAATAAATACCAACACAGCTATAACTGTAACTACTGCGCTTACACCCAAACGCCATTCACCAACCAATGCAGCCAATAAAACGGCAAACACAAGGCCAACAACAAAAGCTAGCCATGCAGATAGCCCCTGCCATCTCCACCTGCTAGAATTATCACCAGAACGAAACAAAATACCTATGGGTGTTTGCCCTGCTGCTAAAATTGGTATCAAAGCAAATAACAGACACGCCAAAAGCCCTATACCCATACCTTGCCATACAGTTTTTAAGGAAAATCCTGCTACATTTGTTGCAAACTTATCTAGCCCCATAAGGTTTAACAAAATATCAGGAACAAACACACCAGCTATACCACCAGCAACAATTCCTATTAGTGCCATGATGAACACTTGAACAAACATAACAGAACCAAGTTGCATGCTAGTAGCACCAACACATTTATACACTGCTAAAGTTGTGCGGTTTTCTCTAACAAATGTAGTTAAATTACCTGCCATGGCAACACATGCTAATAATAGGGTAAGTAGGGATGTAAGATCAAAAAACAGAGTTAACCTGCGGATCTGCTTTTTTACCCGTGGTTGGGAACCACTAGGGGTAAGAAGTCTATAACCTGCTTCTTTTACTTTTGATGTTAGAAAAACTTCAAGATCGCCAAGGTTTTCCCCTGCTCTAGCAGCAATTAGAACAACCCGTAAAACCCGTGAACCAAACTGAATTAAACCGGTATTATGAGCATCGGCTAAAGAGATCATAAGCCGGGGAGCCATGACAAAACCACCAGCTATACGGTCTGGCTCTTTTTTAATTATTCCACCAATAGTAAACTTGACTTTGCCAAGGTTAAAAGTGTCGTGCAATGAAAACCCTGTACGGCTTATAAAGCCCTTATCAACCCATGCCTCACCTTGTTGGGGGCCACTTTTAATTTCACCTCGATTTTCTAGTTCAATAGCTCCTTTAAGAGGATAGTTGGCATCCACACCTTTAACTTCTACAAGCAAGTTTTTTTCGTTGCCTATGACATTGCCGATAAACTCAAGGCTGTGTGATAGGGTGCGACCAACTTTTTTTATATTTTTTTCAGCCCAAGGTTGCAGTGGTACATAAGCTTGTATACGAAAATCACCACCCAACAAAGTTTGAGCGTCACCGCGAACTACATTACGAAGCTGTTCTGCTGCACTCCACACCCCAACTATGGCTGTGACACCCAAAAAAAGAGATAAGGTGAAAAAGAAAAAACTGCGCCAAGTTCCTCTAAGCTGCCTTAAAGCAATTTTAATTGTAGCAAACATTTAACCCTCCACATCCAATCGTCCATCTTGCATATGAAATGTTTTATGGGTTTTAGCTGCCAGCTCTTTGTCATGGGTTACCATCACAAATGTTGCTTGCCATTCAGCAACCATCTCAAACAACAAATCCATCACCATTTTGCTGGTTTCTAAGTCTAAGTTTCCAGTTGGTTCATCTGCTAAAATTAAGTTTGGCTTAGTTACAAATGCTCTAGCAATTGCAACTCGCTGCCTTTCACCACCAGATAGTTCAGTTGGCCTATGGTTTAACCGATGAGATAGCCCTACTCTTTCCAACATATTTTTAGCCTGCTCTTGGGTTTGGCTTTTACCCGAAAAATCTAGAGGTAGGGCTACATTTTGCCATGCTGAAATTGCATCTATAAGATGAAAATCTTGAAAAACTATGCCAATATTTTCCCTACGTAAACGGGTTAAACCATTTTCATCTAACCCTGCAAGGTCCACTCCCGCCACTTTAATATCACCGGCAGTAGCTCTCTCTAACCCGGCTATGATAGATAAAAGAGATGTCTTGCCGCTTCCTGAAGGTCCGGTTACACTGGCGGTTGATCCTTTGGCAAGGTTCCAGTTAACATCCTTAAGAATATTTAAAATTCCACCGCTGTGGTTAACACTATATGAGAGCATATTTAATTTAATCATGATTTATAAAGTACATTCACTTAAAGTTAATCCTATCATGGTATTTTTTTTTGCCATGTTGTTATCTTTTTTCCCAAGCAACAAGGTTGAAGCCATGGAGCCTGTAATATTATGTTTTGGCGACAGCCTAACCGCAGGTTGGGGAGTGCTAGAAAGTGAGAGTTATCCTACTCTATTACAAAAAAAGCTCATAAAAAATGGTTTTCCCCATAAGGTTGTTAACGCAGGAATATCAGGAGACACCACCGCAAGTGGTTTAAACCGGGTACAATGGTCATTGCGTACCAAACCTTCATTAGTAATTTTAGTTCTAGGTGCAAACGATGGCTTAAGGGGTTTACAGCCAAAAGAGATGCAAGAGAACCTGAACAAAATTATAAATATTTTCAAGGACAAGAATATCCCGGTTATCATTGGTGGTATGAAGCTACCTCCTAATTATGGCATAACAAATGGTAAAAAGTTTAACCAAGTTTTTAGTCAACTAGCAGCCCAACACAAAGCACCCTTCATACCTTTTTTTCTAGAAGGAGTCGCAGGCCACCCAGAGCTAAACCAAGGTGATGGAATACACCCCAACGCTGAAGGCTATAAAATAATAACTGAGAATGTATGGAGAGTTTTAAAGCCCCTTTTGTAGTTATTTTTTCACAGTGCTTCTAGCAGGGTGTTTCTGCAACAAAATTGCAATATTATCTATCCACTCATCCCAAGAGTTTGGATATTGGGGTAATTCAATATTTTGCATACGGGTTTTATCGGTTCTGTTTAAACCATGTTGATATCCCTTGTCATAATATTTTAAAAGCCGATTTACTACTGGTTTTAACTCCCCTTGCTCTAGCTGGGTAAGCATTTGTTTGGTGTCTTGTAATCCAAATTTTTTGCTTAGTTTATTTATTGCAGCGGCAATCTCTTTTTTTGGCTGGCTGCCGTAAAGCTCTATCAGATACTGCATACGCAGTTTTATGGGAGCATTTATTATGAACAAGGGTGCTAGCTTCATTTGTTCTAAAAGCGCCTCTGGCACTACTACCCTGCCAATACAAAGGCTCTCATTTTCTATCCAAACTGTACGGGTGTGATCCATCCTTCTCCACTGCTCCCAAACCATATTAAAAAACTGTTCATTACTTGGCTGTTTTGCTTGCCCAATGCCACCAAAAGCTGAACCACGATGATTTGCTAAACCTTCTAAATCTATAACTTGCTCACCTTTTTGTGTTAAGCGTTTTAAAATTTCAGTCTTACCACAACCTGTATGTCCTCCTAAGACTACAAGATTTACAGGTTGGGCAAACTTTTGCATCGCTGTTTGTCTATATGAACGATAACCGCCTTGCAATACCATTACCTTAAGTCCAGCTTGTTGCAACAACCAGCCTATGCTTTGTGAACGCTTGCCACCACGCCAGCAATATAGTTTTATATGACCTTCATGGCTTAGTTCTTCTCCCATTTTTACAAAGTGGGACATCTTTGGCCCCACAAAATCTAAACCCTGTTGAAAAGCATCTTTTGGTCCTACCTGTTTGTAGGTAGTGCCTACTTCTTTTCTCTCTTCATCGCTAAAAAGTGGTAAGCTTATCGCACCAGGAATATGGCCGGTGGCATATTCACCAGGAGAGCGCACATCTAAAAGGGGGATATCATTGTCCTGAAACAGATCAATTTCAGTAATCATCAAACTGTCATCCTGTGATGCAAATGCTCATGGTTATATGTGGAATTGCTATAAAAATATTTCAACAGTATTGTTTATCATATTCTATAAGCAGTTTTACGCCCTATTAACGTTAAGTGCTAGGGTTACTTCAAAAGTTGAACCACCATTTTCACGTTTAAAATAAGTTGCATCACCACCATGATGATTAGCAATCTGTTTAACCAGTGACAGCCCTAAACCAACACCGCCAAAATTGCTATCCTTAGCTGCAATTGGTTTGTAGTAGGGTTTAAAAATATGTTCTACCTCCTCTTGGGGTATGCCTTCGCCATGGTCTGAAACTCTCAGCCTTGCAAAGTTATCAACATGATTTACTGAAGATTCAATACCACTATTACCACCATAACGACGGGCATTTTCCATTAGGTTTCTTATTAACCGCCTCAGCAGCCTTTTATCACCCCAAACCAAAACCGACTCTCCTTCAACCTCTGCTCCTACAACCACAGCCTCTTCGGCTAGCAGAGCTAGCAAGTCTACCTCCTCAGAGTTTTCCAACCTATCTAATGTATCTAGCCTGCTAGCTAATAGTAGCTCTCCTATTAGGTCGTCCAACTCCAAAACATCCTTTGACATTCTATTACATAAATCACGTCGTTCGTCGTTATCCAACAACTCAATACCCATTCTTATTCTAGTTAAAGGAGTTCGCAGTTCATGGGATACACTTGCAAGAAGTGATTTATGTGAAGCAACCAGTTTTTCAATTTTTTGAGCAGCTCGATTAAAGCTACTAGCCAAAGCTGCAACTTCATCTTTACCTTCAATTAAAACACGGGTAGAAAGCTCCCCTGCTCCCAGCTTGTTTACCTGGCTTTTTAGCCTCTCTATGCGTCCTGTTAAACTTTTTGCAAGTGGGTAGACACCAATAGCCAATAAACCAGCCAAAAGAGCTATAGTTGCCAAAAACCCTAAATGGCGGCTGCTGTTGTGTTCTGGTTTAACCATCAACCAGCGACCATCAGAAAGATTTATAGCCCAAGCTGGCCCCCTGCCTTTTGATCGTAACCAGCCACTGTGCTTTCTTTTTGGGTGGGGTGGGCGCAATGGTCTGCCAACTACTGCCAACAACTCTCCATTATCACTTCGTAATGATAACTGACCCGGAAAAGCCATGCTTAATTGCTCTAATGCTTGTTGCAGATCCTCTTTAGAGCTGCCATGTTTTGGTATGATTTGCTTTAAAACTGTTCCAAAGCCATCAAAAAAAGGTTTATGGCCTTTATCTTCTGGCAATAGATACCAAGTGGCAGAAGCTAGCACCCCAAACAAAATTAATATTAATATGAAGGTAAAATAAATTCTTAAATATAGTCTTTTCATATGCACATCTCTATTCTACGGATGAACCATCTTGTTTAGATGCAAACACATATCCGCTGCCTCTAACAGTAATTATCCGGCATGGTTTTTTGGGGTCATCTTCAATTGCAGCTCGTATCCGTGAAATATGCACATCTATACTGCGATCAAAAGCCTCTAATTCTTCTCCTCTAACAAGGTCCATAAGACGGTCTCGGCTTAATACACGGCCTGGGTTTTGCGCCATAACCTCTAGGATATCAAACTGATGACCAGTTAGATCCTTTGTCACCCCACCAACCCTTACTTGCCGAGCTTGGCTATCCACCTCCAGCCTACCAAAATTTAGACTTTTGTTTTGTTTATTTAAACCACCAGGGGTGTGCCGCCGAATTATAGCTCTTAATCTAGCCAACAACTCTCTGGGGCTGAATGGTTTTGCTAGATAATCGTCAGCACCTAACTCTAAACCAACAACCTTATCCATCTCTTCACCCTTTGCTGTGAGCATTAAAATTGGGATATCTGAATGGGTACGTATTCGGCGGCAAACCTCAAAGCCATCTATATCTGGTAACATAACATCCAAAATAACTGCATCCCAGCCATCTTTCTCAAGAGCTTGCAGGCCAGGTAAAGCAGCATAAAATGCAGTGACCTTCATGCCGGATTCAGCAAGATATTCACCAACCATGGCTGCTAAATTTTGGTCATCCTCTATCATTAATAATCGATGGCTCATAAGCTTTATCCGCTAAAACAGGCACTCGGTTAGATTGCAATTTCAAGTCTATATTATTACTTAATATGGCAGTTGGTGATATTTACTAAGGGACAACTGCTTAAATAAGATTTAATTAAAACGGTTTTGGTATCTCTCCACAAGCAACATACGCTGATCTGGTGTTAATACCTTAGAAATTTCTACCATTGTATCCATAATCGATACTGATGTTGTATCAAACTTTCCTAAAACCTCTTTACGAAGTTCCTCTAGTCTATTTTGGTCAAGTTCTGGTTGACTTAAAAGTGCTGCAAGGTTTTTTTTCATGGCTTTATGATGAGAACGATTAGCCTGCATTTTATCGATGGTGTTAACAACAATATCCTTTATCTGGCTTTTTTGCTCATCTGTTGCATTTATATCTTTTAATACCCAACCAATTTTATATTCAATGTGCTCTTTCATTCTAGCTGGGTCATGTTTACCAGAATGTCTGCTATTTTTACACCAACCACCTCCCATTGAGTGGTTACCCCATCCTGCTACACCGTGGTTTGCTGCTCCTATAGTACCTGCACCAAAAATAGCCCCAATAAGTGCTATCATAGAATATTTTAACAGTGTCCTACGTTTTGGTTTTTTGGCTTGTGTTTTGTTTTCAATGTTAGCTGTTTTGTTAACTTGATTGTTCATTATTATCTCCTGGAAAAAGTTTAAACACAAAATAAACTATCGCAATAGCGACGTTACTTGGGGAGATAAACTACCAGCAGATCGTTGCTAAATATTTTCTGTAATGTAAAGATTTGTAAAGTTGGTTTTTTATGAAATTTTCAAACTACAATGTAAATACATGCAATAACACCTATATTTTGTTGAGATAATTGAAATTAAGATATGGTTTCTGCTATATTGTAAAACTGTTAATTATTGCAGAACAATTAAATAAAACACAAAAATTATGCGGATATTTTTTTCATGCTTAAAAAAAGAAAAAAAAGTTCACTATTAAAACCATATATAAAAAAAACTAAATATGGTGGTAAAAAGTGAACTCTCTACCAATTACATCCATTCCTGCTGTTTTAGGTATAATCTACCTGCTTTGTATTGCACTTGTTGTGTACCATATTACCATATGCATTAAAGACCACTGGAAGTATTACGACTTTACAAAAGCAGTTGAAGACACTCCATTTGTAGGCCGTATATATTTTGGTGTTTTAATTATCGGTTGGGGCAGCTTAATTTATATGGGTGCTGTGGGTATATTGCTTTTAATACCAGATAGTTTTATACCTGGGTTGGAGTCTTTATCTATTAAAAGGGTGTTAGCTGTAAGCTTTGCATTTTTGTCTCTGTATATTTTAAAGGTGTTAGATACCTATGCAATTAACTTAGTAAACAAAGACGTTTTTGAAAAAGAACAAGAAGAGCTAGAAATACTCCACGAGGGCTTGTTATATTCATGGGGAGAAAAACAAGAGACCAATCTGTTTCTAGAATCTAAAAAAATTGCCTTTCTAGAGCAAGCCAAAAACGCCATCCATGACGAATACAGCTTTATGTATAGTGGCCTTGTTGATAGGTGTGATGAATATATACTCCGCGTACAAAAGCAAAAATAATATGCATGAATGGTTATAATTATTGTAAAAAGATTAATCCTGACTGGTTTATTATTTTGTAGTATTTTTTATTTTAACCTAGTTTCAACTGTTCTCTTCGCACCATTTTTCCCAAAGTTTACGATATACAGCTTCTACCTGGCTGGTATAGAGTTTGGAGTTACCTAAAACAGACTTATCAAAACGGTTACGCATTTGCTGACGTAGTGTTTTTAGTTTATCTGTGTCAGATGCAAATTCTACCGCCTTTTCAAGAAAACCAGGTTTATCTTTAACCCGCCATTCGTCCAAACCCATTACATGTAAAATAGATGCGCTTGTGGGACAGCGGGTTTCCTTTTCGCATGTTAAAACGGGAACACCCATCCGAACCGACTCTAAAGTTGTCATGCCACCATTATGTGGAAAAGGGTCCAACATTATGTCTACCATTTTATGAATTTGTAAATGTTCTTGGTGGGTAGTTTTGCCTATTAAAATAAGGCGGTTTTTATCAATTCCATTTGCAGCAAAAAAATTTTCAATCTCTTTCTTAATTTCACTAGATTCTAATTTTAGTGTTTTCATTAATAATTTAGCTTGGGGTAGCCGTTGTAAAATTTTGACCCATAATAAATAGACCTCATAGCTATTTTTTTCCAAACGGTTAAATCCGCCAAAGGTAATATAGCCATTTTTCAGTACAGGCGGCTCTGTCACTTCAGGATAATTTGCGTGGGGGGTTAAATGTATAACACAAGATAGATCAATAATATCCTCGGAATATTTTTTGCGCTCTGAGTATGGAATAAATATTGGATCAGCAAAGATATAATCCATGGCAGCCATTGCTGTACCATGGGGATAACCCCAAGCTGATATTTGTATAGGAGCTGGTTTTCGCGCAAAAGTTAATAATCGGTTGCCTTTGGAGTGCCCTGCAAGGTCAACCAAAATATCAATTCCATCTGTTTTAATTTTATTAGCAAGTGTTGCATCATCCAATGCAGTTGTTAACTGCCAACTAGTAACTTTTTTCTTAAATTGTTCTGTTATTTTATCTTCTACGATATTTCCCACATAACAGAAAATATCAAATTTATTTTCATCATAATTAAGCAGCATATCACCAAAAATATGTGCTGCTGAATGGTCTAGAAAATCTGCACCAACATAACCAATTTTAAGCTTTTTTGAGATCTCTGGTATATTGTTAAAATTTGTGTCAAAAGCTCCAAGTGGTTCAGCATGTTGTTTAACCCAATTTTTTCTCTCTATTTGAAACAGGTCTGTTTCAACACCTGAAAATAAGTCTATGCATAATATATAATTACTGTGTATAGACGCATTTTCAGGCTCAATTTCCATTGCTTTTTGGTAGTTAAAAATTGCATCATCATATCTAGATTGATCTGTATAAATAAACCCTATATTACAATACGCATTGGCAAATTTTGGTTGAATAGCAATTGCTTTTTGGTTGCATGAAATTGCTTCTGCAAATTTAATCTGTTTATGAAATACTACCCCAAGGTTATAATACGCTGCTGCAAAGTTAGGGTTAATTGAAATTGCTTTTTTAAAGCTATTGGCTGCTTCATCTAAATTTTCAAGTTTTAGTTGCGCATTACCAAGGTTGCAGTATGCATCTGCATAATTTGCTTTTATGGCTATAGCTTTTTTGCAATTTAAAACTGCTGCATCAAGTTCACCAATTTCTAATAATGCGTTACCAAGATTAGAGAGAGCATCTGCAAAGTTGGGATTTATAGATACTGCTTTTTGGTAACTTATTGCTGCTTCTTTATGCTTTTTTTGTTCTTGTAGAACAATTCCAAAATTATTATATGCTTCAGCAAAATTGGGGTTTAGAGAAATTGCTTTTTGGTAACTACTAACTGCATCATCTACTTTGCCTTGTTTAACCAAAGCATTAGCAATGTTATAGTGTGCGTATGCATAGTTTGGATTAATAGTTATAGCTTTTTTTAAAGACTCAACAGCTTTGGTAAATGACCCTACTTCTACAAACAAACTTCCAAGGCTGTTAAGTGCTTCGGTATAATTGGGATCAATCAACAATGCTTTTTTTTGAGCTTCTACTGCATCTTCTAACAGCCCTAATGAATTAAAAGAAATACCCAAATTGTAATAAAAAAGTGCTACATTACTATCAACAACAATTGCTTTTTCAAACTGCTCTATTGCCAAGTCATGGCGGTTTAGTTTTTGGGCAATTAACCCCAATAAATTAATAGCATAACTATGGGCAGGAAATGCATTAATTATAGCAGTACATAGCTGGTCAGCTTGGGTGAAACGTTCTGCATGAAAATGGTCTAATGCTTGGGCAAACGCTTCATCAACAGTTATTTGAGGTTGAGAACAGTTTGCTGTTTGGGGTTTATTATCTTCATTCATTTTATTTTATAATAATCTTTAAAAAAAGCGTCAGTTTTTTCAATATTTGTGAGTTGGCATATTCATGGTATAATGGGTAACAAATGTATACTAGTTGATCTTGGTTAAATTTCGTAACAAATAGTTTATATCTTTTCAATTTTTTCTAAAAAGCTAGGCCTAAAATATAATTTATTGGATCCATATGAGGTGAAAATGAACACTTCAGAGAACTACAAAGGCTTTGAACAAGGCCCAATAAGACCTCCAAGTGAAGCCAGCAGCCTGAAACTAAGGGTAACCAGAAACTGCCCTTGGAACCAATGTAAATTTTGCAGGCTTTATGAGGGCGAGACCTTTAGCATACGCCCCACCCAGCACATCATTAAAGATATAGATATAATCAACCAGCATATTCAAAACATTAAAAACGCAATGCAAGCCCCTGATGGCAACGGGCAACAAAAACTATTAACACAACAAGCCACCATGTCTATAAGCGACAAAATGGCTTTTCATGCAGCTTTAAAATGGTTTCGTTGTGGTATGAACTCTATTTTTTTGCAAGATGCCAACACCATGGTGTTAAAATCTCAAGATCTTATAGAAATTTTAGAATATATACGCAGGGTTTTTCCACAAGTTAACAGAATAACCTCTTATGCCCGTTCACACACAATAGCCAGAAAAAGTGACGAAGAGATGGCAAAAATTGCCAAAGCAGGTTTAAACCGGATCCATATCGGTATGGAATCCGCTGCTAATGAGGTACTAGATTTTATCAATAAACGAGTAGATAAAAATACCCATATTGTAGCAGGTCTAAAAGTAAAACAGGCAGGTATAGAGTTATCAGAATATTATATGCCGGGTTTGGGTGGAGAGGAGTTTACAAAAGAAAATGCACTAGAAACCGCAGATGCCATGAACCAAATAAACCCAGATTTTATCCGTATAAGAACCCTTGCAATACCCCATGAGACCAAACTTTATAAAGAGGTTCAAAAAGGTAATTTTACTCCACTTGGTGATATACAAATGGCACAAGAGCTAAAGCTTTTTTTAGAAAACCTCAACGGTATTAAAAGTACAGTTGAAAGTGATCATATTGTTAATTTATTTCAAGATGTAGATGGCAAACTACCCAATAAAAAAGATAACATGACCAATATTATTAGCAACTTTTTGACAATGGAGCCAGAAAAACAGATGCTCTACATGGTTGGTAGACGTTGTGGTATATTCTCAAAATTAACAGATCTTGATGATCCACATTTAAACAGTGAAGCTATGCAAGCTGTTATAGGGCATAATGTTACACTTACAAATGTTGAGAAGTGGAGTGCTGCTATAGTTAGGCAGTACATTTAGCTGCAAAAATTTTTAAAATTCTTTTATCAAAAATATTTAATGTAAGGGTATAATGGCAACTAAATTTAATGGGCATTTTGATCTCGTAGGTAAGGGCCACCCTATTTTATGTATTCCTGGTTTTGGCAACTCAAATTGGGTTTTTAATAAACTGGCTGACCGCCTGCAACAACATTTTACCTTAGTGCTTCCAGACAACCGTGGCATGGGAAAATCACCCCCAGCTTTCCAACCATACCTATTGCAAGACTTAACACAAGATTGCCTTAATTTAATGGATGATCTTGGCTATGAAAATTTCTCAGTTATCGGCCTTAGTATGGGCGGGTTTGTTGCACAGCTTTTATCCCTGCAAGCATCTAAAAGGGTAAAATCTTTAGCTCTGTTATGTGCTACTTCATCAGGAGAAGAGTTTAACAAAATTTTTCCATCATTAAGTGAAGAACAGGTAAAAGGCATTTATTGTCTTGATGCTGAACAACGCATTAAAGCGGCACTATCACAAGCTATCTGCCCTTTACTTGCCACACAATATCCAGATGCTTATCAGTATGTTTTAGAACAACGTATTAAAGACCAAGAAAACCCAGCCCAAGTTATGTTGCAATTTTATGCTGTAAATAAATTTTTACCAAATAGAATATCCCTAGAAAATATCATATGCCCAACACTTGTAATGACAGGAGATACTGACCCACTTGTGCCAATGCCAAATGCCGAGCTGTTGGTTAAGAAAATTCCTAAAGCTAATTTGTCGGTTATTTCAGATACAGACCACTTATTTTTTTTAGAAAAAGAGGCAGAAGTTGCAGTAAAACTTTCCAAGTTTTTTTCGCAATTTTAATATGATTAACAACTGAGAAATATACTTTATAGCTAACAATTTTAAACTACCCATAATTTGTAGTATCAATCATATTTATCAATCGGTTGGGTATCATCAACATTAGAGAACACACTTTATTAAACAGTTCTTAGATTATAATCTGAATAAGGTAGTTTATTAAAATCAACTGCTATAGTATATAAAAGGTGATAAAAATGTGGCAAGATTTTATTCAACTACATAGTCAACGCACCCCCAACAAGCTTGCTATTATAGACCGTCGTTTATCTGAAAAATTGAGTTATAAAAACCTTAATCACAATGTTAGTCTTTGGTGTAGTTATCTGTTTGAAGCTAACATTAAAAAAGGTGACAGAGTCGCTTATCTTGCACCTAATAGGCTGGAACACATCACCCTGTTTTTTGCTTGTACTCGTTTAGGTGCAATATTTGTCCCCTTAAACCACCGTCTAGCCCCTCGTGAGCTTGGGGATATTATTCAACATATTGAACCGGGCATTGTTATAGGGGAGTATGATTGCCCATTTGTTACAAATGCAACTTATAAAAAAGTTTGCGATATAACATTAACAAATGACCACGCACCAACTGCAATTACCATAGAAGACAACGACCCTCTTTTAATGCTTTTTACATCTGGCTCAACTGGTGAACCAAAAGGGGTACTTTTTCACAGTAAAATGTTGCTTGCCAACATAGAGCAGACAATCGCCACAGGGGTTTTAAAACCTAACGATATATCCATTGTTAATACTCCATTTTTTCATACTGGTGGTTATAATGTTTTCACCCTCCCCATGTTATCAATTGGTGGTACATTAATTCTATTTGAAAAGTTTGAACCAGCAGGGGTATTAGAAACTATAAATAATGATGGGGTAAATGTTTTTTGGGCTGTTCCTACCATGTTTCAAGCAATAGCTGATGAACCTAATTTTAACCAAACTGATTTTTCCAACATCCGTTTTTTCCTCTCTGGTGGAGCACCTCTCAGCCTGCCATTAATAGAGACCTATCATCAACGTGGTGTACCTTTTAAACAAGGTTTTGGCTTAACAGAAGTTGGCCCTAACTGTTTTCTTCATGAAACATCTGAGTCATACAAATATCCCAATTCTATTGGTCGGCCAATGCCGTTTTCTAAGGTTAAAGTGGTAGATGAAAATGGAGATCAAGTAGATATAGACCAAGTTGGTGAGATGTTAATTGCTGGCCCCCATGTATGTTTGGGTTATTGGCGCAATATGGAAAAATTTAAGGATTCTATGCAGGGAGAATATTTTGCAACAGGAGATTTAGTACGTGTTGATAAACGTGGGCTTTATTATGTTATGGGGCGTAAAAAAGAGATGTATATTTCTGGTGGCGAAAATGTCTTTCCAGGAGAAGTAGAAAAGCAACTTGTGCAACATCCAAATATTAGCCAAGCAGTGGTTGTGGCTGTTTCTGACAAAAAATGGAGTGAAGTTGGTTTTGCCTTTTATGTTGGAGATAAGAATATAACTCTCACCACATTAAGGGAATATTTAAACCCCATTTTAGCAAGATATAAACATCCCCACTACATCAAAAAATTAGATGCATTACCTCTTTTGGCAAACGGCAAAATTGACCGTCGCAGCCTTGTTGAGCTAACCCAGGCAGCCCAAGTTGCAAAAGCAACGTGAGCTATATGGGTTCGTTCAAATCTATTTTAAAAAATCACTTGGAGATATTAGCCGTCTTTTTACTCCCCTTGTTAACCGCTTTGCTATTTTTAGATTTAGCGGCTATTTTTTTTAGATCCTGACCGAACATCCATAATTTATTTTGGTTCTCGTTTAACATGATATTTCCTATGTTTCTTGTTGCTAATAATAAATACTGCTTACGCCATAAAAACATGCAATACCTATACCCATTTCAACACAACAAACAATAAAAAATAATTCTCCAGCAATATCCTAAACATAGAAAATTTAAACTATTTATGTGTAAATCATAAAACAAAAAAAGAAGACATAATGATACAAAATGTCTCGATACATAGTGTCCCATGAAACAGTCGTGTCAAATAATTTACCTGAAGTGGTAAAAATTTAAGCAGACTGTTTGTTAACATTAAAATAATTCAGTAATAACAATTCCAAATAACAGTGACAAATTTAGTAGCCAGATCCGTCATACTGCAAAGAGAGTAACCAATGGAGTTCAGCGTTGTTGCTATAGATTATCTCTTTTCTGATGTGGTGTTTAATGAGTACTTTGTTTCATTTAAAAATGGTGATTGTATAAAAAAACATGATGATTTTATTTGGCTTTTTGAAATGGGCGATCACGAAAAAATAGAGTTATTGCCCATTTTTCTCCTGTTATAACAGGGGTGGCAGCGTGAAGGGCGTTGGGGTGACGGTCTATTGAGTTGATTATGCAGTTGTCAAATACCACTATGCGTCCCGCCCGTGGTTCTACTTCAACATTTAACCGGGGAAACTTAGTATGACCACCTTCTGGAACATCGTTAAGATAAGCAAGGGCAGTTCTTATTCTTTGACCTTTGTCAGAACAACAACGTTTGCCTCTTTCCGTTGTCAGGTCATAAGCATCCCAATGGGTGCGGTATAGTTGCTCTGGGCCATAGTGGAGCACCTGTAGAGATTCGGAATATTCTAAAGGAAGATCAGCCAACTTAGCTACACGGCTAGTTAAACCATCAACCACTTTGTCATCATCATGAGAAAACCAAGCAACCGACCCTGTTCGCCCGGAACTCTTAACCCCTTGATCAGCAGAACTAACTACAGCACGTTTCATTTTAGGTTTAGCTTTATCAATAACCCATTCGCACTCTTGCTTTGTAAAAAAATTATCCACCACACGAATTAGAGGATCTTTGGCTATAATTTGAACTTTTAAAGAGGAAGGAGGTGACTTCTGCTTTACTGTAGAAAAAACAACTCCAGCCATTATGAAATACTCCCATTTTTTGCCTGCTTTCTAACAATATTGATTTTTAAAAGTGTTAAGCAATATTGTTGCTTTTCATCGGTTTAGTCAAGACAATCTCATTTTTAACTTGATAACATCTTAAACTCTTTTCACCAACATAATCATTTTATGTTTTACATTTTTATAAAAATAGACTCACGTCCTGCCACTGGGGTTTTAGGAACTAAAAAAGCCAAAATTAATGATATTGCAGCCATTACAGCTCCACTTAAAAAAACCAGTGTTGGGGATATTAACCATAAAAAACCGAACAGTACTGGTATAACAACTGCTGCAACATGGTTTATAGAAAATGCTACACCTGCTGTTGAGGCTATGTCGGCTGGGTCTGCAATTTTTTGAAAATAGGTTTTATGGGCTATAGCCATGGCAAAAAACATGTGGTCGACAATATAAAGACCTACTGCTATTTCAGGGCTTTCTACAAAAGCATACGAGACAAAAATACCTATAAGCCCTATATACTCTATAATCATAGAACGTCGCTCACCCCACACCCCAATTAACTTGCCGATTTTAGGAGCCAAAAACATGTTTATAATCTGGTTGGCTAAAAACATTAAAGCTATACTTGAAACAGAATATGAAAATTTTTCTACCATAAGAAAACCAGCAAAAACTACAAATATCTGCCGTCTTGCTCCAGACATAAAGGTTAATGCATAATAGAGCCAATAACGTCTTCTTAAAACAAGGTGTTTGTTTTGGTTAACTTTTTGGGGATATAAGGGGTAGATAAATGTAACTGTAATTCCAACAATAACAGCAAAACCACCACCTAAAAGGTATACCCATTTTAGCTCTAAATCTGCAATATTTACTGTTAAATAAATCATAGCTATAGCAAATATTGCAGCTTTAGAACCTGCCGACATTATTTTACCAAATACTTGCGGGGCGCGCTCTTTGTCTATCCATTGTAAAATTAAAGACTGACGCAGTGTCTCAAAATAGTGGAAGCCAACTGACATTAGAACTGTTGTGATATACAGCCCTATAACCGATGGAAAAAACCCGGTTAAGGCAACCCCTAAACCAAGCAGAACAAGTGAGATAAATGCCAGGTATTGCTCTTTTATTAAAAAAAGTAAAAAAACCACCCCAAAAGCTAAAAATCCGGGTATTTCCCGCAAGCTTTGCAAAATACCTATCTCTTTACCTGTAAACCCTGCACCTTCAACAACAAAGTTATTTAGCAGTGTCATCCATGTTTGAAAAGCCACATAGAAGGCTGCTGTCATTATGATCAGCAAACCTTCCTGATTTTTTAATTTACCTAGAGAAAATTTAGCCATTAATTTTTGTCAATCAAGAGAAAGCTAACCAGCATATTTTGCTTAATATGCTGGTTAGTTATAGTTGCTATAATGGTATACTGTACAGTACCTAAGATGATATTGCACGAAAGGAGATAATTATATAGTGGATGTTAGATTGTCTCATTAACAATATCTATAGCTCCACATGGGCATTCGGTAGCACATAAACCACAACCTTTGCAGTAGTCATAATTAACCGCAAAGCGTTTTCCTGAACCTAGTTTATCTATTGCATTATCAGGACATGCACCATAACAGTTATCACATTCAAAACAGTTGCCACATGAAAGGCATCTCCTGGCTTCAAATAGTGCATTACCCTCTTCTAAGTTGCCTAACACCTCTTCAAAACCAGACTGCCGTCTTATTAAGTTTAAAATGGGCTGTACGGTTTTAGGTGCGTCACTAAAGTACCAAGTGTTTAGTTTTTCATATGTTGCAATGGGGGCTTTTTCTTTAGGTGTATACTCTTTTTGACGTAGATAAGCGTCTATATATTTTGCAGCTTTTTTACCATGACCAACGGCAACTGTTATGGTTCTTTCACATGGTACTAAGTCGCCACCTGCAAATATTTTTTCATTGCCTGTACGCATTGCAGCATCTACCTGAACATTGCCTTGCAAAACCCCAACACCAGGTACATTGCTTAAACAACAGTCTGCATCTACTAATTGCCCCAAAGCCAAAATAAGTGTGTCGGCTTTTATATCTTCCATCTCACCTGTAGGAAAAGGTTTATTGGTATCGGTTAATACCATCTGCTCTACTATTACACTGCTATTTTCTACCTTACGAACAACCCGTAAACAGCGTAGTTTAACCCCCTCTTCCACTGCCTCTTTTATTTCAAATTGGTGAGCTGGCATTTTATCTTGAGAACGACGATAAACAATGCTCACCTCTTTTGCACCCAGTCGCACTGCCGAACGTGCAGCATCAACTGCTACGTTACCACCACCATATATAACAACTTTTTCACCAATGTTTGGCAGCTCCTCCTCCATCTCAATTTTACGCAACATACTTATGGCATCATAAATTTGGATAGAATTATCAGTAGGAATATCTATTTTTCGTGGTAGTTGAGCACCTATGGCTGCAAAGACTACATCAAAACCGTCTTCTTCCATTACCCCAACAATATCACGTACTGGGGTGTTAAGTTTAAACTCAACCCCCATACGTTCAATACGATCTATCTCTGCATTTAGCACTTTTCTAGGAAGCCGATAACGTGGAATACCATACCGCATTAACCCCCCAGCTTTTGGAGATGCTTCAAAAATTGTGACAGCATGACCCAATAAAGTTAGGTGATAGGCAGCAGACAAACCACCTGGCCCTGAACCGATAACCATTACTTTTTTACCGCTTCTAGGTACGGTTATCTTTACCCGCCAATTGTTATCTATAGCCAAGTCGCCTAAAAAACGCTCAACCGCATGTATACCCACAGTTTCATCCAGCTTGGCCCGGTTACATTCACCCTCACAGGTGTGATAACAGGCCCTGCCCATGATGGCCGGCAGTGGATTGTTTTTCATTATCTCCTGCCATGCCTGATGGTAGTTACCCTCCTCTGCATGGTAGAGCCACTGTTGAATATTCTCTCCGGCTGGGCAGGCAATATTACAAGGTGGCATGTGGTCTACAAACACTGGTCGCTTTGAACGCCAGCTACCTGTTAAGTTAGCCAAGCTTGACCCTGTATCTAGGGTGATGGCAAAAGGTTTAATCATGAGCCACCCTCCGAATTTAATAAGTTGAAATATTCTATATTTTCATCTGCCATAGCTTGAATAGCTGCTATTTTATCTCGTTCTTCATGGCCTTTTTTAAATAGGTGAGAAAAACGTTTTTGTATTTTGAGATAATCGTCAACCGGTATTTGTTCTCTAATAGGAACAGTGCTTGTTACCTTGCCATTTTCTGCTTCAAAAAGTGGAAAAATTCCACATTTAATTGCCAAGCGTGCAACATGTATTGTCTCTTCTGGTTTTGACCCCCAACCCAACGGGCATGGCACAAAAATATGGATATACCGCGCCCCTTTTATATGCATGGCCTTGGTAACTTTTTTTTCTAGATCGTGCAGTGCTGCCACATTTGCAGTGGCTACATAAGGGATTTTATGGGCCATGGCCAACATAGGCATGTTTTTACCTGTGCCAAAAACGTTGCCTGGTTCTGGCCCGGCAATAGGGGTTGTAGCTGTACGTGCGGTGGGTGGTGTGGCACTAGAGCGTTGTACACCTGTGTTCATATAGCCTTCATTATCGTAACAGATATAAAGCACATCATCGTTGCGCTCAAACATGCCCGATAGACAACCAAAACCGATATCTGTTGTTCCACCATCACCACCTTGGGCAATAGTTCGCACTTCGGTTCGCCCTTTTATTCGCATTGCAGCAGCAACTCCAGTTGCCACAGCAGCAGCGTTTCCAAATAGAGAGTGCAACCATGGCATCTGCCAAGATGTCTCCGGATATGGAGTGGTAAAAACCTCTAGGCAACCCGTGGCATTAACAGCTATCACCTGGTTACGAGTTGCTCGCATAGCAGCATCAATTGCATAACGCGCCCCTAACGCCTCGCCACAACCTTGGCAGGCTCTATGACCACAGGTGAGAGAGTTACTCCGGTCCATGCTTGCCTGAACCGATCTCTCTTTAACGTTTAACAAGCGGTTGCCAACTGTATACGTACCTTTTTGGTAGAACTTTACTTTCTGTTCTTGTTCCATCTAGACTCTCCCTGACCTACTCCTCCAAACGTTTTCCAATATCTTTTAAAATATTTTCTGCAATTGGCCCCGAACGACGGTCTGCTTTTTCGCGGTCAAGCTCCCGGCGAATAATCTCCCAATCAAGGTCAAGAAAATTGATATCATCAACCTCTTGCCTCATGGTTTTATCAAACATCTCTTGTAGTGATTTTTTTGTAATTGGCCTACCGCCCAAACCAGCTATGCATGTGGTAACAGGCTGCACCAACCCCCTTAAAGCCATGCGAATATTTGCTGATAGAATACCACCCATACCAACAGCAATATTTTTCTCTATTACTATAATCTGTTTTGCTGGGCTTAAAATTTCCCGCAGTCTCTCCAATGGAAACGGACGAAATGAGCATATACTCAAAGAACCAATTTTTTTACCATCAAGGCGCATTTCGTCAATCACATCTTTTATAGTGCCGTTTACTGATCCTAACGCTACAACAATGGTTTCGGCATCTTCAGTTTTATAAGGGTGGACTAGCCCACCAGAATCCCTGCCAAATCTCTCTTTAAATTCTGCACTAATTTCAGGGATCCTCTCCAGAGCACGCATCTGCTTATAATGAGCAAGATAACGCACCTCCGAAAAAGCTTCTGGCCCCACCATGGCTCCTATAGAAACCGGGTCTGAAGGATCTAAAACCTGCATTGGTTCATAGGGTGGTAAAAAAGCATCTACCTGCTCCTGACGAGGTACATCAACCCGTTCATAAGCATGAGTAAGTATAAAACCGTCCATACAGACCATAACTGGACAACCAACCTCCTCTGCTATACGAAAAGCTTGAATATGCAGATCCATGGCTTCTTGGTTGGTTTCAGCATAGAGTTGAATCCAGCCTGAGTCTCGCATAGACATGCTATCTGAGTGGTCGTTCCAAATATTTATCGGTGCTCCTATGGCTCGGTTGCCAATAGTCATTACAATTGGCAAGCCCAACCCGGATGCGTTATACACCGCCTCTGCCATAAAAAGTAGACCCTGACTGGCAGTAGCAGTATAACTTCGCGCCCCCCCAGCCGATGCACCAATTGCAACACTAAGCGCAGCAAACTCTGACTCTACATTTATATATTCGCAATTTGTAATAATCCCCTTACGCACCAAAGTCCCTAGCCCCTCCACAATATGAGTTTGAGGAGTAATAGGATAAGCACAAATCACCTCTGGTCGGCATAGTCCTATGGTCTCAGCAACAGCTTGTGAACCCTCTATCTGCTTCAGCATCTCCTACCCTCCGCTGTTCAACAGCTTTTTTGTCATCTCGAATGCAGCATTAACCACAACAACATTGGCTTCTGCCACCTTACCACTAAATTTTTCTCGTACTGCCCGCACTACAGAATCAACCTGAATTATGCCAGTTATAGCTGCCAAACCACCTAACAAAGCAGCATTGGGAACAGGGCGACCAACATGCTCTAATGCTAGCTCTGTTGCAGGTACACGCCCAACTCGCTGAGACTTAAAGTCTGAAATAAAGTCTTCAATTCCCAGCTCCTTATAACTCTGTTTAGAGTTAAAAAGCAGATAACAATTTTCATTTATTCCTGAAAACACATCCACAGAATTTAATAGGGTAGGATCTTGAATTATAACTGCGTCTGGCTCACCAATTGGTTCTCTTAGACGAATTTCTTTATTATCAATTCGACAATACGAAATAACTGGAGCCCCCATTCTCTCAGAACCAAAACTGGGAAATGCTTGGGCATACTTACCCTCTAAAAAAGCAGCAACAGAGAGCATTTCTGCTGCTGTTACCACACCCTGGCCACCTCGACCATGAAAGCGTATCTGAAACATATCAGGAATTTCCTAGGTTATTGATTTGTGAAAACAGCACCTTAAATGATATTCTAAATTATAATGAGTACTATTTACATTATAGAACAAAAATTCACAAATAGGTGTATTAATTTTACTTATCATTAAGGGTCTGATTGAAATTTCAAATAATAATTTAATAATATTCGATATTTAAAAAATTTATGAAAAAATCAGTTTTTTGGTAAAATAGTGTTTTATATAAAGAAGCATAACCATATGGCTAATATTGCTATATAACCAATACAGATTATGTTCATGTTGGGAGCTTGTCTGTATTGTTTTGACAAACTCCCAACCTTTAAGCTAACAAAATAGAGCTAGAGCTATCTCGTTTTTAGAATAGTTTATCAACCAGCACGAGGCTTAACCAAGGCACGTAAGTAATAACTACCAAGGCTGCAATAAGAACAAACATCCAAGGTAACGCAGCCCTAGTAACTGCACCCAAACTCATACCAGAAAGGCCAGCAGCAACATAGAGGTTAAGACCAACTGGCGGAGTAATCATGCCAACCTCCATATTAGTTGTCATAATGATACCAAGATGGATTGGGTCAACACCCAAATTAATTGCTATTGGGTGAAACAGTGGAGCCAAAATCAATAAAATAGCTGATGGTTCCATAAAATCACCAGCAAACCATAAAATTACATTAACCATCAACAAGAACATCCACGGGGAAGGATTACCTTCCATGACAGTTTGGGCTAAATTTTGTGGAATTTGTTCTTCGGTTAAAACGTGTGCAAAAATCATAGCACAAGCAATAATAAATAGGAGAACAGCAGTCATTTTTGCTGAGTCAAGAAGGACTTTTGGTACGTCTGGAAGCCCCATATCGTGATGGATAAATAGAGCAATAAAAGCTGAATAAACTGCAGCAACAGCAGCTGCTTCTGTTGGGGTAAACACACCACCATAAATACCACCCACAACAATAAAAATAAGCAGCAGCCCCCAGAAAGCATCTTTGAATGTCTTAAACAGATGCACAAAACCTTTAAAAGGTTCTCTAGGCATTTTCATTTTTCGTGCTGATATCCATGTTGCGAACACCAAAAATGACCCCATAAGCAAACCAGGTAGAATGCCAGCTATAAACATTTTTCCGACAGACTCTTCAACAGCATCGGCATAAACGATCATTGGTATAGACGGAGGTATAAGTATGCCTAGGCTGCCCGATGTTGCAATTACACCTACAGCAAACTCTTTAGAGTACCCTGCCTGAATCATACCTGGAATCATGATAGAGCCAATTGCAACAACAGTAGCAGGAGAAGATCCTGATATAGCAGCAAACAAAAGACAAGCTACAACACCTGCTATAGCTAACCCTCCATCCATCCAACCAACCATTGCTTTGGCAAACTCAATTAACCTTTGGGATACACCACCTGTTGTGAGAAAGTGGGAAGAGAGAATAAAAAATGGAATAGCCAGGAGTGTTGTATGCTCCATGGTATCAAACAGTTTTTGCGCAATAATAATGATTGGGTCGTCAGTATGTACCCAAGTATAAATCATGCTGGAGAAACCCAGACTTATTGCTATAGGAACTCCAATTAATAATAAAAATATTAAACCAATAAACAGTACCAATGTACTCATTCTTTAATCTCCCCAACATAGTCATCCGCTTCCTTTTTATGAATGCGGGTAATTTCACCTTTCCAGAGTTTTATGCCCACATTTATCATATGGTAGGTCATTAAAGACAATCCAACAGGAATGGCTAAATATGGTATCCACTGGGGAATTTGTAAATCTAGAGAGAGGTCGCCCCACTCATAAATTTTAATGGTGTAACGAACAGAGAGAATTAAAACTGTAACTATAAAACTCAAACTACAGGCCATTGCCAAAAGGGTAATTAGTCTTTGATTTTTTGGTGAAAATTTTTCCACCAAAATATCAATACCAAGGTGAACACCCTCTTTAGTACCATAAGCTGCACCTACTAGCACAACCCAAGCAAAGAGATATTGAACGGCTTCTAACACCCAGGTAAACCCGCTATCAAAAAGATAACGGGCAACCACATTTAAAAATAACAACAATGTTGCAGAGGCAAGCCCTACAGTGATGATAAACTTTTCACTGGTGTCTATTATTCTATCCAGCATATATAACACTCCGATAATTAAACCTAAAAAAGGTAGTTATATGCACATATACGTTTAACTTATTAATTTACCTAGTATATCACAAGAAAGTCTTACAAAATTTTTCAATAGGGCTTATAAACTAACAGATATACTAGATAAATCAACAAACCACATTATGCGATATTATATTAACTGCTGTTTCTAGATCTATGAGCATGCAATCTATGTAAATCTTTACCAACAAAGGCATTTTACACTAAACAGGGGTACTAAATTTTTTTATTTGATAAAAAAAATGAGCATTAGGCTACAAAAAACTGCAACCTAATGCTCATATTTAGCCTGAATTAAGAATTAATGACCCAACAGTGTATGGATGTCTTTTAGAATTTTAGCACCAATTTGACGACGGAATTTGTCTTCAACTTTGGATGTAGCTTTTACCCACATTGCTCTATCAGCTGCTGATAGCTCAACCACTTTAGCCTTTCCTGCTTTCTCAATTTTAGCGCGGTCTTCTGAATCAGCCTTGGCAGCAAAACGACGATTGGCAGATGTTGCCATTTTCATAATAGCTGTCAACTCACTACGGATATCTTCAGGTAAGTTGTTCCAAAAAGATTTACTAACAACAACTAAATAACCTAGATATGAGTGATTGGAAACCGTGATGTAGTCTTGAACCTCATAGAACTTTTTAGAATAAACGTTAGACCATGCATTCTCTTGTCCATCTACAACACCTTGAGCAAGAGATGTATAAACCTCTTTGAAAGAGAGTTTTTGTGGAGTTCCGCCCAATGCTTTAATCATAGCAGCATGAACTTCTGAACTTTGGATACGGAACTTATTACCGCGGAAATCTGCAGGAACCTTGGTCAATGGTTTGTCAGATTTAATGGAGAAAACTTTCATACCATTATCCCAAAAAGAGAGAGCTTTAATACCTTTTCTCTCCATTGGTTTGGTCATTTCCTCAACTAGCTTTGAATCTGCAAGTTTATGAACATCCACGATATCATTAAACAAGAAAGGCAAATCAAATGCCTGCATTTGACGGGAGAACTTAACAAACTTGGACAGACTTGGTGCAGCCATAATTCCCGTAGTTTTGCTGTCACTAAGGCGCATTGCCTCCATAACTTTGTTGTCATTGTAAAGTTGAGAGTTCGGGAAAACCACAACCTTTACTTTGCCAGCCATACGCTTATTTACCAATTTAGCAAATATATCAGCAGCCTGACCTTTTGGGGTGTGAGGTGAAACAACATGAGAAAACTTGATGACATACTCTGCTGCTGCACTTTGTACATTACCAAATCCGGTTAATACAAATAGACCCAAACCTAAGGTCAATACTTTTCGGTTTGCTTTCATGAAACTCTCCTGTATTAAAAAACAATTAACTAATTTTATTATAAATTACTAATTTTGCATAATATTAGCTCTATTTCAAGCCTCGCTTATAAATCTATTAATAAATATAACACAGTGTTTTGTTTGGTTTTTTTCTAATGGGATAAAAGGTTAAAGGAACCCTTGCAGTTTGTCTATTGTTTTTTTGGACACATTACAATCTTGAATGGTTTCATTGACATTTTTTATTAAGATACACGAAATTTTTCGCGTAAACCGACAACTAGCAAGCAATAATTTTAGACTTTTTCAACCAACAAAACCCTACCTCGCCACAAAATAGACCATCCAAGCAAAATAATAGCACATGTTAATATAAGAGCTGCATCATAACTACCTTGCCATTGGGTAAGGGCAGTCGCATATAGGGGGCCTATAACCTGACCTGCACCAAAAGCTATAGTCAATATACCAATTATACGAGCTGGGTTTACATCTCCAAGTCGCCCCCCAAATGATAAAGTCATGGATACTATACCTAAGAAGGTTCCACCATATAAAAAAGCTCCCACTAAATTTAAAAAAGCAGAATCAGAAAAAACAGGAATAATCACCCCTACTGTTTGTACCAACAAAGCTAACATAATAGCTTCAGCACTACCCAGCTTATTAGCAACCATTGCCCAGAATATACATGAAGGAGCAGCAGCCAAACCTACCACTATCCAAATAGAGTCTCCTGCTCCTTTAAGCCCTGCAATTTCATTTATTATAGTCGGTAGAAATGTTCCACTAACTACGTAACCAATGCCCTCACAAAAATATGCAGCAAATAAAAACCAAACAAACGGTGGTATTTTATTATCAGAATTAATTATTTTATGTTCAACTGGTATTTTATAATCAGAGTTATGCTCTACTATCCACATAGCCAACGGAGTAACTATTAAGCTAAATACACCTAAACTTATCCAACCTAAACGCCAATCTCCATCTGAAACCAATAACATTGAGACAACACCACTAATTGCAATACCCAACCCCACACCAGCAAACTGTATAGGGGTTTTTTTGGCTTCATTATGCTTTTGTAAAATTTTTAATACAAAAGCCGAACCCACAACCATACCCAAGGCAGAACCAACCCCTGCAAAAAACCGCACAACTGCCCATATAATTACTGACTCACTATAAGCCATTAAAAATGATGTTATTAAACAGAGGAGCATACCAAAACGCAGCAACCATTTTTGAGCTACAACATTAACTATCATTATAGATAATATTGCACCACTTAAATAACCAACATAGTTTACAGAGGCTATCATTCCTGCTGCATCCAGGCTTAAACCATCTAATAGCATAGCTGGTAAAAATGGTGTGTAAGCAAAACGAGCAATGCCCATACTGACTAGGTTTATCACTACACCTGCCAAGATTATCTGATATGTTTTTTTCAATTTGTTCCTAGTTTAAAGCCTGTTGATAAATAGCAAATATAGTCACTACTACTATTATGTAGGTAAGATATTTAATTAAATGTATTAGCTTTCCAGTGTCAGTGTAAACTAAAAGCATAAACCATATGTTTGCAACTTATTTACTTATAAATAGGTCAAAATAAAAACGCCAACTAACATATAAACAGGTGTACAGCTTGATTTTTTTTGTTAAACAGTTAATATTGTAATCAAGAGTACAACCACTAGCTTTGGTATAGAAAATATGCGTTTTCTATATTGTAAAAAAATGGCTGAGCAATAAATTAGCTAATATAAATCACTTCTTCATTACACAAAGAAGTGTTTCAGCAAAAAAGGTATATCGGTACACTCCATATTCCATCTTATAATTATAAAAAATTACCATATTTTACAAAGAGGAGAATCCCTCTATTGTGTTTGATAGTTATTATAAACAAATTTCTTCTATCATCTCAGTTTTTAAATGCCGTATTTGTTGGGTTGTAACCTTTGCGGTGTTTGTCAGCATCTTGTTTATTGAAGGGATAATCTTAATTCCATCTTACAAGTTATACCAACAGGATAAACTTGCCCAAATTGAAGCATCTGGACTTACATCTATGCGCAATTTTTTTGCTCTTGTAGAACATGACAACCTTCATAAATTTATTAATAAACATGGTGATGCACTAGTTAAAAGCTCTGTGTTGTTGGGTGCTACAATTTACCATGCTAATGGCATAGAAATAGGCTCTTTTGGAGAAAGCTCGAAAAAACTAACACCAAATAAAATAATCTTAAGCAAAGTAGATGAACAAACAAGCTGTTTAGAAGGCTGTTTTAAGTCAAAATGGCTGCCTAATCAAGTGAGTGCTCCTTTTATAGTAGAGGCACAACTAGATAGTAGTGGGTTGAATGAATCTGGCTTTGCATACATTAAACGGATAATTGGTCTAGTTTTAATAATTGCAGCATTTGTTACTATCGTAACCATGTTTGTTTTAAGTAGGTTGGTTCTGTCTCCAATATTGTTATTACGTAATTTAATGATATCTGCTGGAAGTGACCCAAACTCTCAACATCAATACACGTTTTCTTCACAGAGATCCGATGAAATTGGAGCCGCTTTTTCTGCATTTAACGAAATGATCAACAACCAATCACAAAGCACAAAAGCCTTGAATATTGCTAAAAATAATTTAGAAGAACAGGTGCAAGAGAGAACCGCTACTTTAGAATCTACAATTCGCACATTAGCAAATGAAGTTGCTGAAAGAACACGAGCTGAAGAGCAGATAAGAAACATAGCAAAGTTTCCAGAGGAGAATACCAACCCTGTTTTACGAATAGACCAAGAGGGCACTATTTTATACGCTAACTCTGCAAGCAACCCTCTACTGAATGAGTGGCAAACTAAAATAAACAATAAGTTGCCAGAAGAGTGGTTTCAATTAATACTTGATGTTTTAGAAAGTAGAACCAGTAAGGTTGTTGACATACCTGTAGAAAAAAGAATTTTTTCAGTACGTTTAACACCCGTAAAAGGTGCAAAATATGTTAATTTGTACGGATCAGACATAACTGAAAGAATAGAATACGAAAATCAACTTCGCCACTTGGCAAATTATGATAAGCTAACTGGGCTGCCGAACCGAAATCTTTTTTTAGACCGCCTACAGCAGACCATTGCTATTTCTCAATTAGAAGGAGATATGTTTGCCGTATTATTAGTAGAAATGGATGGTTTTAAGGAGATCAACCAAGAAGCAGGTAGAAAATTTGGCGACTCCCTACGTAAATCCATAGCTCAGCGACTACCAATCTGTGTGCCTGACACCTCAACTGTTGCCCGATTTAGTGGCGATGTCTTTGCTATAATATATACAGGTGTTGATAAAATTTCTGATGCAGCTGATATTGCTCAGCGTATTCTTACGGTCCTATCAGAACCATTTTCTTTTGATGATGATTCCATAGAGATGCACACTTCGGTTGGCATAAGTCTATATCCTTATGATAGTGAAGATTCAGATCGGTTGGTATATCTTGCTGACTTAGCCATGTTCCGAGCTAAGGCTGATAACCGACGCAATAGCTATATTTTTTATAAAGAGGGTATGAACGAAGCCATACAGGAACGCAGAAATTTATTGCGCGACCTTAAGTGGGCTTTGCAAAGAGATCAACTAGAGGTTCACTATCAGCCACAAATTTCTTTATGCGATGAAAAAATAATAGGAATGGAAGCTCTACTACGTTGGAGACATCCAGAAAAAGGATTTATTTCTCCGGGGCACTTTATCCCCCTAGCTGAAGAGAGCCAACTTATTACTTCCATAGGCATGTGGGTATTACAAACTGCATGTCAGCAAAATAAAAAGTGGCAAGAAATGGGTTTACCGCCATTAAAAATAGCTGTCAATTTATCTTCTGTTCAATTTAGAGAACCTGACTTGGTAGAAACAGTCGCTTTGACAATCAAAAATAGCGGATTAGAGCCAAAATTTTTAGAGCTGGAAATAACAGAAAGTGTTGCAATGGAAGGAGCAAACAAAACCATAGCAACTCTAGAATGCCTTCATGCGTTAGGTCTATCTATTTCTATTGATGACTTTGGCACTGGTTACTCATCTCTCTCCTATTTAAAACGATTTCCAGTTAGTAAAGTAAAAATTGATCAATCATTTGTACAAGATCTTGAGACAGCTTCTGAAAGTGCTGCTATTTGCAATGCTGTTATTCAGCTAGGCCACAGCCTTAATTTACAGGTAATAGCAGAAGGTGTAGAAACTATTGAGCAACTTAACCAAACTCGCAAGCTAGGATGTGATCAAATTCAAGGCTATTATTATAGCCGTCCATTGGATGCAAAAGCTTTTACAAGCTTTATAAAAGATTGGATACAAGATAAAGAAAAATAAAATGAATTTAGAACCACCTGATAATATTCCAAATCAATCACATATAGATGAATTATTTAAAGAGGCTATAGACCATTATAATTGTGAACGTTTTGTCGAGGCTGACAAATGTTGCACAGCTATAATTAATAACTTCCCAAACCATGCTGATGCGATAAATCTACTCGGGGTAATTGCATTACAATTTAACCGTTATATACTAGCTAAAGATCTGTTTTTACGTGCAATAAACGTTAATGACAAGCAAGTATTGTACTTTCACAACTTAGCTGTATCTTTAATTCAATTAGAAGAAAAAAAAGAAGCAATAGACGTTCTAAACCAAGCTTTAGAAATAGATCCTGAAAATTCTCAAATCTTACACCTTTTAGAAAATATTCTTAATAGTAATGATGTGAAAGCAGAGTTTTCAAATCCGCGAGCAGCGTTGGAAACAGGTGTACTGTGCCATGAATCTGGACAACCCAATGCTGCTATATATTGGTATAATAAAACCCTAAAACTGCAACCTGAAAATAGCTTTGCTTTAAGCAATATAGGGGTTATCCTACATGGACAAGGTAGATTAGATTCAGCTATAGATTTTTACCAAAAAGCAATATTAATTCAACCAGACAATTATGAGGCACATAGCAACATTGGGGTTGCATATTATGATCAGGGAAAATTAAAAAAAGCTGCTACGAGTCAAAAAAAAGCTATTTCAATTAAACCTGACTATGCCCAGGCTCACTACAACCTTGCAAACTCTTTAACTAAACAAGAAAAATTTAAAGATGCTATTACCAGTTACAAAAAAGCTATAAAAATTAAACCTGACTATGCAAAAGCTTATAGTAATTATGGTAATTTATTACAAATTCAAGGCAAGTTTGACAAAGCCATATCATGTTATAATAAAGCTCTCAAGCTTAGGCCAGACTTTGTAAAAACTCATGATAGTTTAATTTTTTGCATAGATTTAATCTGCGATATAAATTCAGATCTTTTTTTAACAGAACGGAAAAACTGGGCTAAACAACATGCTGACCCACTAAAAGTATTTTGGACTGAATTAAGCAATACACCTGACCCAAAACGAAGATTGCGTATTGGTTATGTGGGAGCAGATTTTAAGGAACATTCAGCATCTAGCATATTTGCCACAATGCTTTTAAACCACGACCCTGATAAATTTCAAATTTACTGCTATGCAGGCAACACTATAGTAGACAATGTAACAAAAAAATTTAAACAAAAATCTACAAAATGGTTTCCAACCGCCCAAATTGACGATGCCACATTAGCCAAAATAATTAAACAAGATGAAATAGATATTCTTGTAGATCTTGCAGGGCACACCATAGGCAACCGCTTGTTAACTTTTGCACTAAAACCTGCTCCTATACAAATTTCAGCTTGGGGTTATCCTTTAGGAACATCAATGGATGCAATGGACTACCTCTTTGCAGATAAATTTTTTATCCATGAAAAACATCGCAAAAAATATACAGAGAAAATTGTTGATATACCTTGTGTTATTCACTTAATGCAGACCATACAATTTCCCAAGGTGACAGATCCCCCACTAATAAAAAATGGATATGTTACATTTGGGGCTTTTAATAGGCTAGAAAAATATAACCATGAAGTATATTCACTATGGGCAAAAATTTTGCTCCGTATACCAACTGCAAAGTTACTAATAAAAACCGTACAACTTGACTACCCCCAAAATGTTACAGAAATTATTAATTTTTTTAAAAACCAAGGAGTGAAAAAAAAGCGCCTGATATTTATTGGAAAAACTTCACGGCAAGAACATTTAAAAGCCCATGAGCAAATTGATATAATGTTAGACCCCTTTCCCCATAATAGTGGAATGACATCTTTAGAATCTCTACGCATGGGTGTGCCAGTTCTAAATTGTGAAACTAAAATACGTAACCCATTAAGCTCTTCTTTATTGCATATTTTAGGGTTAGATAAATGGCGCACAAACAATGAGGATGAGTACATCAATAAAGCTATTGAATTTTCCCAAGATGTTAATTATTTAAAAACCCTACGCCATCAACTCAGAAACCGTTTCGATAAATCTGTTTTAGGAAATTCGCAACTATATGTTAGCAAGGTAGAAGCTATCTATTTAGATCTGTGGAAACAGTGGTGCAATAAAAAAATATTGCAGCGCAATAAGTAATTTTTGCAGCGCAATAAAATTATTTTTTACCTTGAAGTATATCAATTTATGCATCTATTATATGTGAAGGTTTTCACTAAAATACATTGCATATTTTCATATAAAAACAACAATATAGCAATTTGTATAATTGCCAAACAAAAATTGTTTAAAAATTTTAATTACTAATTTTTAAACAATTTTTTTCTACCGCAGCTAGGCTTATTTTCTAATTTCAAAAAGTTATTTTCAAAAAAATAAATTTTTTTAAAATTTTATATTGCACCTGCACAAATATACTGTTACGTTAGGTTACCAATACGGGGGGATCAACTTTTTATTGTGTTTCTTGAGTAATGCGAAATGAATAAGATCAATAAAGTTTGTAGGGGCTGTTATTATTGGGTTCCTAATAAAACCCATCCAAAAAGTCCACAGTATAACGGCTCGGTTTGCCTTGACTTTGTCATTAAGGGCTTAATCCACGCCAATGCTAAATCTAAGAGTTGCAGCCACTTTCAAAAGGCTTGTAGATAACAATATTTTCTACAATTTAGTGGTCTTTTGTGTGCTAAATAATGCAAGCTTTTTCTAGCTTAAAACTTTTTTTAAATGCTATGCTATATTGCAAAATAACATAGACACTAAAATTAGGTTTTAAGCGCACCCACTGATGCTGCAAAAAAGACCGCCAAAGCAATAGACATAAGACATAGCTATTCATAACCATTGGGAGATAGTCCCGTTTCCTGTGGTGCTGCAGTATGCACTTATTGTACTTGATCTTGTTTGGATGAATGCTCCATACAATAAAGATAAAGCAACGGTAAAAATCGTATTTCGGAAAATTTTTTTCCACCAAAGTGTAACACACTAAATTTACAGCATTATTTTTACATTCAATACAATTATTACCATATTGATGATGAAAATTTTTCCACTTATCTAAATCAATATAATAGTTAAGAATTTCATAAACTATTAACTATTAAGGCAAATATAGAAAAAGTACAATTGGTATGGTTTATGAAAGTAAGAATGGAAGATAGCAACAGATATTTCGACAAAAAAAAGCAACCGACTTACGCCCAATCAACTTTAGAATAACAACAGAAAAAGGATATGAAATGAAATATCTTAAAATGTTGAAACATTTCAAGTTTGCTCAGGCTCCCGCAGATACACAGAAAAAACCAAAAATGGTTGAAAGTTTCTCATCTATCGCTATTCCTGTAAGTGGGTTTATTATTGGTATTAATGGTGGTCGATCTTGTAATTTTTTAGTAGGTAAAGCCAGCAATTCTCAGGCTTGTGAAAGCGCAAAAACTGAAGATGAATACCAACAAAATATAGAAAAGTACAAACGTCACCTAAAAAAATCAATGTATATCTCAGGCAACATTACAAATTCTGATTTTTAAATAGTAAGCCAACTTTAAATAGCTTTAGAGAAAGTGGTTATTGAAAAATTTGTGGTATAATGTGTTAAGTTCGCTATTCTGCTCAATGCAATACTACTTTTAAAAAAGTTACATTAAAATAAAATGATACAACATGGTTTAATTGACACCCATGCCCATCTTTGTGATGAAAGGTTTAATATAGACCGCGACTTAGTTATCCAAAGAGCTTTTAAAGCTGGGGTTATTGGTATAATTTTGGTAGCAGAAACCATAGAAGATGCCCAATTAAACTCACAAATTGCTCAAAATGAAAAAAGGCTTCACTTGGCTGCGGGATTATATCCTGGGTACGCGGATATAACAAAAGCAGAAGAGATGGTTAGCTTTATTCGTAAAAACAGTGAAAACTTATTAGCAATTGGTGAAGTTGGGCTTGATTTCCAGCTAGCTAGACAAGAAAATGAAAGATCAATACAAATTGAGGTACTAAAACAGTTTATTTCTCTATCTTTAGAATTAAACCTACCATTAAATGTACACTCTCGCGCAGCAGCTAAAGAGAGTGTTGATACACTGCTAAAATATGGGGCAAAAAAGGTTCAACTGCACGCTTATCATGGTAAACACAAAATAGCGCTACAGGCAGTAGAGGCTAACTTCTTCTTTTCTGTCCCTACCTCAATAGTTCGATCCCCACAGATGCAAGACCTGTTCAAAAAAATTCCGCTATCCCATCTTATGCTAGAAAGCGACAGTCCTGTATTGGGGCCAGAGGTCGCAGTACGCAATGAACCATGCAATATTGCAAAGTCTATCCCGATTATTGCTGACTTAAAGGGATTACCTACCAATAAAGTAGCTGAGAAACTGTACAATAACTCTGTAAGTTTTTATGGCGATCATTTTACGTAATACTTCCATCACCTCCCCTCCTCTTACTCTTTTACCTTATATTTAACATACTATTATATTCATAATAGTTTGCAGTTTGTGGCATCTTTATAACTTAAAAAATATACAAACTTTTGGCTAATTATTTTCACTAATGATGAAAAAAAGATAATAC
>JADGBW010000056.1 GCA_015231305.1 Magnetococcales bacterium | reverse complement strand
TAGGTGAATCAATAGGTTGCGCTAGGTGCGTGCTTACAACTGCCGTTTCTAGGATTATGCTGCAAAAACCCTCATAATTAAAGCCATACATTTATTTAACCATCTTAAATACTTAGATCAGGACAAAAAATAATTTTGTATTGAAGCTTTTGTGTTGTGTGCATATTGCTTTAATGCCAAATTGTTAACAAAGCTTACTAAATTCTTATGTAACTTTATATGTTTTGTTCTGCATTTACAGATTGTTTTTTGTTCTGTTTTTAAGTGGTTTTTAAGTTGCCTGTTATATGTTCTGATGGCAAGTTAAGCATAATAAAACTATTTGACAATAAAAATTAATAAAACATAATATGAAATTTAATAAACAGAAAAAAAGTTTTTAAGTAAGGTTGGTTTATAATAAGTAAGTGGAAATAAGGCTTGTTGGCATGAGGGTAACTGTATGAATGTGTAGGTTTTTTTAGTTATGTAAAAAATAGCCTCAGCATTTAAGTTGATGAGTAATGATTTAACTTTAATCTGTTGATAGATATTTAATTGTTATTTTGGTCAATAGAGAATAAATATTTATTGGCAGAAAATGGTGTAAAAATTACGATCTGCATCAATTTTAATATCCAAACAAAAAAGGTGTTTTTATCTTCTGTAAAATTAATGACGATCTATATTGTTATAATGACCACATTTTGGCTTCTATTGTTAAAGGGTTTCTTAGAAATGCCTAAGATCTCTTATAAGAGATGGTCGGCAATAGTAGTTGGAAAAATATTGGATAAAAATCTCTCTTCTATAACCTAAAAAAATGCCGTCCAATATGACTGCATATTTTTAATATACTGTTAACAATCAACAGTTAGGTTTAATGTAAGTAGTTTGTAAGTATATTTCTTCAATATTTATTATATCTAAAGATAATTTGGTCTATTAAAATTTAGTATAGATATTGGCAGCAATTAAAAAAATTGTTAACGTTAAATGTGGAGGTGGTATATGAGTGGGGGAGAAGATTATAAAACTGGTTATGATGGTGTTAGGGTTTCTGCCTGGTTTATGGCTAAAGGTTTGCAGGATAGCCGGAGAGATTTCCGTTGTTTATTAGGTACAGAATTTATCCCGGCTATTGTTCAGTTAATGTCACCCCAAGGGCTTACAGCTTTTATTTCATCGGTTATACCTGATGATTCTTGTGAGGAGGTTCCGGATGAGACGGAAATTATCTTTTTCTCATCTTATGAAGTTTATCAAAATAGAACTCGAACAACTGGTGGTCGATTATTCGGCAATGGCATTCATCAAGTAGTTTTTGACTTGGATGAAAATACCCCATTTGAACGCCGCAGTTTTACAGAATTTCCCCAGCTTATGGAAAATGATCTCTGGATAAAAACTCCATACTATCTAGTCGATAATAAAGTTGATTGGATGAAAGGTCGTAATACCCATTATATCGGAGTTAGGGAAGATTCCAGCCAGTCTGTGAGTGAGTTTTTAGACATGATTCACACCCATATGGCTGTACTGCAAAATAATATGCCCAGTGGTCTTGAAGGTTTTTTATTTGTTATTACCAATAAATGTTTGATTTATTGGGCTAACTGGTCATCTCCAAAACTAGCCAAATCTACTTTATTATACTCTTTGCGACAAAAACTACGTAAAGTTCTGAATACCATATCGCAGCCAACTGAAATTCCTACTTCCACAAAAGACAATTTTAAAGGTTTGACCTTAGATGAAGGAGACAGTATTTCTACACAGTTCAAGCGATGTAACCCACCCGATTATATGTATGGTGAAGAGTAGACTTTTTATCCTATATTCGGTAGTTGGCGGCGCGTCAGGTGCGTGGCGACAACTGCCAGATCTAGGTTTATGGGTAGGTATTTTCTTCACACCATTTAATCCAAACTTTACGTAGCTCTTGGGCAAAATTAGCAGAGAATGTTTTATGATCACAAAGGGGTGAGCTTGCTATTTTGTCACGTAGGTGTTTCTTAATGTTGTAGACTCTTTCAGGGTCCTCTACTAGATCTATAACAAGTTGTGCGTACTCATCAAGGTTGTTAGTAATAAACTCACCCATACCAACAGTGCTATTAATGCTTGTTGAATGGCGACCAGCAAAAGTTTCTCCCTTGGTTGTAACTACAGGAACACCCATCCAGAGAGCCTCCAATGTTGTTAAGCCTCCAGAGTATGGTAAAGTGTCTAGTGCAATGTATATAGAGTTATATTTTTTAAGTAGTTCTTCATGGGGAATACTTCCTCCCATTGTAATTCTGTTTATATCAATACCAACATTGTTAAAATAATTTTTTACTCTTTTTACATTAGATGAACTATCCATGCCTCTGAAAATCAGGAGGAGATCAGTTTGTGGGCATTTAAGTAGAATATTTGCCCAAGTTTCTAACATGTTTTCATTTATTTTAGCAGTGTTACCAAAGTTTCCTAAAACAACCCGGTTAGAATGTTTAAGTTTTGCATCAGGAGCATATTTAGGTGGGGTATAACAGATCCAGGAGTTTGGTAGTCTAATAATTTTCTCGGTATAATATTTTTCTTCATCTTCTAAAATGTGGTGACTATCAGCTATTAGATAGTCCATAGTTGAAAGTGCTGTTGTGCTAACATACCCAGCCCAACTTATTTGGATTGGTGCTGGCTTTTTAGCAAATACAGATAACCTGTTATGTGCGGTATGACCGGATAAATCGATTAATATATCTATTTTATCATTTAGGATATGGTTGGCAACTTCTATGTTACCCATGCTTTGTATAAAAACCCAGTCGTATGCGTCGCCCTTTAAGTCTGAAGTTAAATTATCTGGTTTATTATCTGAGTAACAGATAATATCTATATTTGTAGCAGAGTGATGTTTTAAAAGCCCTAACATAAAATAACCAACAGGATGCTGTCGTAAATCTCCTGACACAATACCAATTTTTAACCTGCGGTTTAATGAAGTATCATTTTTATGGTTGTAAATTTGAATGTCTGAACTTTTAAACAGAAAATCGGCCCAGTTTTTGTGAATTTTAAACAGGTTTTGAAATGTTTGGTCAGGCAGATACTGAGAAGTCAATAATAAGTTGCTTCCGGCTTCTATAAAATTTGGGTTAATTTCTATTGCTTTTTCATAACTTTCTATCGCCTCTTTAACTTTTCCTTCTACATGCAGAGCATTGCCAAGGTTGCAGTAAGCCTCTGCATAGTCAGGTTTAATGGCAATTGCTTTTTGGCAATTTTCAACTGCTAAATCAATTTTTCCCAACTTTATTTGGGCGTTACCAAGGTTAGAATAAGCCAGTGCATAATCAGGTATAATTGCAATTGCTTTTTGGTAATTGTTAACTGCTTCTTCTAATAAACCTAGCTCATAGTAGATAATACCAATATTAGAATAAGCACCTGCATATTCTGGGTTAATTGCTATTGCTTTTTTGTAACTGTCAACTGCTTCACTAAGATTGCCTTGCACTTTTTTAGCAGCACCAAGATTATAATAAGCCTCCGCATAATTAGGGTTAATAGCAACTGCTTTATTGTAACTTTCAATTGCTAAATCTAGTTTTCCTATAGATTGTAATGCAGCTCCCATACAAGAGAGTGCTGCTGTGTTTTCTGGTTGAATTGCAAGAGAATTTTTATATAAATGTATGGCTTTATTAAAGTTGCCAGATTGATGAAAAGATACCCCTTGTTGTAATAGCTCATGGGCTTTTTGCTGTGGGTTTTCAATATTTTTTTCTGGGATAAGGCTAGCTATAGTTTCTTTTAAATAATCATTATACTGACCATTTTCTGGTTCTAATTCCACAGCAATTTTTAAATTTTTAACAGCCTCTCCACTTCGACCAAGTTTATTAAGAGAGTCCCCAAGGTTATAGAACAAAAAAGCTTTAGAGTTATCTATATCTATAGCGCGTTGAAACAACTTAACAGCAATATCATGACGTTGGATTATTCTTGCAATTGAAGCAATTAAATTTAGAGCACCAATATGGTTGGGATCATTTTGTAAAATATCAAAACAGAGTTTGTCAGTCTCACTATAACGTTCAGCATTAAAGTGTTCTAATGCTTGTTTGTATATTTCATCATTTTTTTTTTGATTTTGGTCTGTTGTTTTATTGTTTGTTTTCACAGCATTTTTCCTGCATATTGCGGTGTTGTATTTAACCTTCTTATACACACTAAGTTTTTTAAGACGCTAGTTTCTTGTCTGGTGAATTTGAAACAGATTTAGTAAAGCTTTTTTTCTTGTGACCTTATAAATAACAAATATTTAAATTTCAATTATTGTAAAGTTACAGTTGGTGTTTACTTCATGTTCTTTCCTTTGTCTGCTTGTAGTGTGTTTTTTTTCTTTCTTTATTTTTATTTTCCATTTTTTTTACAGCTATAAAATAATGTTTGCTTATGTTAGCCAAATTGTTTTTACAATAACAGAAACCCCAGAAAGAGCAGCTATAATAAGCACTGCATATCTAGTTTTACCTTTATCTAACCAATTTGCTGCTGGTTTTGATAGTAGCAGCCCTAATGCTACGGCAGGTATAAGATATACACCTTTTATAAATTCAACCTCTCCCATTCGGCCTATTTGGTTAAGACCAAATAGGGTTAGAAGGCTACCTGTAAAAAAAAATATGGCAAGTGTTCCACGAAATTTTGGACCTGTGGCATTTTGATAGAGTAATGCAACTGGTGGTCCTCCCATCGAAGTAGTAATATTCATAATGCCAGACAATATACCCGCTGGTATTGTCATAATACGACTTTGCTGCTTAATTATAATACCGTTGCTTGATAGTGCTACAGCTGTTAAGACCAAAAACCCAAAAAGTAGTGATAGTGTACTTTCCAAAAGTGTTTGCAAAAATAGTGCGCCTAGAGCCAAGCCTGGTATAAAACCTATAAATAACCATATTAAATTATGTAGATCTGCTGCTTTTCTCTCTCTTATTGCCATGGTAAGGGATAATAAAAGGCCCGCAAGAGTGATGGGGCCAGGCACAAGGTCAGGCTGTATTAACATGAGAATTGGAGCTGCAACCAAAGCAAAACCAAAACCCACAGCACCCTGTATAATAGTGCCACTTAACACAGCTAAAAAAATAAATAAATAATCCAAAAATATGACCGCTATTTTAATGAGTTAGAGAAAAAGCCAGAACACTTTTTTTATTGTTTAATAAGTCAGCAATGGTCGGATAATTAGCAAAAAATAACTAGGTTTGTCGGGGTAAGTTAATTTCTACTGGTTGAAATGGTTGCTGTTTTTTTCCCAAATATAGTGGAAAGTTGTTATGAACTGACAGTTTGAGTTCACTAACTATATTATTGTTTTCTGCCTTTAAAAAATCTTTGTATGCCTTGGTATTCTCTTCAACTATCGGTAGTAATGTTGGTTGGCTTGCTTTTTTTAAATAACTGCCTACAGACTCTATATCACCGTTATAAGCAGCAACACATGCTAAATAGTTGTAGGCAAACTCAGTTAATGGAAAACCATTTTCAATTGCTTTATGAATGTGCAGTTCTGCTTTATTTGGTTGCCCACCACGTAGATAAGCACCTGCCAAATCCATATGTGCTGAGTGTAAGTTATCTAGTCTATCCAGAATTTTTATAGACTCTTCAACATTAAAATATTTAAATTTACTATTACCAAAACAATTCAGCCATAAATCGATAATATCTTTATCACCTTTTTCTACATTGTCTATATAACCGTATGAGTATTCACTATAATCATCGTTAAAAAAAGTATCAGGTGTGATTATTCCTTCTTGTTTGTTAATTTCATACTCTGTTGTTCCTGGGGTGAGTGTAAGAGGAGAGAATAAAAATTGATTTGGTTGAGCATCGTAAATAAGCTGTAGGCTTTCTTTAAATGTTGCAAGGTTTTCACCGCGATTTCCTACAATCATATAAAATCTTACCTGCAACCCATATTTTCTAGCAATATTACTGACTTCAATAACTTTTTCTGGGATAAGCTTCTTTTTTATAGTTTTTAGAATAGTTGGTGAACCAGACTCAACACCTACGCTTATTCCTTGGCATCCAGCCATACGCATAGCACGTAGAACCTCTGCATCTAAAGAGTTAATACGTGTGTCGCAACTCCAAAGAAAGTTGATTTTTCTAGCAACAATTTGCTGACAAAGGTTTAGGGTTCTTTTTCGTACTGCTGTAAATGTATCATCTTTAATTGCTAAAAACTTAATACCATTTTTATTTACAATTTTATCAATGGTCTCAATAGTCTTATCGTTAGAGTTCATTTTTAACTTACTACCCCATTGGGTTTCACTACCGCAAAAGGTACAGCGGAATGGGCATCCGCGACTTGTAATTAACATATTTTGCAAAAAATAATCGTGGGGAGAGGCTAGTTTATCAAGGTTTTCTATGCGTTGTCTAAAAGGTCCAATTTGTACCTGTTTGTTTTCATCTCGCCATGCTGTTCCTGCTATCCCTTTAACTGGTTTTCTCTTCTCTAAGTGTTCTACAATATCTAAAAAAGGCAACTCACCTTCACCAATAACAACAGTATCAACTGCATTAAAATGGTTAAGTGTTTCTTCTGGCAGGGCTGTAGGGTGGGTTCCTCCAAGCACTATATGGGCCTTGGGGTGTTCATCTCTAATTAAATTGGTTAAAGCTTTTACGCCACGTAAATTAAATGTCATACATGTTATGCCTACAAGGTTTATATCAACATTTCTGATAAGTTTTTTAACGTTTTCCCATGTATAGGTTGAAATGTTACAAACAAGCACCTTGCGGTTAGATTGTAAAACCTGAGCAGCTATAGATAACAGTCCGTATGTGGTAGATTTTGCATCATTATCGACATCATCTATGTTTTCATTCTCGTTACCTCCTTGGGAGTTTTTGTAAGGAGGTTGACCTTGTTCTTGTATTTTCCAAATAGGTGGCTGTAGGAGAAGAATTTTTAATTTATTGTTATCTTGAGTGTAATCACTTCTTTTTCTTATAAAGTCATGGATAGCGTTATCAATGTTGTAAAAAGAGCCTTCAATATTTGGCGAACTAGATTGAGCAATGTTAAGGTTTGCAAGATTGTTTTTTTTGTTTGATCCCATAATTGAATTTGAGATGTCGGAAAATTTAAATGTTAATTTATCTGATATTTCAGACTTATTAAGAGCATCACCTAAACTTGATAACTGTTTAGGAAATCCTGGATAAAGCTGCACAGCCTTTCTAAAAGCTACAAAAGACTCTTCTTTTTTTTCCATTTTTTCTAAACAAACACCTAGGTTGCTATGTGTTTGATAATCTTTATTATCTACAGATATTGCTTTTTGCAGGCTGGTCATCGCTGCTAAAAATTTTCCCTGTTTTTGAAGGGCAACACCAAGGTTATTGAGGCCTTTAGCACTTTGAGGATTAATTATAAGTGCTTTTTGAAAATAATTAGCGGCTTCTTCATATCTATGTAGATCTTGTAATATAACTCCAACATTTATAAAGGCATTAAAATAGTTAGGATCTGTTTCTATTGTTTTATGGTAACTTTTTATAGCTTCATCAAACCTGTTTTGGTCTTGTTTAATAATAGCAATATTGTAGTGAGCATCACTGTATTGGGGATAAATAGCTACAGCTTTTTGATAGCAATTAGTAGCTTCGTCAAGTCTGTTTTGCAAATGTAGGGCTATTCCAAGATTATAATGAAATTCGGCATTATTTGGGCTAATTGTCACTGCTTTTTTATAGCTGAGAACAGCCTCATCAAGTTTATTCTGTTTTTGTAGAACAGCTGCAAGGTTAAAGTGAGCAAGAGAATAATCAGGGTTAATTAATATTGCTTTTTGTATGTGTTCGGTAGCTTTATCAAACTTTTCTTGCAGCATAAATGCGTTACCCAAGCTACTATGTGCTTCACAAAACTCTGGGTTTATTGCAATTGCTTGTGTGAGAGCTTGTATGGCTTCGTCTACTCTTGCTAACTGGTAAAGAGATGTACCAAGGTTGTAATGTAGTAGGGGGATTTTATCGTCAATTTTTATGCCACTATCAAATTGTTCGACGGCAAGGTCATGACGATTAATTTTTTGTGCTATAAGACCTAATAAATTGATGACATCAATACGGTGGGGTTTAGATTGTAGAATAGATGTACAAATTTTATCAGCCTGTTCATAATTTTCAAAAGTGAAGTGGTCTAAAGCTAATTTATACGCTTCATCAACGGTTAGTTGTTGTTTATTATCAATTTTACTTGTTGTTTCTTTGCTCATTAACTAGACCATTTTTATCTTGAAATTGGTGTTATCAATTAATTGTGTTATCGACTCGCATTTTCATCTCTTCACTAACTTTTTCAATAACCTTATCCCAACAGCCAACTTTTTTTTGCCTTAAGATTTTGATACTAGGATACCATGGTGAGTAAGCACCTTCCATCATCCAATACCATAACGGGGTAACGCCTAGCAGCAAATAGGTTGGTACTCCTAAAGCACCAGCCATATGCGCAGTTGTATTAGAAATTGTAACTATTATGTCCATAGATGCTACTTGTGAAGCAAAAGCATCGAGATTAACAAGTTGATCAAATGAGTCATCATGGAAAATCTCAACTCCACTTTCTTTAGTTAACTCTGCTCTCTCCTTTGCAGTATCTCCATATTGTAAATTTACAAATTGAACCCCAGGTATTTTTAGTAATGGGTGTAACTGCTTTAAGTCTATTGATTTTTTTGTTAAAAAACCTGAGCTTTTGTTGCTTCTCCAGGATATACCCACAAGTAAATCTTTTGTTTGACCTTGGTAGCGTTTACGAAATTGTTTCTTTTGTTTTTCACATGCAACAAGGTGATACAAGCTTTTAGGAAAAGAGCTTTTATTATTTCGTAAATATAAACCAAGGTTACCTAAAGGAGCTGAAAAATCAAAATTTTGCTGCTCATAAGCTTTTGAAAATTTTTCCTTTGTTTGGCAATTTATTTTTTTAAATGATCTGGAATAAATTGGGATTAAACGTTTGTCGCACTCAATATAAACTTTTGCGCCTTGTTTAACTAAATCTGGGACCATGCTAGAGAACAGTATATTTTCACCAACTCCTTGTTCTTCCCACAGCAGTATTTTTTTATTGGTAAGAGGTTCTCCCTGCCAAAGAATATTTTTTGCTTTTTGGTAACGTTGGCAATCAAATTGGGCATGTTCCCAACGCCAAATATAATTTTTAAAGCCGTTATCAAAATCACCATTTAATAGCTGAACTAAGCTTAAATTGCAGTGAGCTTTAGTGTGTAGTGGATCTATTGCTATTACCTTTTTAAAGCTGGTATCTGCTGCTCCCAGATTTCCTTGGGCTTGCTGGGTTGCGCCTAAGTTGCAGTGGGCCTCTACATTATTTGGTTGTATAGCTATGGCTTTTTGGTAGTAACTAATAGCTTGTTCTAATTTTTCTTGTTCATGTAAAATATCCCCTAGGTTGATATAACTCTCAACATTATCAGGGTTAATTGTTAAAGCTTGTTCATTGTAATATACTGCCTTTTCAAGTTCATCAACCTCTTTATAGGTGCTAGCAAGATTATTATACCCTTGTATATGCTTGTTATTGATAGATACTGTTTTTTTAAAGCAATTTATCGCTTTTTCCCAGTCGTTTTGTTCTTTATATATTATACCAAGATTAAAGTAGGCATCGGCGTAACTGGGATTTAATAATATGGCTTTGTTAAGGCTGGCAATAGCATTTACAAAGTCTCCCTGTTTTTTGTAGGCATTCCCAAGATTGTTGTATGCTAATGGGGTTTCTGGGTTTAGAGATATTGCTTTTTTATAATTTTTTATTGCAGCTTGTAGTTTCTGTAACTCCTGGAGGGTATTTCCCAAGTTAATAAATACATTGGTAAAATTTGGGGCAAAAGATATAGTAAGTTCATAACAATTAACTGCTGCCATAAGGTTGCCTTGGGCTTGATAGGCAACTCCAAGGTTGTAATGAGCATCGGCATAGTTTTCTTTTATTTTAACTGCCTTAGTTAAATAAACTATTGCATCATCTAACATACCTAGTTCTGTAAGAGAGCATCCTAGGCTGCTGTATGCTTGAGCATTATTTGGGTTTAATGAAATGGCTTCTTTTTGGGTTTTGACGGCCTCGTTAAGTCTGCCTAAGTAATACAGAGATGTCCCTAAATTATATAATAACCAATCTTTACTGGAGTCTATTTTTATAGCTCGGCTAAATTGTTCTATTGCTAAATCGTGCCGGTTAATTCTTTGTGCTATAACCCCAATTAGATTAATAGCATTTATATGATTGGGGACAACTTGTAAAATTGCAGTACAAAGCTTATCTGCTTCAGAGTAGTTTTCTTTGTTATAATGTTCAATTGCTTGAGAAAATGCCGAGTCAACAGTTAGTTTGGGAGGGGCAGCATTAATACCTGTTTTGTGTTTACTCATTTACCGGGCCATTTTATCTGGTAATTGGGCTGTTTTTCATCTCTTTTACTTTATTTGCCGCCTGCTCAATAACTTCTTTCCAGTCACCAAGTTTTTTTTGGCGACATATAGAAATAGAAGAGTACCAGATAGAGTCATTGTTCTCCAACATCCAATACCATATTGGGTTTACTCCTAACATCAAAGTTGTAGGTACTCCTAAAGCTCCAGCAATATGGGCTGTTGTGTTGGAAATGGTAACTATCATATCCATAGCTGCAATTTGTGCAGCAAAACTATCAATATCTACCTTTTGATCAATTTTTTCATCATCTAATATAGTTATTCCGGTATTTTTAGTAAACTCAGATCTTTGTTTTGTAGTGTCACCATATTGAAGGTTAACAAAGGTAATGCCTGGTATCTCAAGAATTGGCAAAAGATCGTTTAACTCAATTGATTTATATTTATATTTAACACTGTTGCTGTGCCATGCTATACCAACAAGAAGGTTTTCGTTGTTTGTAATGTAGCGATTACGAATTAATGCTCGCTTTTTTTGGTCGGCTAAGAGGTGTGAAGGTTGTTTTGTGAAGTTGCTCACATCACTTCTTAACCAGCGACCTAAATTGCCAAATGGTACTGTAAAATCAAATTCATTGCATTGGGAGTTTCTGTATATCTTATCAATCATGGGTATACAGGTTATAGATGGATAAGTTCTCTTAAGTAGGGGAATGAATCTCTGCTCACACTCTATTGTTATTTTGGCATTTTTTTTTATAATATCTGGCAACATACTGGCAAATAAAACATTTTCGCCAACTCCTTGTTCAGCCCAAATTAATAACCGCTTGTTTTCAAGTGGCTCTCCTCTCCATAGGGATTTTTCATATTGTAAATAACGTTCAGAGTCAACTTGATCAGTTTTCCAACGCCAATCACTTTTTTCCCAGCCATTAGCAAAGTCACCTGTTAATAATTGAAATAAGCTAATATTATTGTGAGCATCTACATGGTATGGCTGTAAAACTATCACCTTGTGGTAACATGTTATGGCTTCAGATAACCTGCCTGCCTCTAACAGTGCATTACCAAGGTTTAAAAGAGCTTTTATATGTTCAGGGTTTAATGCTAAAACTTTTTTATAACATAAAATAGCTTCATCCAATGAACCGTAAGTTTGTAGTGTTATCCCAAGGTTATAATGGGCAGAAGTATTGTTTGGTTCAATATTTATTGCTTTTTGGTAACTAGCAATAGCTTCTTTTGGCATACCAAAATCTTTATACGAATTGCCAAGGTTATAGTGTGCCTGAAATAAATTCGGCTCTATAGTTATTGCTCTTTGTAAGCAAGATATGGCTTCATCAAACCTACCTAAATCGTGAATAATTACACCTAAGTTAGAAAGGGCGTTGGCATTATCTGGGGTTAGTTCGAGACATGTTTTATAACAGTTTATGGCTTCAACTATTTTACCTGCAAGTTGAAAAGATGTTCCCTGTATTAGAGCTTCTTGGGCTTTGTTAAGTATGTTTTTATTATTTATGTAAGAGTCATCAAGAAACTTATTCTGCTTATCCATATTTTCTCTTAAAAATCCTATGGTGTACTGCTTATTTATTTTGTATTTAGTTTATTATTAACTACATAATAAGTTATCTCTGCATTGTTCTTCAATTGCATTTTAGTGAGTATTCTAGTGCGGTATGTGCTGATAGTACGAGAGCTTAGATTTAAAATTTCTGCAATTTGACCAACAGAGTTGCCTGAGCCTATTAAGCGTAAAACTGTGAACTCACGCTCTGATAGGCTGGTGTGTGCTAGAGCATCTGTTTCATTTTCTAAGTCGTTGAGAATGATCTTTGTAGTTATGGAATTTAGATAGTTTTTACCATTTTTAATATGGCATATCGCTTTGATAATTTCTTTGGATGAGCTATCTTTTGTTATATAGCCGTTTGCACCAGACTTTATATAACGATGAGCCATTGGTTGTTCATTATGTAAGGTGAAAATTAGTACAGGAAGATTGGGGTGATTTGCCCTAATAGTTTTTAAAACTTCCAAGCCGTCTTTGTCTGGTAGTTCTATGTCTAGCAGAACAACATCTGCTTTATTATTTTTTAACCATTTTATTGCAGATTTACAACTGTCTGCTTCCCCAATATACTTAATACTATTGGAGCCCTGGAATATTTTTTTTATCCCTTCTCTAACTACAGAGTGATCATCAACTACAAATACGTTAATCATGTTACAGTTGGCCTATTATTAAGGGTGATTCAGGTATATTTTATCCCAGTGTAGGCTCATGGAGATATGCACTTCTAAATATCTAACCTAGGTTTATGTAGTTATTAGAAATCCTCTCTCATGTAGTGTTATATTCTTGTTTGCTGCTAGCAAATTAACACGTTCTTGTACTCGTTTAATACCTAAATTATAGCCATTGTTTATTGTATATATCGAAATGGTAGCTCCATTCTTAATAATTTGCAAAAATAAAGCATATTAGAAACTTTATGTTATGTCATTTAATATAAACATGGCAATCATTAGTAAGTCTAGCTATATCTGTTGCAGGTATATTTAAAAGGGTAAAGGTCAGCTCACTATTTAAACGAGTTATGGTAGTTAGCCGTTGAATTTTAATAAAAGAAAATATGGTGCTGGGGTATTTGTGTCGATCTTTTAAGAGACGGGTATAATCCCGACTCTCAAAAGATCTTAATGATGAGTTAATGGAGTAATTTGATTAATAAAACTACATATATCAGAAAATAATCATCAACTAGATAAGAAGCTCTTATATTTTCCAATTACTACGCCGTAAACATGAATATCATTTTCCACTAGCTCTAAAGGATAGCGAGGGTTTAATGGTTTTAAGTATTGGTCTGAGCATTGTACAATTAATTGTTTAAAAACTGGGGCAGAACCGGGTTTAGTGCCAACAATTATATAATCATTATGTTTGCCAGAAGATCTAGGGGAGATTAATAAAACTTCTCCTTCTTGAAACTCTGGTTCCATAGTGTCATCAGGAACCTTGGCAGTAAACATGGTGGAGCCTTCTTCACAAAATTCTGGTATTTCAGGCCATTCTACTAAAGGGTAGTAATTTTCCCATGGTAGAGCTGTATCATATTCATCATCATCACTATTTTGGTCACGGTTATTACCCATCATTTGCGAGCCAGGAAGAATCATTTTTCCCTGCCCAGTTTCTAGCCATATTGGGTTTACGTTACAACTCATGGCAATTGCAACAGTACGCCTAGAAGAGTTTGATGCGCCACTTTCCAACTTGTAGATTGTTGTTTGGCTTACACTAACATTGTGTGCAAGATCTTTTTGAGTCAGTTTTGCGTGTTCGCGAGCCTGTTTTACTCTGTCACCAAGTTTCACAATAAACCTCCAGTTTCAATATTGTTTATTAAAACAGTGCTAGTTATGTAATTTACTAAATTACCAGCACTATTAATTTTACTTAAGTTAGTTTTTTTGATATATATGTCTTTAAAATTTCTTAGCCTGGTTTTATTTGCTTATAGGCTTATACCTAAATAAAAGTGGTCATATTTATGTTTCTACAAGTTTTTTTCCTATAAACTAGTAAAAATGCTCTTTTTTTAGATGTTTTATAAAAAAATTTAACCAATTCAAGGTGTCACCTTTAGCCGGAATAAACTTTTCGTGTTAAACAAAACAGCATAAAAGATCATATTAAGATTCTTAAGATTATATGCTGTAGTCCAAATAATTACAACCTATAGTGAGGAATTGTAGCAAAATTTACACTATGCCTTATGGAGATATGGTGATAAATCAATTATATTTCAAAGTCATAGAGGGTTTTTTAGTGTAATTTATAGTCATTATAGGGATTAATATGATGGATGTGAGTGAATATAAAATTGAGGAAGTTGCAAGAATTATTTGTAGAGAAGAGACCCAAACTTCAATCGTAGAGGTTGCAGGATCACTTAATGGAGCATTTGCAACAGATGATCATGAGCAGATATTAGATCATATCGTTGATAGAGCATGGCCTGAATATGTTAGTACTGCAAAAAAAGTATTTAGAGTCATCAATAAATAAAAAAATAGTATTATTAGTAGAAAATATAGTTTTTTATCATATATTAATATTTAAGCGACCTTTTCGAAATATTAAAATAGGCCGTGAAGTATTGCTTTATTTTTGGTGTGCTTATGTATGGTAAGTTAGGGCAGGGTTTAAAATCTTATCAGTACCTTCATTGGTTTGTCAGTTATTAAAGCTCTTCTCAATATTTATTCTTCTGGCATAGTATATCTAATCTTATAACTCTGTTTAACAAAAATCCGCTTTCGATGTTTCTAAAATTTATTATTTTTATTAACGTAATAATTTTATAAGATAAAATTGCCACTTTAGGAAAATTATTCCTTATTCATACATAGTATAAAATAGACACTCTAATACTCCTCATTATAAGTTCCTACAATTAAAATCCATTGTTAACAATCTGGAAATATTAAAATATTAAAATATTTAAATTTTTAATGCAGAATATTCCATTTTTAAACATATATTTAAAAAATATTGCTAATAATGGAACTCTTGTAGGGTCATGCAGTCTAACCCCAAGCCTGCATTAATATAACCAGGCAATATTATGAATTTGTAAGTTACGTTATTTTTTAGGCATAAAAATTGCTAGATATTTTCTATGTTTAAAGTTTTGGCGGTATTTAGAAGTTAAATTTGCTGGTTTTGTGGCAGATGCGCGTCAAAAAATATTATCTCGTCTAAAAATTGACGAGGAAACCACCTCAGGAGTGTGGTAATTAGGAGTAATTGTGATGGGTGTATGTTGTGTCTCAGGTTTAATTGATGATGCTAAAGCTGGAACTGGAAATTTATCTCAACAAAAAGAGATTAAGGGTGTAAGTTTTCCAGAAAACCTTGGGTTAAGCCACTTAGTGGTAACTGGCCCACCGGGTGTGGGAAAGTCCACTTTGATGGGGCAAATTGGTGGGTGGCCGCAAGAGGGGTATGTCGATTTATCTATGGATAAATGGTGGCGTTCTCCTGCATTAAGCTATCGTCCTCGTGAGGTTCATTTTGGCTTTCCGTTTGTTGGTGTGGAGCCTGGGTTGGCTGTTTTTGATGAAGAGTGGCTAAAAAACTATGAATCCTTGGAGCTTGATTTTGATCGGATAAAAATTCCACCAGATCAAAACTGGTTTTTATCACCAGATTGGAAATCTCGTTATGTTTTTGAGTTTCTTTTGCCTCCACCAAAAAGTTTGTTAAATATGCGTAAGGAGCGAGCAAGAAGAGGGACTCATCTAGTTGATAAAGAATTAACAATTGAACAGGTTAGTTGTCAGGTTGCAATTTATTGGGCAGTTGCCCTCCATCTTCACCGTTCAGGAATGAAAATTTATATTCGTGAGGGATATACAGCCAATTTGCACTGTTTTCAAGTCCCACTTTATAAAGGTGTGGAGGTTTCTCAAGATGAAGATCATGAGTCTCTTGCTGGTTGGTGCGGTACAAAGCTTCTTCATGGTTTAGGTAAAGAACCACAGGCAGATATTTCTTCTAATTTATAGTTATATAAAAGTGTTTTACAAATTTAGATAGTCCAGAATATGTTATTTGGACAGGCAAGCTTGTCACTAAACTGCTTCAAATAATAAGTGGCTATGGGGCAGATATCTGGAAAGTTATAAAAAAAGGCAGCATGAGGATAACCTCTGCTGCCTTTTTTGTCTCAATAATATATATCTTTTCAATAGCTAGCTCCGTCAACCCTGCAAAAGCAATGAGATATATAGTTCAGCGCTGTCGATTGGGTTCCTGCCTTTGTGAGAATTACGTGTAAAAAGATTTTGTGTATCATTTGAAAATGGAAATAGTAAACCTGTTACGTTTTTTCTTCACCTACAAATATAACCTCTAACTCTGGCCATACAGCTTGAACAGTTAATAAAATATTTCTTACTGCTTGTTCAGCTATTGCTTGACCTGTTTCTCCATTTTGGTCTAATTGTTCCTCATAGTGAGTGAGGGTTAGTTCTGTAGCAATGCCAGCAAGAGGCCATTCTCCAACATCGTCCATGTAACTTTTTGCCAAGGCGAAGGCCCAATATGGAGCATCTTGCCAGTTTTCTAAATAGGCACTATTTCTCTCTTTTTTAATAGTCGGGCCGTTTTCTGTTACTATTGCGAACTTAGATTGTGGGGTTTCAATATATGAGGCAAGCCATTCCGGTGGGTTGTTCTTGGCAATAGCTAGCCAATAAATTCGACGTTCACTCTGGTTTGTCGGTTTGGTATCCATATAGCCTTATTTTTCAGTTGTACATAGCTTATTGGTAAAGCTTTTAATATTTATTAACTCTTGCTCCATTTCAGCAACAATCTGCTGGCTATATTTCCAGTTTTTGCTATCTTTTTCTGCTTCAAGATATTCACAAAGTCCAGACATATATACAGCACCAATATTTGCACTTGAGCCACGTAACTCTTGCGTTTTTTCAGTTAGTTCAATGCGATTTTTTTTGACTAGATTTTTTTTGATTTCATTAATAAGAGTTTCAGTAGAAGTTTGGTATAGATCTACAAACTCCTTTATTAGAAGGCTATCTTCGCCAAAATTATTACCAATTCTGTCTAGTTCAATAGGTGTTGCTTCAGGAGGCCTTGTTCTAATTAACTCGGTGAGTTTGAGCTTTGGAATCCACTCTTCTAGTACTTCGGCGAGTTGTTCAATTTGGATAGGTTTTGTGATAAAGCTATCCATATCAGCATCTTTTATTTGTCTCTCTTCTCCAAGCTCTGTTCCTGCTGTCATGGCAATTATAGGTATTCGACTGCCTTTTTTTTCTTTGCTACGAATGGTTTTAGCTGCTTGAAACCCATCCATTACTGGCATTTTACAATCCATTAAAATAAGAGAGCATGTTTCAGTTGCTGCTTGTACTGCATCTTTACCATTAGCAACAATTTGTACTACATAACCTAAACGATTAAGCTGCATTTGCACCATTTTTTGAATAATGGTGTTGTCTTCTGCTAGTAAAATTGATTTACCGCTCTCTGACTCTTGGTCAATTTCAATACCAGTTTGATTTGTTGTTGTTTGTTGTGACTCTGTTAAAGATTCTAGTTGGCTCTGCTTAAAAATTGATAATAGACAATGTTGCAGCTTAGGGCCAGATACAGGACGGTTTAAATGAGTGACAAAACCAGCCTGGATTGCATGTGACAATCTCTTCTCATCTCTTGTTCTTGTTAATAGAACTAGAGTAGTAGGAGGTAGGCTGTCATCTTTTTTTATTGTGCGAGCAAGGTCAATACTAAGATCAAGCTCAGTTGATGAAATTAGTACCAAATCACAAGGATGCCCTATATCAGCTTCATGTTTTAGATATGCCACAGCTTCTTGGGCATTCTCTACTGCTGTGCCTTTCATCTTCCATTCTAACAGGTGGTTTAAGGATACTGTTTGGCTAATCTGGTGAGGATCAACAACCAATGCCTTAATTCCCTGTAGAAGACTGTTTTTAACAATAATTTTTGATTTATTGCTGCTTTGAGAAGCTCTAGCTAACGGTACTGTAAACCAGAAAGTAGATCCTTTACCTTTTTTACTACTAAAGCCTATCTCTCCTCCCATTAACTCTACTAAACGACTAGCGATGGATAGGCCAATACCCGTGCCACCAAAGCTTCGGCTACGAGAACCGTCTACTTGAGTGAAAGGCTGAAACAGACGGTGGCGTGCTGATTTAGGGATTCCAATGCCTGTGTCGGTAACTGAAAAACGGACAAGGATACGAGATTTAGTTTTTTGTTCTAGTCTGGCACTGATGAATATACGACCTTTTTTAGTAAACTTAACAGCATTTCCCGCTAGGTTAAGCAGAGCCTGACGAATACGGGCAGCATCTCCACGTAGGGAGGTACGCAATTTTTCTGATGTGTGGTGGTCAATAACCAACCCTTTTTTTTGGGCTTGCGAGCCTAATAACTCTGCCACATCACTAACCAGTTTATTGGGGCGGAAGTCTACAGACTGGATATCAAGTTTGCCACCCTCCAAGCGTGAGAAATCTAGTATGTCATTAACCACTGTAAGCAGCGCTTGAGCAGATTCTCTAGCGGTGTTGGACATGTCTTTCTGCTCTTTATTAAGCTTTGTGTTAAGCAGTAGGTCGGTCATTCCAATGACACCGTTAATGGGAGTGCGAATTTCATGGCTCATATTTGCTAGAAATTCACTACGCAACCTTGATGTTTCAAGAGCAATGTCAGATGCTTGTTTTATCTCTCTTTCTGCCTGTTTACGTCTTATAAGGTCTTGAAAGGTTGTAACACTGAAGGTTATTTTACCATCTTGCATTATGGGAGTAGATGTAAAAGAGACCGGGACAATGTGACCATCACGATGGATGAATGCTTCCTCTTTGACATGATAGGTTTGACCGTTGATAACACTTTTGTGTACTGGGCACTCTGAAGCAAGAATTCTTGTGCCTTGAGGGGTTTGATAGTGTATCTGTTCGTGCATATTCTTGCCGATCAACTCTGCCATAGACCAGCCAAGAAGGCGCTCACCTTCGTTATTTATAAAAACCAAGTTGCCATCACAGTCCAGAACAAAAACTCCCTCTTGTAAATTTTGGGTAATTTGCTCTAAAAATGACAGGTCAAAACCCTTAACATGGTTGCTGTCAGTCTTATTATGGTTTGTATTTTGATCCATAATTATCGGATGGTATCACTCATGAAATAGTTTAATTTATACCCACTCTTAACTATCGCATGGTTATTTCATTTTAGCAATACATATATCAGTTTGTTTTAGTAGTAAATATTTTTAATACTTAATGTTTGTTTAATGCTGGTATTTTTTTGATATTTAACCATAGATCCTGAAAGTCAGTTGGAGGGTCAACTTGAAAAGATAGGGTTTTACCATTTATTGGGTGTTGGAAGCCAAGTGTTGCAGCATGTAGGGCTTGGCGTTTAAAATTAATAAGAGTGTCTCTAATTTCTTGTGGCCAATGCTTTGGCGGTTGAAAATTGCGTCCATACTCTTGGTCCCCATATATTGGAGAACCAATATGGGCCATATGTACCCTTATTTGATGGGTACGGCCTGTCTCCAATCGACACGATATAAGTGCAAATGGAGAGGAGGGGGCTATGACTTGATAATGGGTTACAGCCCTTCGGCCTTTACTGCTTACAGCCATTTTAGTCCGCAACTTAGGATGGCGACCAATTGGTGCATCAACAACTCCTTCAGATTTTTTGGGAATACTTTTAGTAATTGCAAAGTATTGCCGAGATGCTGTCCTTTCTTCAAACTGTTTTGCTAACCTCTGGTGGGCAATATCATTTTTGGCAACAACCAAAATTCCGCTGGTGTCTTTATCTAAACGATGGACAATGCCAGGGCGAATTTTACCACCAATACCAGAAAGATCCTCACCACAATGATAAAGTAGAGCATTTACCAATGTTCCACTATTGACCCCTGCACCAGGATGAACCACCATACCGTATGATTTATTGATCACAATAATATCGGAATCTTCAAACAAGATTTTTAATGGGAGCTTTTCTGGTACAATATATGTTGGCTCTGGCTGGGGTATGTGTAGTGTATATTCAGCTTTATTGCTTGCCTTTTGGGCAATGGATGTGACAGGGTCTCCATCCATTAAAACCAACCCAGACTTTATTAGACGTTGAATTGTAGCACGACTTAGTAGTGGGGATGCTAAGGATAGTGCTTTGTCTAACCTTAGACCATCTTGTTCTGGAGTTAGGTGGATAGTTTGAATTTCTTGGGTTTCGTTAATAGTAGAACTCATTGTTTTAGATAAAATAGATTTTAAAGGGCTTAACAAAATGGGAATGCGGTTTGTAAAAATATTTGTGATTCTAAGTGGAATTTTGTTGGTAGTTGGTTCAGTAACTTTATTAAGCCAAATTTCGGGCCAACTTCCCAGTTTTTCATCATCAACACCTGAGGATGAAGTAATAGATACTCATGTTGCCATACCAGTTGGAGGTACAATAGTCACCACCACACCAATTGGATCGTCTGGTGTGGTGGTGACAGTTAAACTAGCGTCAGGTGGGGGTCAACTACTAATGGTTAATAAAAAAGGCCAGCTTTGGCGCAGGGTCCATTTAGAAGTCAAAGAATAGACATTTGCTGATCTACTCCCATAACCATTATTTATCCTATAGTGATGAAGATGGATAAATATAGATAATCTATGGAAAGCTTGAAAATAATTACTTTCATTAACAGCTGTAAATATAGAAAATATATAAGGGTTTGTTGACGCCAAACCCATATTACTCTTTGTTTCCATAGCCCAGAAAATTGACGCTAGGGTCGTTACTAAGCTTCCAGTTCATGTTAAGTGGGTCATAACTCACACCTGCCAGATCACGCATTTGTATTCCTACTTCTCTTAGGTCACGATTTAGATCTGCAGGGCGAATAAACTTATCATATTCGTGGGTTCCTCGTGGTAGCCAACGTAAAATATACTCTGCACCTACAATAGCATAGAGCCAAGATTTCCATGTTCTGTTGAGGGTAGCAAAGAACAATTTCCCTCCCGGTTTTACTAGTTGAGAGCACTCTTCAAGAAAGCCTGGAACATCTGGAACATGTTCTAAAACCTCCATAATCATTACAGCATCAAAAGCCTCAGGTTGCTCTTTTAAGAGTTGGCCTGCTGATTGCATTCTATAGTCTACGTCTGACCCGCTGTTTATTTGATGGGCCTTGGCAGTACCGATGATGGTATCGGAACGATCAATGGCTGTAACGTTGGCTCCCTGTTCATACAGGGCTTCGGATAAAATTCCGCCACCGCATCCAATATCCAGCAGTTTCAGACCGGACAGACTGGCATCTGGCGAGCCGGCAAGATGAGTTTGAATGTATTCCATTCGCACAGGGTTTATTTCGTGCAGTGGTTTGAACTTACCTTCAGGTTCCCACCATTCGTGGGCCATCTGTTCAAA
>JADGBW010000175.1 GCA_015231305.1 Magnetococcales bacterium | reverse complement strand
ATTAAGAAGTTAGCCTATATCAACTGGTTAGTTGCCAAAAGCAAATAAACTTAAAACATCACCACTAAGATTATATCAACTACATGTGTTTTCATGGTTATGTTGCTGCAAACAAAGAGTTTATTGTTTTTGTATTTATGCTTACAAAGCTGTTTTTTAGTTGTTGAGAATTAACTATCTCTGTCAAATATGGCAATATTTTAGCTAAAACAGAATAAATAGATTAAGAAGTTAATTAACTATTCCGCACTAACAATGTCACTCATAGCTGTTGTTAGTTTATGCAAAACCTGCCAATTCTAAAATTCATTAATTTTAAGCGTTATATATACTGTTCATTAAATATTTGTTACATTGCTATATGTAATTTATAAATTTCAAATATTGCAGAGTGTTATTTTTGGGTGATTTTATATTTAGTTTCTATTTAGCAGATATGGCTATTTTACTACATTTGCATAGTAAAAATGAGGTTTGGGCATGTATAGAGCGGTAAAGGTTGGTTTGGTGTTGACGTTACTCTTTATGGTGGTACTACTAAGCCAGCCTGGAGTAGTTGTTGCAGACTCAGGAAAGAAACTTGGCCCGGTTTCTGGCGAAAAGCTGGTTTTTAACGTGCGTTGGGGGGTTGTACCTTCCGGGACAGCAGTTATGAATTTCAATCGAGTTGGTGAGTCAGGTTACCGATTAGAGTCAAGCCTGAAATCATATGGTGCGATGGATTTTTTCTTTCCTATTAAAGATGATTTTATTGTGACAGGTTTTGAGTCGAAAAACCAACTTTTTGCTGATGTTTACACAAAAAAACAAAATGAAAATGGTAAAAAAAGAACAATTAAATTTCATTTTGACCGCCCCAACAACAAGGTGGTTTTTAGTCGAAACGAGGAGAGTAGAGAGATTCCTGTAGAGGGGGCAATCAACGACTATATGTCAGCAGTTTACTCTGTACGGAAAAGAGACATTAAACCAGGAGATAGTTTTAAGACCACAATTGTCTTGGAAAAAGAGACCCTTTATGAGGCCAATATCTGGACTGAAAAACGTGAGGGGCTTGCTACACCAGTAGGTTATCTAAAAACTATACCGATCAGTATTGTTGTACCAAAATCAAGACATTTCAAAAACCGTGGTGACTTTGTTTTTTGGTTTACTGATGATGAACGGCATATGCTAGCAAAGATAAAAATAAATGCCGGTGTCGGCTCTATAAGCATGGATCTGGTGGAGTATGATGATGGCAGAGGCGGCAGTTCAAGAGATCTTGAAAGTGAAGATGATAATTAGATATAAAACAGTTGGCTAGTTTATGTAATGTAATATGCTAAAAGAACACTACATCAGGCGATCATGTCAACTATTCTTGGGATATCCATTTCACCTCCAGATTCAGGACTATCAGATACATCTCGACTCTCCCGGCTAAGCTTGGCAAGCTCTTGAGCCATATCTTCTGGAGTAGAGCGGGGAGTAGTGCTGGTGTTCTGGATTTTAACTACATCTTTTGCTGTGATTAGAGCCCCAATATTTGCAGTATCTTGGGTGCTGTTTGCAAGATTAACAACCCCTTCTGACGGGGTGTTACGGGCAGCATCACCACCAGGAAATAGGGCTGGGCTTGTAAGGTTACTAACTATTGTCGACATATAAAATCCCTCCTAACCCTATATATTGGTCAAGTTTTGATAGTTACAATCTATAGAGTTTTCAGAAAAAAATCAACCAAAACAAATTTTAGTTTGCTAGTACAAAACCTTGAGTTTCAATAATTTAGATGTGGTGCCATGAATGCAGCATCTCTAAGCTGCCATCACAGTGACAGATAAAAAAGTGCCCAGGCAAAAAAAGCAACCAATAACGCTTTGCCAGACATGTGTCTGATAACCCTTCTTTGAGCAAAAAACACCTTAGCATCTTTGTTTATCAACATACCCATAATAGATCTCCAAAATTAAATATTAGTAACACAGTTTATCCATCTTTTGCCTTGTCACTTACTTTCAGTAACTGCTTAATCCATACCAATAATGCTAACTGTTCAATAACAATAAATTAATGAGAATAAGAGTATATGTATTTTCAGGTTTATGCAGGGGGAGTTAGGGCCAAACAAGCAAAAATTGCCTAATTAGTAATTGGATTTTTTCTCTTAAATAAGAATAGGTAGACCGGGTGCTAATGGTGCAGAAAATTGTTTCATAAGATTAAAGATGAAAAATTTTTTCCACATTTTTGAGTTGGTTTTTTATGAATTTTCTAGAGAGGCAAGGTGTTGCGATAATGAAGAGTTTTATTCAAAAGAGATTAAGCCACTAATTCAGGTAGGTGACAAACATCTACTCATAAATTCAGCTATTGTTGGGTAGATATCACATTACTGTATACAGGATAGTTTGCTCTGAGACACCTTTTAAGTTCACCTCTGCAACCTGTCTGACATCAATATCTTTGGCAATTAGTTCAGCAACCGTGTCACTGAAAAGAATCGGTGGGTTTGGTGCTTTGGTCTGGCTCTCAATACGAGCAGCTAGATTTACCGCATGGCCTATAACAGTAAACTCCAAACGCTCCTTGCTACCTATGTATCCGGCAACAACCTCTCCAACGTGGATTCCAATGCCGTTTTCTATGGTCTGATTTCCACTTTCAGCTTGAGCTTTATTGAAAATTTCCAGCCTTCTTCGCATCTCTATAGCTGCTAATACTGCATCTTTTGCATAGTTTGGGTGCTTTTCGCTTAGGCCAAACACAACCATGATTGCATCACCAATAAACTTGTCCACCATACCACCATACATCTGTACCCCAGCAACCATTTCACTGAAATATCCGTTGATTAAAATGGTGATTTCTTCCGGGCCCATAGATTCTGATATGGGTGTAAAACCTCTAATATCTGCCATCAATATGGCTACCTCTTGACGTTTTCCTCCCATTTTAATAGTAGAGTCATTCTCAGAAAAATTTTTTATAAAAGAGTCTGCAACTTCAGGATTGACAAAACGACCAAACGCATCACGGATTTTCTCACGTAAAAGGAGTCCATGAGCCATTACATTTATGCCTTTTGCAACTTTTCCCAGATCATCTGAGCGTGATGTGTCAATATTAATCTCAAAATGGCCTTCTGATACCTCATTAACTGCCTCTGTAAGGTGGTCACAATCCTCTCTTAATGCCTGTCCATACTGCCAAGAGACAAATAGTCCAGCTACCACAAAACATCCGCCTAAAAATAGAACTTCTACTGCGGCAGCACGATTGGTAAATCCCTCAAAAACAAATCGAAAGCTGACCAATACCATCATTAAGGCAGGAACTACGGTAAAAACAGCAAAGCTCTCCATCAAGCGGTTGGTTATCTTCTCATTTACTATTGGTTGGGTGCCGGTTTTTAGCTCTCGAAAGTGCTTTTCTAAAGCGACATACTCCAATTGAGACAGTATACCTGCTCCAAGCCCCCAATAGCCTGATAGAAGCTTTAGGTGACTGGCCCAGTGAAAGTCCGTATATAGATAAGAGTGGAGTAGACTGGCGGCAACTCCAGCTAATAGCCATGTTAATACAGAAATATGGAAACCGTGTCGTGATGTAGAGACTGCAAGGGCAGGGGTTGGAAAAAACAGATAGAGTAGCTCTCGAGCTAAAATTTGAAAAAAATAGATAATGCCCAACACATAGAGAATGCGACCAAAGGTAAGTGTATCAATAAAAGGGCAGACTACTTTGCCATATATGCTCAAAAAAACAACAGTTACTCCTGTCATTAGGTGCAGACGAACCCGCACAGCAAATTCGACATTTTTTAATGTTGCTTCATAATTCATAAGTATCTCTCCAGAACCTTAAATCTAGATGAGTAGTTTTGGTGTTCATCACAAGCTTATATACAGTTGTCTCCACTACAGGTTAAACTACTCCTTTTCAAGAGTTATTCTTAACCTCCAGCCAACTACTGGAATTTTTACAGTTAGGTCTTTAGAGGCTTTGTTTACTGTAGTTGGCGGCTTATAAATTTGTGATGGATAGTCACCTTCAAACTCATGAGTATGACTTGTTCTATTTTCACCGCTGTTGTGATGTTTTCTTGCTTCTTGAGTAGAGTTGAAATCTGACTGCTGAACAGCATCTGACTTAGGTGGGTTATAGATCTGAGTTGGATAAAAATCTTTGAAAGTATTCTCTTCATTTCGGTCGCTGGGTCGTAGAGATAGGTTGCCATCTGCATAGTCTGCATGGATACTATTTTTTTTGATTGTAAAAACAACTGCCAGCCCTAGAAACATAACTGTAAAAACAAGCCATAAAAAACTAAAGCCTATAACGGGGGCCGACTCAACTATTTCATCTTCTGGGTTTTCTGGATTATAGTAGACAGGCGTTGATTTTCCAACTGGGTAGCGGTCTACCATTCCTTTGGCAAATCGTTTGAAGATAAATGTTTTTCCAGCAATTCCATACTGGACTCTATTTCCTGAGAGTTTTTTGTCAGCTACTTTGTAGTCGAAAGTAATGTTGATATGGTAGACATTGATAAGGCCAAGGAGTATTGAATCACCTTCACTTAATTCAGAGTGGGTAATTGTTCCGGTAACCGATGGCCAGTCAGATGTTTTTTGATACTGCACAAAAGGGTAAATTGAAAGAACAAAGAAGCTTACACCAAGCAGGATAAAAAAATTTCTCAAAAAATATAGGAATTTAAAATCCATGCAGCCTCCAGCTTTATAAAATGAAAAGCTTGATAATTAATAGATCCAGATTAAACAGCAAAACTATTCGTTAAGCAACGTTGTGTGATATGTAACCCTCAAAGCAAGAATAGCAGCAATACGGTAATGAATATGATTGCCTATCGAGTTGTTTTTTTCGCAAAGAGAGAACAGTTTTTTGCCATCAACAACAAGCATTTGACTTTCGCCATCGCTTGAGACTTCTGCTGATGGTGCTGTGCCAAGCAACCAGCCAACCTCTCCAAATACTTCGTTGTCAATTGCTTTGATATCTATCCTTTTCCAAGGGCGTATTTTTGAAACACGTTTTCTAACCCTAAGTGCTCCATCTATCAGTAAAAACAGATCTCGAACAATCTCTTCGCCAACGTCATACAAAATAACCTCACCGTCAGCAAACTCTTTTATGGTGCAGAACTCAGAAATTGCCTGTAACTCATCATCGGTCAAATCTATAAAAAGATTTATCTGCCTCAATTTCTGTACATCTACCATCACTTGCTCTCCTTTTTTAAAAGGCACAACCATGTTTATCAAAGTACATTATCAGAAATTTACCGTCAATACCCATGTTTATAACTTAAGATAATGAGTTTTAACCGCTTTTATAGTGGAACTCCATCAATGATGTTGCCATATGTTTAACCCAGCCATCCCATGCAAAGACCGACTGGCTTGGAATAACACTTTGAATACGGGTTGGATCAGTTCGGCTTAGGCAGTGTTGATAGCTTTTATCGTAATATTTTAGCAGACGATTTACCACCGCCACAAGATCTCCTTTGTTTAGATCACTCAACATCTGCTTGGTATCACGTAGCCCAAGTTTTTTTCTTATTTTGTGTATGGCTAGCTCTACTTTATCCTTGGGTTGACCACCATAGAGATCTATAAGGTACTGCACTCGCATCTTTAATGGAGCACTCAATACTAGCAGAGGGGCCTCTTTCATCTGTGCAAGCAGTGGTTCTGGAACCGTCACTCTGCCGATGCATAGGCTCTCGTTCTCTATCCATATGGTCTGTGTATGGTCAAAGCTTCGCCATTTTTCCCATATTTTATTAAAAAACTGCTCATTGCTAGGCTGGTTTTGTTGACCAATACCACCAAATGCCGAACCTCGGTGGTTAGCCAGCCCCTCAAGATCCAGTACCTGTTCTCCAAGGTGTTGCAACTGTTTAAGAATTTCAGTCTTGCCACTACCGGTACCTCCACCAATTACAATAATTTTGGCCGGTTCTGATAACTGTTGCATAGCCTGTTGCCTATAGCTCTTGTAGCCACCTTGCAGTACATTTACATGCAAACCAGCTTGCTGTAATAGCCAGCCTATGCTTTGTGAGCGTTTCCCACCTCGCCAGCAGTAGATATTTACCTTGTTATTGCAGCTCAGTTTTTCCCCTTTAGAAACAAAATAAGACATTTTTGGCCCGACAAAATCCAGGCCCATCTGAAAAGCCTCTTTTGCTCCTATCTGTTTGTAGGTAGTGCCAACCTGACAGCGTTCGTCATCAGTGAATAACGGAAGGCTAACTGCACCAGGAATATGGCCCTGTATGTACTCACTAGGCGAGCGGACATCTATCAGTGGGATATCGTTGTCCAGAAATGAATCAACTCCAATAATCATCTGTATCGGTATCCTGATAGGTGACTGTCTTTTATAATAACTTCGCCACTAAAACATTATAAAAATGCAAAACCACCAGCGGTATCAAATAGTTTGTGACTCATAAAACAGTAAAATATTACTCAATTATTATATGATACACCTCTATTTACTAGAGTCACTGTTTAGCTATGAGCTTTTTTAAAACTCTGATGCCCAGGCATGAACCATATAACATTTTAATCTAAACCAGCTATTATCTCCATAAACCCCGTCATTAAAAAGGCTGCCTGTAGCGTAAAGAGGTCTTACTGCAAAATTATTGACTGAAAGAGAGTGCAGGTTATTATAACTCAAAAAGATCGTTGTCTAGCTCCACAAAACTACTCTTTAACGTTAATCATAGGGGCAACCCTACTGTTGCTTCAAGGTTGCTTGTCAGCTACAGCTTCATAGCAATTATCAACATCAAGGCAGCAATCTAGTGAAATTACCAAGCAAATTATTTGTAAAATA